>JAHECY010000151.1 GCA_024641505.1 Gammaproteobacteria bacterium
GTGGTACTGGTGGTGGCACCACAACACCTCCGGCACCCGCACCCTTTGTCCACCCCGCGACAGATGCCAACACTATCTGCGGCACCTGCCATAATGGAACAATCGCCACCGGCAAGCCGCAAACCCATAGAACCACGACGCTGGATTGCCACTACTGCCATACCCCCACGGCATGGAAGTAACGGCAGGCATGAAAACGCAGTGTGCCTGAGTTGATAACAGGCAGTAGAAAGGGCATCGCAAGATGCCCTTTTTTTATTTGTCCCCTGGTTACGGTATTTTAGCAGCGTTGGCAATGCGCGTACCGGCACTACCAAAACCCACGCCTGCGCTCTACCCCTGGTTCTTATACGGCAATATCATCAAGTACGACTTGTTCCATATATGGCGCATATTGGGCATCGATGCCGCGAATATGCTTCTCCCACCAGTCACTGAGAAATTCAGCCGCCTGATTACAAGCCACTTGGTCACCGCTGTTGATGCGGGCCAACAGACTTTCCGCCCGGTGCAATAAAAATCCGTGAGCATTTTTGTGTGATTTCAGGAACGGATATCCGGATCGTTGCATCAATTCTTCCTCAACATCGAAATGCATTGCCGTATAATCGATAACTTGCCCGAATAAATCGGCCAGGACTTCGATCGTGGCATGCTGATGCAGCGCATCATGATAGCGGTCAACAACGTAGAACAAGAGTTTATGGTGACCGTCCAGCAGCGTGGACCGCACGCTATAAGACTCATCCCATCTCATATGAGCCATATGAAACCTCCAACGGCCGGGACAATGATTTATCCCCGGTCCAAAATAATATGTATTTGCTTGAAACCCGATATAACTTCCTTTAAAAAATGTATCATCCTCCCCGTTACAAACATAATAATATTCACAGAGAAGTATATATTTGTAACTTGGAAAAACCGGGAAATGCGCTTAACCTAGTATTACGCTATATTATTAGCGCTTGCCGCCAGCAGCCTAGCGCTGCCACAGTCAGCACCCAGGCGTCGCGCCGACATTGGCCATGACGATTGAATCGAGTATTCTTCGTCGATGTTATTTATTAAGGAATGCATTGTGTTTGACTTCACAACCGATAAGGCACAACGAGAACAGCTCGGCGCCATCGACACGGTCATCAGCGACGCCATCGTCAACCTCTGCGAGCAAGATCACCAGAATCAGGTGCACCTCATTGAAACCTGGTTGACCCAGAGATCGCCGGAAAACCTGGAACGGCTGCTGTTCGGCGGCAGCGGCCAGGGTTTTGTCAGCATCGTGGATGGCCAGATCGCGGGAGTGGCGTTTATCGATACCGACGGTCGCCTGCATCTGTGCTATGTGCATTCGAGCTATACCGCGCAAGGGATCGGCCGCGCGCTGTTAGCAAGCGCGGAACAGCAAGCAAGAGCTTGGGGTCTGACCCAGGTGACGATGACCAGCACGGCGACCGCGAAGGAATTTTACCTGGCTCAGGGCTACTCCCAGACCGGCGATCCCGTGACCTGTTTCGGCATGCCCGGTTTTCCGTTGGCCAAGCGACTGATTGCGCTATAAGCATTAAACAGGCACACCACGGTGCAAGGACCATCAACAAACGACCCGATCCCGGTCCAGCCACGAACCATCCGTGCACTGGCACACCGATGCGTGCACAAGCGCTTATCGAGGCTCCTTGTGCTTTAGTAAGGATTCGACAACCGGCGCACTTCCACCATCGAGAAAAACAGAGCGATGAGGTACCGGTATTTCAACACCCTCCTGGTCGAAAGCGAATTTGAGCCGGCGCAGAAACTCCCGTCCCACATCCCATTGCTTGATGGGCAAGGTTCGCAACCGGCCCTTGATCATCACCGCCGAATCCGCAAATCTGTCGACACCAAAGACCTCCACCTCGTCCACCATCAAGCGACCGAAATTCTCATCCTGTTTCAATTCCGCGCCCACTCGGCGCATGATCGCCACCACCCGATCCGTATCTTCCTTGTAGGCGACCCCGATATCAAATACATAGGCCGACCATTCCCTGGTCATATTGGCCATCGATGTGATCGTACCATTGGGAAACACATGCACCACGCCCGACAAATCCCGCAGTATGATGGTGCGAAAACTGATCTTCTCGACCAGGCCGCCGGTGCCATTGATGATCGCCACGTCCCCGACGCGCACCTGATCCTCCAGGATCATGAAAAAGCCCGCAATCACATCGCGCACCAGGTTCTGCGCGCCGAACCCCACGGCCAGACCGACAACACCGGCACTGGCCAGGATCGGGGCAATGTCAATGCCCAATTCGCGAAACACCACCAAGGTCGTGACAATCCAGGCGGTAATCGCTATTCCCTGCCGCAACAATCGGGTCAGGGTTTCGGCGCGCTTCCCCGATTCCGTCGGCACTCCACCCTCTTCTCCGCTGCGCGCGATTAACGCCTGTTCCATCTTGCGCAGCGCGCGTTTGAGAACCTGCAGGATAAACCAGACCAGAGAAATAATAAGCAGGATGCGCAGACCGGAAAACACCCATTCTTCCCATTGAATGGCACTCAGGGTATCGACGACTATTTCCATTGCACTCCCGCTCATCTATGGTGTTCCAATGTATTTGGGTTAAGGCTCCAGAGCGCGCAAGGTTGCCGCGCCTGCCGCTCCTATTTTTTTAGTGACCGTTCCTAGCATAGGCAACACGCTATTTGCGTCGTTTTTCGGTCACCCTGATTATAACACTTTCACGCGGCCAACCTACTTGTCAGCACCCGCATCGGTTGCCATCACCAGCGGTTGAATTCCACGCCCAACTGCAGGGAACGGCTGACCAAGCTGCCCTGGGACGCATGATCACGTAATATTTCATCCTGACTGACGCTAAGCCTTAGCAGGGTCAAGGCTTTACCCAAGCGTCCATAACGGTAAACCAATGCGCCATTGAAACTGTATTCGTCTTGAGCGTTGTCACTGGTGGCGACACGATATTCAAAACGATTGCGCCATTGCCAGGCGCGTCCTCGGTCAAAACTCCAAAGCGTTTCCGCGCTCACCGGTACGACGATACCCGCGTCACCGTGACCGGACTCCAAATGGCGATGCAGATCCAGACCCAGTCCGACAAAGGCGTACTGACCAAATGCAGGTCCCCCAAATAAATTGAACAGCAATTCGCCGCCGGCGACAGTGCCATGGGTGACGCCCAACGCGCTATTACGCGAAAAATCCAGAAAACTCAGGCCTAAGCCCATGCTCCCATGCGGGCTGAAATATCCGGGCACGGTATTGAGATATTCCTTGAACTTGCGCACCTCCAGTACCGTGGCATGCCAAGCGTGTAGTTGCGTGCGCCCCGAAGCGTCCTCGCCCTCGGTTACGCTCACCGAACCCAAGGCAACAGCGCCGCCCCGTTGCATGGCGATACTGGACATCGATCCCATGTCCTGACTTTCCAGAGCGCCGCTCAGGTTGAATATCGGCAGCGCCGACTTGCCGGTTTGAGCGACGCCGGAAGCCGCTGAGACATTCAACAACCGGGTGTGCGGAACGCCCTGTTCAGAATCATCGCGCTCCAAGGGTGCGTAATAATCCTCCAGCACCCGGCTGGTCTTGCGGAAATAGGATGTCGACGGGAGTTGCGCCGCGTCCAGCCACGCCGATTGTAATTCGCGCACACGGCGCGTTACGGAACTGGTGTAGTTCTCACACATTAGATTTTTATCGGCGAAAGTCAACTCCGCCTCCTGAAGTAACATCGCCAGTTCGTAAATCGAGACAAGTGCCGCCGGGTGGCTTTGCGTCACCAATGCCAACTGCTCCAGCGCCCGCATTCGATGCTCTGTATTTTCATGTACCAACTCGCGCCAATCCGGCCAATGCGCCGCCGCAAAGCGTGTTTGCAATTCGGCCATGCGTATGCCGATGAGCTGCTGCGCCAGAAAACCCTGCTTGCGATAACTGTAAAATGACGGAAACACCGGAGTCGCCAAACCGTGACGGATAAACATGCCGACCAGGGAATTGGGTGGAGATACCAGAGGATTGAACTGCGCGATCTCCCGGTGCCCGATTCCCCGCCCGATCACCTTGACCAGTACCGACGCGCAGTTTTGATCGAAAAAATAATATTTCGAATTATAATTTTTCTTGGCCAGGTACAAATACTCGAGTAAATCGCGCTGCTGAATCGGCGTCAACTCCAGCCGGTAACGCAACAGATTGCGATCCTCCTCGACGGTGTAAGTTTTTATCGCATGCGCCAGAGTCTGCCGGTCCATCAGCGTAAGAAACCCACCGCTCAAACCCTTTAACGACTGCACGATCGACTTCAAGGCGTCAAAATCACGGGCACCGTCATCCGCGCCGAACCAGCGGTCATGGCACTGTTGCGGCACAGCCGACGCTTTTGGAGCGACTGATGCTTGCGCCGCCTCGCGAGTGTTGGCCAAAAATGAAATGACTAAATCGTTGGGATTTTCCATGCCCAACCGGTCCGCCCTCGGGTTATTATTCAACTTGATTCGCAACAGCAAATGCCCGGCGATTTCCGAGGCATCGCCGGTTCCCGGCGTCGCGTACAGCAATTCGAAACCGCGCACCGTGTTCATGGTCACCGGTCCCAACTCCACCCGGTTACCGGTTACCGGATCGAAAAATTCCATATCATCGAGCAAACCGTCAGACAAATCCCTGCACTGCAGGTGTGTCCGCTCCAAAGGTGACCGGTAGCCCGGAAACAGCCGGCGCACGAATGCATACTTGCGCGGTGTACGGCACCTGATGGAATCTTCAAGGGTGGAAGGCGGCGGAAAAATATAGAATTCAGCGGTGCTCACGAAATCCTGCCGCGCACCTTGTGATCCTTCGACGTGCGCATATGCCCGCGGGTCCTGGTTGTCGGCACGCTGGCCGAAGCCGAACAATGCCGGTCGCCAGCCGCTGAGCGCGCGCCAGATCGGCGTTGCGCTGATACCGTTTATCTCATCGTATATTTCAAGCAGCGTACGCAACAGTTGTCGTTGCAATAACCGGCTCTGCTCACCGTCAATGGCGCGTAGACGACTCGTGATTCGCAGATTTACTACCAGCCCGGGTCGCGCCGGCACCGCTTGCGGATCGAGGATGTCATTGAGCACATGCTGATTTTTCACCAGGGTGAGGATCCTGACCCTGCCCGGCCAGCGACTCGGCCACAACGTCACGGGCACGCGAGCCAGCAATTCCTGCACCACAACCCGCTCATCGTCCTGCCATGGGTCGCTGGCAGGGCCTTGCGCCAACACAATGCCGACATCCGGTAACTCCTCGACTTCGGCCGGCAGTGCTGGCATCCAAGTC
The DNA here is from genome assembly GCA_024641505.1 of Gammaproteobacteria bacterium. Taxonomy (GTDB): domain Bacteria; phylum Pseudomonadota; class Gammaproteobacteria; order SG8-11; family SG8-11; genus UBA6920. Next base: position 5,327 of record JAHECY010000151.1, read on the forward strand.
AACATCAGTACCAGCATTACCACGCTGCGCAGCAACCACGTGCCGGCCACCGGAAAATCTGGCCTAACCGTGTGCATCGCCGGTGGTAACATAATTTCGTTCCAATCCGGCAATCACATAACGCATGATATTCCGTAATTGGCTGCGGGTGGGTTGCGGTGGCATTTCCCGAACAATGGTTTGGGCCAACACCGACACCGGCACCCGCAGTTCCTGCGCAAGCACTTCCAGAATATCGCCGCTGAGCCCATACGCCTGCCGGATCAACTCATCGGCGATATCCGGGTCCAGTTGCCGGGCTTGATAATCGTGCCAGGTCGACGCCAGCGACTTTTTCAGGGAAGCATCCATAGCCTCGCTGCTTTGCAAACCTGAATCCTTGCTGGCCTTGGAGCCTCGGGTGGTGGCATCGGCGGTGCGCCGACTGACGTCGGCCGTGACGCGCGCCGCCGCACCGGTTACTTCGCTGCTGCCCTCGCTGGCCCGTGTGGAAAATCTGGCTACCGGCTTAACAACATCCTCATAGCTGGCTTTTGCGGAGGTTGCCGTGGCTTCGCTGCTGTAACGGCTGCCGTCAGTCGTTTGCCGCGTCGCCTTGACGGATGTGTCCCCGGAAAACTTCAGCACCGGCGTCACCACTTTTTCCTGGGTCACCTGATAACTGCGACCGGTAAACCCACTGGTGTTGTTACTGACCCTGGAACTGGCATCCGATGCTTTCTTGGTGCCCTCAGTGGTGTACGCCGTGGAACGCTCCGTTACTTGCGAAGACGGGTCCATGACATTTTCAAAAGTCCAGCGGCCGGTTTTTGCCGTCACCTCACTGCCGGCTGCTGTTGCTGCGCTCGATTTTTTCACGAGCACCACGGTCGCACCGCCGGTAACAGCCGCGCTTTTAACGGTAACATTGCCCGTGGGCTGCAATGCGTGCTCGTAGGTATAACGGCTTACGGTGCCGGTGACTTGCGCCGTATATTGGGTGCCACGGGTCGTCTGTACGCTGGCCTGCCGTGAGTAGTCAGTCGATTGGCG
>JAHECY010000152.1 GCA_024641505.1 Gammaproteobacteria bacterium
CGCGACGTTCTTTTTGCAACATCGCTTTGGCATCGGCGGATTCCAGATTGAAATAGGATGTCAGATTGGCGTAGTCGCGACGATATGCCTCGGCGCCGAAATTGGCCCAGCGACGCAGGCCACTCAAGGTGAGCTTGGATAACAGCTGATCGATATGATTCAGCATGGGCCGTACGCCGCGTGCCGCGGTTGAAGATAGCTGGTGCACCAACACCAGAAATCCACGCAACAATTCGGCGTCGCCAAGATTGCGAGCGGCGGACGGCAAGCTGTTAAACAAAAGTGTGATCACCTCGCCGGACACCATGGATGACAATTTCATGGCGGCGGAAATACAGTCGGGGATGATATCCTCGCCGCACTCTTTTACCACCAGCGGCATTTCCTGCAGGTAGGAAACCACCAGGTCGCTGCCTCGGCCCAGATTGCTCATGGCTTTGGCGCCGTCCATGTAGTCCGCCAGTCCCGAGGGGGACATGATTCTGCTCGCTTCCTGGAAGGTGCCTTCCAGCACGCTGCGTATGGCGGGTGAGGTTTGTTTCAGGAATTCTTCGTAGTCCTTGAGATTGATGCTCATATACAAAGCCTCGTCGCGGGGAGTGCCTTCAAGTAATTGTGCCTGCCTGCCGTCATCCCGTGAACACGGGGTTCCGGCGCCGCCACCACCGGGTTCCGGCTACATGGGTGCCGGAATGACAAGGCGCTAAACACTCAGTGCTCGCCAGGTCTCCGCGCGCATAACTTAACCAAAGAATGTCTGTACCGCCGCATCCAGAGTGTCGCGCATGTCCGGATCATCGGTCAACGGCGTCACCATGGTCATGCTGCAGGCGGCTTTGGCATCAATGCCCTTACTGATCAATTGACCGGCGTACACCAGCAAGCGCGTTGAAATACCTTCATCCAGGCCGTGACCCTTGAGGTTACGTGCGCGTTGCGCGATATGCACCAGTTTTGACGCGGATGCAGTATCCACGCCGGATTCCCTGGCGACAATTTCAATCTCTATGTCTTCCGCCGGATAGTCGAAGTCAAGCGCACCAAAGCGCTGCTTGGTGGACTGTTTTAAATCTTTCATCAAGCTCTGGTAACCGGGGTTATAGGAAATTACCAGTTGGAAATCCGCGTGCGCCCGAATCAGCTCGCCCTTCTTGTCCAGCGGCAGGGTGCGGCGGTGATCGGTCAGGGGATGAATCACCACTGTGGTGTCCTGGCGCGCTTCCACCACTTCGTCGAGATAGCACAGGGCGCCGATACGTGCCGCCGTCGCCAACGGGCCGTCTTGCCATTTGGTGCCATCTTTATCCAGCAGGAAACGTCCGACCAGATCCGATGCCGTCATGTCTTCATTACAGGCAACAGTAATTAAAGGTTTACCGAGTTTCCACGCCATGTATTCCACAAAACGGGATTTACCGCAGCCGGTCGGGCCTTTGAGCATCATCGGCATGCGCACGTTGTAAGCCGCTTCATATAACGCGACTTCATTCGCCACCGGTTTGTAATACGGTTCGTCTTTTATCAGGTACTGTTTAGGGTCAACTGTAGGGTTTGACATGACACACCTTTTTTATCTATTTATCGTCTTCGGTTTCGGCCTCGCCGGTCCAGCCCGCTGCCCGGGCTTTGTCCATGGCGGCGCCGTGAATTTTCTGGTGACGTTCAAACAGTTCTTTCGGCAAGTGGCTGACCAGGCAGCCGTACTTGTCCCATTCGGCATTTACTTTTTGCAAAATGGCGTCGATACCGGCCAGATTCCAGCCTTCGCAGGTCTCTGTTTCAGGCAACAGCCCAAACACCCACGCATCACGAATGATTTTACCAATCGTGGTCATGCCACCATTGATTTCATTGTGAATGCCAATATACGTATCCGGTTTCGCCATAATTCCTCTTTGTTGCAGGGTTAAAAAAACCCCTGACCCACAAACTGTCGGGCAGGGGCTTTTATCTGGTTCTACCCCGGCTGCTTAAACAGCTTTGCCGCGATAGATAACCATGGATGCGCCCGCAGACTGCTTGTAGTTGTCGAAGCCCAGCAAGCGAACATGATTGTTCGGATGTGCCTTGTGACAAGCAGCGCATTCCGCCAGTATCGCATCGACGTCGGTTTCACCGAACATCGGCAGCTTCCACATGTACCAGTAGTTCTGGGTGGCATTCTGCGGTTCGGTATGTTCGATACCGGGGTTCCAGCCTTTGCTGACGATGAACTTGATCTGTTGACGGATTTGATCATCAGACATGGCCGGCAGATAGGAGAAAGTTTCAAACTTGCGGCTGGTAGTGTCGCTCAAGCTTGATTTGTAGTCTTGCATTGTACTCATTGTGAGTTCCTCAATAATAAATAGAATTCGTTCGTGGTTACCGGACACGCCGCTGGCGTGTCCGGAATACAAGTTACTTCACACAAAATTACTTGTGTTTAACGTCCAGCTTGTCAACGGTGTCGAATTCGAACTTGATTTCTTTCCAGGTTTCCATGGCAGCGGCCAGTTCCGGGCTGCTCTTGGCGGCCTTGGTAAGAATGTCCTTGCCTTCTTTTTCGAGTTCGCGACCGGAGTTGCGGGCTTCGACGCAAGCTTCCACCGCAACGCGGTTGGCCGCGGCGCCGGCAGCATTACCCCAGGGGTGACCCAAGGTGCCGCCACCGAATTGCAACACGGAATCGTCGCCGAAAATGTTAACCAGCGCGGGCATGTGCCACACGTGGATACCACCGGAAGCCACTGGCAGTACGCCGGGCATCGCGCCCCAATCCTGATCGAAGAAAATACCGCGTGAACGATCTTCTTTGACATACTTGTCGCGCATGATGTCGATCCAGCCCAGAGTCGCGTCACGATCGCCTTCCAGCTTACCAACAACGGTACCGGAGTGCAGGTGGTCGCCACCGGACAGGCGCAATACTTTGGTCAGTACACGGAAGTGGATACCGTGGTGGGGATTGCGGTCGAGTACCGCGTGCATGGCGCGGTGAATGTGCAGCAGCATACCGTTGTCACGGCACCATTGCGCCAGCTGGGTGTTGGCGGACAAACCACCGGTCAGGTAGTCGTGCATGATGATCGGAGCGCCGATTTCTTTGGCGTACTCAGCGCGGCGCATCATTTCGTCGGAAGTTGGCGCGGTCACGTTCAGGTAGTGACCTTTACGTTCGCCGGTTTCCGCTTCAGCTTTCAGAATGGCTTCCATGACGAAGTCAAAGCGATGTCTCCAGCGCATGAACGGCTGGGAATTGACGTTTTCGTCGTCCTTGGTGAAGTCCAGACCACCACGCAGGCCTTCATAGCAGGCGCGGCCGTAGTTCTTGGCGGACAGGCCGAGCTTGGGCTTGATGGTGCAACCCAGCAGCGGACGGCCGTATTTGTTCATGATGTCACGTTCCACCTGAATACCCTGGGGCGGGCCATTGCAGGTCATGACATAGGCGACCGGGAAGCGGATATCTTCCAGACGCAGTGCGCGCAGGGCCTTGAAGCCGAACACGTTACCCACCAGCGAGGTCAGTACGTTGACCACGGAGCCTTCTTCGAACAGATCGATTGGATATGCGACGAAAGCGTAGAAACAGGTGTCATCACCGGGCACGTCTTCGATGGCGTAAGCGCGACCTTTATAATAGTCCAGATCGGTCAGCAGGTCGGTCCATACGGTAGTCCAGGTGCCGGTGGAGGATTCCGCGGCTACGGCTGCGGCGACTTCTTCACGGGGTACGCCGGCCTGGGGGGTGATTTTGAAGCAAGCCAGAAGATCGGTATCTTTGGGGGTATAATTGGGCATCCAGTACGTTTCACGGTATTCTTTAACACCCGATTTATAGGTCTTTGCCATGGTGGCGCTCCTAAGGTTATTGTTGAAATTCGTTACACCGCATGTGCCAGCGGTGCCGGCGCCAAACCTGGATTTATGTTGCCAGGCTTGGGGGTGAAAGGACTATAACCGGACACAACCATAAAGACAATTCAATAATATTGATTGAAAACATAAGCAAAGCATTATATGATATAGCCACTTAAATTGGCTGGAGTCAGGCATGCGCTTAACCTTGCGGCAACTCGAAGTTTTTGAGGCGGTGGCACGTCTGGGCAGCTATACGCGGGCCTCGGAATCGCTGCATCTAAGCCAGCCGGCGGTATCCATGCAAATTAAACAGTTCGAAGATAACGTGGGTTTGCCCTTGTTCGAGCAAATGGGCAAGAAAATTCATCTTACAGCCGCCGGCCGCGAAATGCACCGTTACTGTCTGAGTATCAATCAGCTGCTGGCGGAAGCGGAAACCATCATTGAACAGCTCAAGGGTGTACAAAGCGGCAAACTGACCATATCGGTGGCGACCACGGCCAGTCATTTCGCAACCCGGTTGCTGGCGGCGTTTGCCGCGCGTTATGACGGTGTCACCATCAGTCTTGATATTACCAACCGTGAAAGTCTTAAAAACCAACTCGAACAAAATGAGCCGGATCTGGTCATTATGGGGCAGCCCCCGGAAGGTGTAGAGGTGGAATCCAGCGTGATCATGGAAAATCCGCTGGTGTTAATCGCCGCCGCCAGCCATCCCCTGGCGCATGTGAAGAACATAGCGCTGAAACACTTCGCGGCGGAGCATTTCGTGGCCCGTGAAGCCGGTTCGGGTACGCGCAGCGCGATTCAGCGATTTTTTGATAATCACGGCGTGACCTTTCATACCGGCATCGAAATGAGCAGTAATGAAGCGATCAAACAGGCGGTGGAAGCCGGTCTGGGACTGGGCATCGTGTCCGTGCATACCCTGGAACTGGAACTGGAAACCGGCCGCCTGGTGATTCTGGATGTGGAGGACTTTCCCATCAAGCGCCACTGGCATATCGTGCAACGTACCGGCAAGCGTTTGTCGCCGGTGGCGCTGGCATTCAAGCAATTCGTGTTGGAAGAAGCGCAGCAATTTATACGCTTGCCGGCGCCGTCCTAGCCGTCACTCGGCTGCAATCCGTAACTACCTGTAACGTGCAACTTGCAGGTCGCGCGCACGCGATCACGCAGGTGGATGCAGGGAAATCTTCGGGGTACCCGGCCCAGGCGCGCTTGAAAATGGCACAGGAAAAAAGCCCGGGAGACCGCCAAATTGTCCGGTGACACTTTAAATCGACACGTAATTCCATGGCATCCCGTAACCGCCAACACCACGCGCATCGCTTTTTCCAGGAGATACAGCACTAGATGCCGACCCAGCATTTCCGGCCAGCTTTTTGATCCCACGGAGCCACCTATCAAGGGTTCTTCGTTCTTGTTTTCAAAAACCGGTGCGTCATACACACCCTGCAATCAGTGGTCGCCTGGCTTAGCGTAAGGGCAGATAAATATCCGTGACCAACTCATGCTCCGGAACTTCGGGGAACAGGTTCAAATAGTGAAAGTAGCAGGGAAAATCCCGCAACTCTTCACCGCTGTCCGGCAACCATTGACCGTAAAGGTAGTAAATCTTGGCGTCGATGTCATCGCGAGAACCGTGGTGGCGATGCCGGACACAGCGACCGCCGGGAATAATTTTCGTGATCACCCCCTGCGCATTGGCCGGTACATCGGCTGTGACCGACCCGCAGATATCAAATCGGAATGCGTCTGGTGCCGTGATCTTGGGATCACTGTAGGGAACGCCGAAGGTCTGGCTCGACGCCACCGGTGACAATTTGCTGGCTTTACGCCAGGCGATAAAACGCGCGATGGAATCATTCAAGAGCGCATGGCTGCCCTGATGCTCAAGGACCGCAACTTTGGTTTCCGGAAACTCGACGATTTCTATATTCATATTGGAATTCCTCTCAGGTAAGCAAAATTTGTATTTTTCGTGCCAGGGTGCCCATTGCGGCTGCTCTCTGAATTCAGTGGGCGTTTGACCGAAAGTATGCTTAAAAGCGCGGGAAAACGACTCCGGGTTCTCGAAACCGGCATCCAGCGCGATATCGACGATGCGATAATACCTGTTGAATACCAACTGGTATGATGCACGTTTTAGCCGCAGCAATTGAATGAATTTGTAAACACCGATCCCGGTATAGGCGGAAAACTGCCGGTGAAAGTGGTACTTTGAAAAACCGGCGATATCGCTCAAGCGTTCCACGGACAGCTCGTCATCGAGATGGGCATAAATGAAATCGCACACTTTGCTTATTATTTCGGCGTAAGCGAATTTTTCGGATTCCGACAATTCTTGATCCTCATTCATTGGCACCCATTATGATCTCCACGCTGATTTCTGTCATGACTGATCTTGCTATTTTTGGGTCGATTTTACCGCCGGTGCCGAGAGTCAGGAGAGTTCCCGAAATCAGACATGATAGAAGCAACCCACCCACCACCCACCCAC
>JAHECY010000055.1 GCA_024641505.1 Gammaproteobacteria bacterium
GTTCTATTTGCTACACTCATGCCACTGAAAAACTTTACTACCATCGCACTATGGATGTCGAGTAAGTATTTCAATCTTATGCAGTGAAATGTTTGCTAGTTCATAACAGGACATAATCAGCGAGCCGTTCATTTACGCTACCTCTCAAACAGTCAACCGGAAACTGGCGACTGCCAGGGCAAATGCTTAATTCATCCACGGTGTCACGCTAAAGGTTACCGACCTACCCTGGTAGGAGTAGTACCGTCCTAGTCCAGGTAGCACGAGCGGTGTCATGTTTCATCGGCGCGTCAGGTAGGGCCGCGCCGGTATAATATATTCGCGAGACGGTTTGCTATTGGAATTCATGCAACGCTTTACGGCCTTGGCGCCGCAACCAAGATTGAACCTGAGTCGATTGCTGGGTTTATTGGCACCTATTCATGAGCTGCGGACAGTAACTCAGTCTGGCGCATCAGTGGACCAAGTTGCCAAAATGTGCATTCAACATCGACATCGATGCATGACCCTACTACCAGGACAAGCTGAAGATCCTCACTGCTATTACCTCCGCGGCGGCGATCATTAAGTTTTTGATTCACGGAAGGTTTAGCGTCCAACCACCACCCGTGGCAACTGCCGGGTAAATACAACTGTTTGTGAAAACGTAAAGATGTCGGGAAAGGCAGGATTGCTGCAGGGGGTAGTGTAAAAGATGGGAACTCGGACCGAATTCAGCCCGCTTTGGCAAGTCATACCTGCCCATCAGCCGGCAACAATCTGATTTGATGGTGGAATACTCCGCCGCCGGGCATTTTCGACCAAGCGCTGCCATCACCAAAGCCAGCGGTGGTATACTATAAGCACTATTAATAATCGAAATCCCGGACCCACGGCGCCACCATGCAGATCAGTAAACTTCTTGAACAACGTTTTCGCCAGGCCTTTCAACAGGCGGGCGCCGACGCCAATCCCCAGATTCAGCCTGCTGTTCGGCCGGAATTCGGCGACTATCAGGCCAACGGAGTGATGGCCGCGGCCAAGGCTTTGCGCCTGCCGCCGCGCACTCTGGCGCAAAGCATCGTCCAGGTTCTGGATCTGCGGGATATCGCCGCCCGTGTCGAGATCGCCGGTCCGGGATTCATCAATGTTACCCTGGACGACATATGGCTGGCTGACCAGTTAACAACTGCCCTGCGGCATCCGCATCTGGGAGTGGAGCCGGTGCGGCAGCCGCAGACCATCGTCGTCGACTACTCCTCGCCCAACCTGGCAAAGGAGATGCATGTCGGACATTTACGCAGCACCATCATCGGCGATGCCGTGGTACGGGTCCTGGAATTTCTCGGTCACCGGGTAATACGCCAAAATCATGTAGGTGATTGGGGCACCCAGTTTGGTATGCTGATCGCGCAGATCGATCATTTGAGCACCGCTGGTGAATCGCAACTCACGCTGGCACTGGAAGATCTCGAGGGTTTTTACCGCAGCGCCAAGCAGCGGTTCGACAGCGACCCCACGTTCGCTGACACCGCCCGCGCCTACGTAGTAAAATTGCAGCAAGGCGAAGCCCATTGCCTGGCACGGTGGCAACAGTTTATCGACATCTCCATGAGCCATTGCGAACGGGTATGCGAACGGTTGGGTGTTACCCTGCGCCGTGTCGACGTCAAAGCCGAAAGCGCCTATAACGCGGACCTGCCCTGGGTGATCGCCGACTTGCGCGAGCAGGGATTACTGCGCGAGTCGGATGGCGCTCAGTGTGTGTTCCTTGACGAGTTCACCGGCAAGGATGGTACGCCGCTGCCAGTGATCGTCCAGAAGTCCGACGGCGGTTATCTCTACGCCACTACCGACCTTGCCGCTCTGCGCCATCGCGGGCGGGAGTTGGACGCCAACCGCGTGCTGTATTTTGTCGATGCGCGGCAAAGCCTGCATTTAAAGCAAGTTTTCGCGGTGGCACGCCGCGCCGGTTATGTACCTGAGACCTGTTCCCTGGAACACTTACCTTTTGGCACGATGATGGGCGAGGACGGAAAACCGTTCAAGACCCGTGCCGGCGGCACGGTGAAACTCATGGACCTGCTCGACGAAGCCGAACAACGGGCATACGCCGAGGTCGCCGATAAGAACCCGGACCTCAGTGAAAGCGAACTCCGCACCATTGCCCGCAGCGTGGGAGTAGCGGCGGTGAAATACGCCGACCTGTCAAAAAACCGCATCAACGACTATATTTTCAGCTGGAACCAGATGCTGGCCTTGGAAGGCAACACCGCACCCTACCTGCTCTACGCTTACGCCCGCATCAACAGCATCTTTCGCAAAGGCGCGTTGGGCGACGCCCATTTCACCGGCCAGATTGCCCTCGGACACCCGGCCGAACGCAACCTGGGTCTGGCGCTGACCCGCTTCAGTGAAGTGGTGGAAAGCGTGGCTGCTGATGGTTACCCCAATCAGCTATGCGGCTACCTCTACGAATTATCCGGCGTCTTCATGCGGTTCTACGAAGCCTGCCCGGTTTTGAAGGCCGACGAACCCACGCGCAGCAGCCGCTTGTTGCTGTGCCGGCACACGGCAGCGGTGCTGCACCGGGGTTTGGATCTGCTGGGTATCGCCGCCATCGAACAGATGTAACACTGTTACCGGACGAATTATCGTATTTTTGTATAGCTCTGGTCTAACCCTGACATTGTTTTGGCGGTTTGTTCGAGGTGGCAATGCTGCTATTGTCTGATGTACTCATGGCCCGCCGACACAATAGATAACCGGGCGGCGCATATTAACACTTGGTTACTTATCAACCCATATTGGACCGAAGCTAGCGCAATGAACTCCACGGTGATTCCGGGTGTATAGCACAGGCAACACGGAAACACACCGAACCTCAAAAAATATGGGTGACCGCATTGTCGCGGCCCTATAAATGAATTAGAATACCTGTGGAAATTATAGCAATAGAAGGAATTTATTTATGCGCGCAGTTTATGGAGCGATAGCAATTGTTTTGTTGTCATTGGGTGTTGTATCGCAGGGCACGGCAGCCACAGTCCAATCGAGTTGTGTGGAGGATGCCGGAATTTCATTGACCTGCACGACCACCACCACCTATCAGTTGGCGGGTACGGCGATCGCCTCTGATGCGGCCGGCACCATCCTATCGTTACCACCGCTTACCATTAGCGGCGATCTGACACTTACTTCCTGGACATTCCAGGATTACACGACCGCAGCTTATGTCACGGGCAACGATACAGTGCTTAACGTCAATGAGCCTTTCTTGTTAGGCACCTCATACACGATGACCCAGCTGGACTCCTTAGACCAGACTGATCCGGCTAATCCTGTAGCAAGTACGTTTTACGTGGAGCAACTTGTCGATAACCCGCTGATGCTGGCGATTCTGGGTGACACCCTCTGGGATATCGCCGCCAACGGCGACCAGGCTTTGGTGAGAACCCTCGACGCCGATGGCGACGGCATATCGGGCGTGAGATATGTAGGCAATGATGGCAGCATTATCACCATGAATTATCAACTTTCGGCCGTACCTTTGCCTGCGGCGTTCTGGCTGTTTGCTTCGGGCTTATTGGGCTTGGTGTCATTTCTAAAAAGACGCGGCAGTCGCTCGGTTGGGGGCGCGCTCCGGCGTTAACCGCCGGCGGCAGGCATCTGTTGGGGGCTGCCGGCCAAGCATTTGGTGGATGCCATCATCCCCCGGGTGCCGGCTCGTCGATGGTTCGTGTCCTTTCCCAGCCCCTGATGGGTAGTGCTGGCGGCCCGGTCGGTTCGATCGGCCGATAGAGAGCAACGGTTCAGGTAATCGCCAAGCGGGTAACAGCAGTCAATTACCTGTCGGTTTCCGTGACTTCGCGTCAGGTAAAACTTAAAGGCAAAAAGCCCGTTGCCCCGGTAGGAGCAACAGGCTTGGACTGCGGCAGTTGTCGTGGTTTTAGTTTACTTTGGTTGTCACTTTCGCAGTGTTGTTGCCGGTGTTGTTATCCGTTGTTGCGCTTTGCACGTTGACAATGGTGGTAAAGGTGCCGCGCCTGCTCGGTTGCACAAGCACTGTCATGGACGCGTGGTCTTGACTGGCCATGTCGCCAAACGAGCAATAGACCAGCGTCGTCAGGCTGAAGCCGACGAAGTAAGGCGCGCTGCTGCATGTCCCCTGGCTGCTGGTAACGGATGCAAGTTTCATCGCCGACGGCAATATACTGTAGGCTAGCGTTGATCGGGCGGTGTCCGGGCCGGCATTTACTACATTGATGTTGTAGCTCAGGTCGGTCAGACGCTTGACCGTCGCCGCGTTGGCACTCATCGTGACGACGACATCGGCGGTCGGCGGTGGCGGAGTGACAACGAGGCTGCTACTGGCACTGTTGTCTGCCGGGTTGGCATCAGCTTCGATACTGCCGACATCGACACTGTTGACCAGCGTCCCGCTGACCGTCGGCTCCACGGATATTGCCACGCTGACGGATGCGCCGCTGGCGATGTCGCCCAAGGCGCAGGTAATCACCGCCGAGCCGCTGCACGATCCCTGACTCGCAGTTACCGACAGCAGATTGGCATCGACCGGCAGACTGTCATTGAAAATGACGCCGCTTGCGGTCTTCGTACCAATGTTGTAAACCGTAGCGGTGTAGGTAACCGGCTGGTTCTGCATCGTCGGATTTGGCGCGCCCGCCATGGTGACGGCCAGATCTACACCCGCGGATTTCGGCAACTGAATGGTGCCTTCAAGGTGGAAACTGAAGTTATGAGCATATACACCGTCGAGGTAGTCGGGGAAAACTCGCTTATATTCCAGTACGTAACGATCACCGTCGATACCAGGCGCACCAGCGGGCGATATTTCCCACTTGGTCACGCCCGGACAATACGCGCTGGGAAATATATTGCATTGATTCGATGCCGTTCCCATTGCCGCTCCCCGACCCGGACTACCGGCCATATTCCAGGTTCCCAGCATCGTTTTTCCCACGCACGCGTCAGAACTCAGGCAGGAACGCTCATCGAAAACGTTGCCCGACGCATCACTTGTCGGATCATACGCGTAAGGCGTGGTATACATGGATCCTGGCGGGTAGAGACCGTCGACATTGATGAATCCCGCCAGTTCACCCGCATCGGGGCTGATGCCGGCCGCCTGATTTTTTCCGATGACGATACCGCCGTCGGATCCCGGCTGCAATGTATAATAGCTGATGGGTCTGATGACTCCGCTGATGCTGAAAGTAAAACATGAACCGCTGACGCACGCCGATGATGTCGTACCGCTGACGCCCGGCTCGATTGTCAGCAGGGTGCCGGTCGGTAGCGGTGCCGCGAATGCCGGCAGGGACCAACACGAAAATGCCAGTGGTGCTGCTAATTTAAAGATTTTATGTAAGGTATGCACAATGACTCCCTCCTGATATGTGATGGAACAAATCGCCGTCAAAGGAATTCGGCGGCGGAGGCTTGCGCCAACGTTTGGCAGTAAGCTCAAAAGAGCCAACAGCAGGGCGAAGAAATTATTCCCGGCGAAGAAAGAATAATCTTTCGCTATGCACGATTTTCGAACATGGCAACTGTTTTTTGTCCGCGGTAAGTAACAAAGACTGTGTCGCCTGAGTACCGGGTTAGGAATATGAAATGTCCATAGGAAATTTCTCGAAAGCTACACGTATAACGGCCGGTAGTTGTTGCGGCCAGGCAACTTCACGGAAATAGCTAAATCTCCATTTCGTCACGAGTGCTTGATTGCATTGTTAAATCGCCCGGGGTTAACCAATGCGTGGATGACCACGAACATCGAACCTACCTGGGGCTTAGTGCTCAACCACCCCCTGCAATACCTGTCGGGCAGATCGAGTAGTTTTCCGACGACTGACGCGACGAATTACTCCGCGGTAAAAATGATCGGAGCGCCCGAATTGAACCTCGGCGGTGACAGCGGCGATGCCTGGTGTCATAGCAGTTCTGCGACGGGACTTGAATGGATTGAATTGACCTACTCCAATCCTGTATATGCCACAGAAGTACGGGTTCGTCAAAATAACGCACCGGGAACGATCGTCATGGTTGAAGCGATTGAACCCGATGGCACTCACCATACCTGGTGGAACGGAGTCGATCCCTACGTGCCGACAGACAAACGGAATCTTGCCTGGTTCACCGTGCGCGTGCCAGCAACGTCTTATCGCGTGTCGAAAATGAGGATTTCACTCAATCTCGATGCGGTATCCGGTTGGAAGGAGATTGATGCTGTGCAATTGGTTGGCACTAGGTAATAGATAGCCTCCGGATTAACAATAAAAAGCCGTGTTCACTGCGATAGTCATGTTCCGTGGATTAAGGCAACTGAATCGCCATACAAGCGCATTTTTCAACGACGAAATCGTGCCGCGGCCACTGCAAATTGAGACTTGCTGCCTCGACCATGTGCTCTCCCGCCGCGACCCAGCGGGTAATTACCCCCGCGGCGTTCGCCGTCTTGCAGTCAGGTACGCTGTCGGGAAAATAAGTGCGCAAACTGCCAACGTGGCGTCCATCCAGTCGAATTTCAATTTCACTGAGCGCCTGGCTGTTGGTGGCATAGACCGTGACGATGCCGGCGTTGTCCGTATCACAATTCCTCACATCGCTCTCATTCCATTGGGTCGACCCGAAAAAAGCCGCGGCGGATGACGACATCAGTTTATCCGCCGGCGAATCCGGCTTATGAGCTGTTTGTAACCTCAGTCCTTTATCGCTCGCGCCGGGCAACCAGCCACCCGTCTGCCCGTTGACCAGGCTCGACAACGTTTGGCTATTATTACTACCACAAGCGCACAAAAACAACGGTATGAACACGACTAGGCCCCTGGCTAACGTTTTCGTACACATAGTTACCTCCACCACCCGAGATATCATTGGCGAATTCCGCTGTTACGCGCTCCGTGGCGCGTCAAACAGGAAATTGCCTCCGCTAAGCAAGCAGTTAATGCAGCTATTACATCTGTTTACAGCGACATTCTCTTATAAAAAACCTACACACCGATGTTAGCTTAGCAAAGCAATGGAAATAGAAATTGTGACGTAGTTCAATAATAAGTAAAATATGGATAGTAGCGTTGTCGATATGGCGAAAGATCCGCTCAAATAATTTCATATAAGGATCCCGTTATCGAACCGACATACAACGCCAGCCAGCCCGATGGGTTGTGACTGTGTCAGCTATAGAAGCTTTTCATATGAAATTGCGACCGCTGGTTACGGCAGGGAACGATAGCCTGGACACGCACCCTGGATTTATCACTCCATTGTATGGTTCACTTCTGTTGCGTAGTTTATTTACGGACCAGAATGTGGGGTCACGACGAGTAGGATCATGATCGACATTACACCAATAACTTGCAACGATTATCCCCAACTGGCCGAGATGGTCGGTGAGTTGTTGACTGACCTTTATGGGCACCTGAAGGCGAAGGAATTGAGTAACGATTACATGGTCGCTTTTATTGGAGCCGTGGCTATGGCAGAAATTTACCACGATATTTGGCCGGTTGAACACGCAATCCAATCCGTACGACGGGCGATCGGCAAATAAAGCAGTTGGTTGCTTTTTTTTACCTGCGAGACAGACTGACCAGTCTGTCTCGCAGCCAGGCCGGGGGTAGGTATTTTTTTTTGAAAACGGACAGACAATGCCGCTTCCAGGCGCGTGCGCTGGGATATCGACCCGGATGTGATCCGCCACCGGCAGCTCGATTTCAATCAGCAGTCGCCAAGGATATGACTGCGATACATATCCCTTTCACTGCAGAATCATCGACTGAATTACCGCATCCACCGCAAAACACCGACAGGCACCCAGGCGCAGCCCTGTCTGCCCGGACATTGTCACTGTTACGCTCGATTCTTGAGGCCGATTAGACATCGGGAAACAGCTAACCCCGTCGGACAGGGATCACCGGTGGCGAATGGGCGCTATCGCTGCAATGGGTCAGAATCTTCGTGAGCGCCACCGGCGAGGTAATAGCGGCAAGGTGAACCGTTTGGGGCGTGATGCTAATTTATTGATTATGCAGTAATTAATCAGCGAATTCTGCAGTTACCTATCTGTTACCTTATGTATGTTAGGGTTGGCGTGCCATGGTAAGGCCGAGACTTGTACATTGCGCAAGCCGGCGTCATTGCCATGTGAAAAAGGTGCAACTGATGGCACGTGAAATACAATAAAAAAGGATCCACGCAGATGAAAAGTGGCATATTTACAAAGATGTTCCAACTTGCATTGATTAGTTGCGGTTTATGGCTGACGAGTTGCGCTGATGATGCAAGTGGAAACAAAACTGGTTCCACTGAGGAAAGCTCCAGGCAAACAGCGCTGGCGCTAATCACCGCGCCACAGGACAATACACGATATCATTCCTCGGCCAGCATAACCTTCAACGGTTCCACCCTGGATTCGGATGGCGGGGAAATAAGCGGGGCTCAGATGCAATGGAGTTCCGATATCGATGGTGTGCTTGGCGTTGGTTCCACCCTCACCCGAACATTGACGCCGGGGTTGCACACCATTGTCTTAACGGTTACAACGACCGACGACATTCAAGATCAGGCGGAAATACATCTTACAGTCAATCATCCACCACAACCGGAAATCACTGCACCGCTCAACGGCGATATGCGACTGCCGGATGATATCATCACTTTCAGTGGCCTGGCTTCTGACGTGGAAGACGCGACAATTCCCGGCGATCAACTCCAGTGGATTTCCAGTATTGATGGCATTGTAGGCAGCGGACCGGAGTTCACGACCACGCTAAGTGCCGGGAGTCACACCATAACTTTCCGGGCGACGGATTCCGCGGGTGAATCAGCGACGGCGGCGCTCACCCTGATCATCGATACAGCTCCCAATGCGAAAATTACCGCCATCGATAAACAGATTGCTCAGGGTCTGGTGCTTTACTATCCGTTTACCGGTAACGCTCAGGATGCCAGCGGCAATGCAATCAACGGCGTTGTTTATGGCGCCACGCTGACTACTGACCGCTTTGGCAATCCGGACAGTGCATACAATTTCGATGGTGCCAGTTATATACGCGCGCCCGCGGATTTGTTGCCGATCGGGGAACGTACGGTAGCGCTCTGGTTCAATGCCAGACGGGTCGACAGTTATCCGGTTTTACTTGGCTACGGAGGAGGGACCTGCGGTACTTCCTGGTTTATGGGTCTTAATGACCGTCCCGATGGCAATGTGTACTATATGTCAACCCATTGCAAGAAGTACCATTTGGTCTATCCCTATACCGAATCGCAACTCAACACCTGGCACCATTTCGTGGTGACTACCGATGCAGTTAGTACTCGATTGTATCGCGATGGCGTGCAAATCGCCGTCAACAACCTATTTGTCGATAACACCAATGTTGCCGGTAAGCAGTTGGCGCTCGGTGTTGATGTCAGTCCGAGCGGACTTGCGCCCTATACAGACGGCAATGTGGGCTACCTTGACGGTAAACTCGACGAAGTACGCATTTACGATCGGGCGTTAACGACATCCGAGATTTCCAATCTCTATCGGGACGAAAGTACGGATTTCAACACACGGGATATAATTCATCTGACGGGTACGGGTACCGATGCCGAGGATGGTGACTTGGCAGGCCAGTCCCTGGTGTGGCGTTCGAGTATCGATGGTGAACTGGGTACCGGAACGGCAATCGAAGTGCAATTATCAGCCGGTGAACATGTTATTTCGCTAACCGTTACCGACAGCTCCGGCGTCACCACCACGGTGAGCGCAATGTTGACGGTTACCGCAATTCCGCCCGCGGTGCAAATTGTCACTCCGGAATCCGGTGCCGTGGTCGAACCCGCGACAATGGTTAATTTCACGGCCAGCGCCACGGACGCAACGGGCACTGGTTTGCCAGGAAGCGCATTGATTTGGACATCCAGCATCGATGGTGAACTCGGAATTGGTAGCGCGGTGGCGCACACGCTTTCCGAGGGTTATCATGAAATCAGTGTCACCGCGACCGACGGCGATGGTCTATCAACGACGTGGCGCGGGCATATACTTGCCGCCCGACAAGCATTATGGTCTCGCACCTCCGGAGGAAATGAACATACCTACGGTATCGCGTGGATACCTGATGGTATCACTTGGACCGATGCCAGCAACATCAGCAGTTCCCTGATAGACGATTGGCAACTGGCGGCACTCACCTCCGCGACGGAAAATGATTTTGCCTATAATCTCGCAAGCAGCGGCGACAAGTATTGGAAGTGTTGCATCGGTGGTGATAGTTTTGGCCCTTGGCTGGGGGCCAGCTATGTGGGCCCCGGTGTCGCTGACTACCAATGGCTTACCGGTGAGGCCTTCAATTATGCGCTGTGGGCGGCCGGTGAACCTGCGGGGGACGGTTCACGACTCGTGCTGTTCGGCGCGCAGAGTCCCATGGGCAATACCTGGAACGATATCGCACCGGAGCGCAAGGATATCGTGTCGTTTCTTATTGAGAAAAGCAATGTGCCGACCTTGGGTCTGATTGCGTACTATCCCTTTCACGGAGATGCTACGGATGAAAGCGCAAACCGTAACAACGGAATTGTACACGGCGCCACACTTACGACCGATCGGTTCGGCGCTGCCGGCAATGCCTATGATTTCAACGGTGTTGACAATTATATCGATATCGGCAATGACACCTCGATCAAGCCGCCTTTACCGGTGACCATTTCACTGTGGGTGGCCTGGGATGACACGGACGCGGGCCATATTTTCGTCAATAACTGGGGCAATACCTATTATTATGGCGTCTGGTTGCAAGTCAATCCTGACGGCAGTTTCGGGGTAACTATCGGAAACGGCGGCTTTGCCGCCGCCACCAGTCGCAAGGGTCGTGGCAGTACCGGCGCCACATTGACCCGGGGGCAGTGGCATCATGTGGCGGCCGTGGTGCGCAGCGTCAACGACATGGACGTCTATCTGGATGGTGTAAATGTAAGCGGTGATTATTCAGGCTCGGCAACCGGCATGGTCTATAACAGCAGTGCCGGCACTATGGGTTACCTGACCGTAACATCCAACTATTTTTATAAAGGTAAGCTGGATGATGTTCGGTTTTATAATCGCGCACTGTCGGACGGTGAAATTACTAAATTGGCAAAAGAATAGTGGGGGATGACAAAGTTACTAAATAGAAAAATACCGAAATTGGCGGTGATCAGTAGCCGGTATTTCCGGCTAATGTTGATTGCCTCTCCTTGCGCGCATCCGGGCTGTTACCCAGCTCGCGGAGCAGGGTGCACTACTGGAAGAAGACGCTGAGTTGTCCCTGAGTGACGCCGATCCGGAGAATGTTCTGGAACCGCTGCATGCGGCATTGTGCAGCTAAGCAGCGGTTTCAACCAAGCCCATTTGAGGGTTATACGATCTGCCCGAGAAACCCTGGCGCCGCCATGAGGGAACAACTCAACGAAACCCAGGGTACGGCATGCCCACAACTGGAGTATGTCGTACCCTGTGCGTTGATTTCGCTGCGATATACCATGGTGTCGGCAGTTATTGTTGAATGATACCCACCTTATTGTTTGTGGGTACCGTCACGCTGCTGAACGTATACACCCGAATATAGAGCACGTAATCGATTGTGCCGTACGAAGTATTAAACAGCGATAACCACAAGTGGTCCATTGGCAAGGAAGATACCGAAGTGAAAGCCGATCGCGATAAGATGCGCCAGAAATTCCTGGAGCGCTACAAATAATACACTCCAGAATGTCGAAATATAGAGAAAATGGGTGGCGCTTTTGCCACCCGCTTTTTCTTTATCGGTAGTTTTATACCAGTGGCAGACAGTATCGAAAAAAAATACGTGAAACAGCGAAAACGATAAAGAAAACGATCTGAAGTTTAGTGATAATGCGCGGGATTGGCAGGCATAGTCTGGCCGGTTCCGCCCGCTGATAATTCGGAGGCCGGCGCGTTTTCTGAATATGAGCTGTATTGGCCTTGTGTCAGACACGAATATATTGCTGGTAAATAATATACCAATCGCTAACTACCAAGCAGGGTAAAGTAAAAAGTTGCGCCGACGCCTGGTTCCGCTTCAGCCCACACTCGACCACCATGTCGATGTACTATGCGTTGCACAGTGGCCAAACCGATGCCGGTACCGGGAAATTCCGAGCCATGCAACCGTTGAAAAGCACTGAATAGTTTCCCGGCATAGCGCATATCGAAGCCAGTACCATTATCACGGATGTAAAAGACCGTATTCCCTTGTTGTTGCGCCTGGGCGAATTCCACTGTCGCATGTTCCGTCCGGCTGGTATATTTCCAGGCGTTATCGAACAAATTCGTCAACGCAATTAGCAGCATCTGCACGTCGCCAGCCGCTGTCATTCCGGGCATAATTACAACCGTCACCTGACGTTCGGGATCCGCTGCCGCCAGTTGATTGACGATTTCAGCCGCCAAGTCACTCAGACACACTTCTACTTTGCATACTTCTGAGCGTGTGACCCGGGAAAGTTGCAATAAGTCATCAATGAGCACCCCCATACGCTGTGCCCCGTTGCGTATTCTTAGCAAGTAGTCCTGTCCATTGGCGTCCAGCGCGGATTCGTAATCCTCCGCCAGTGCTTGCGCAAAGCCGTCCACCGCGCGCAGCGGTGCGCGCAAATCATGCGAAACTGAATAGCTAAATGCTTCGAGCTCCTGATTCACAAATTCGAGTTCCGCCGTGCGGGTACGCACCAACGTTTCCAGCTGCTCTCGATAACGAGTGAGTTCCTCTTCCGCGGACTTTCGTATACTGATATCCACGAATGACACCACGGCACCTACGGTGTGACCATCCCGATTGATCGGCCGAGACCAGTATTCGATTGGGAAACTGGTGCCGTCGCTACGCCAGTGTAATTCGTCGTCGGCATGTACTGTGCCCCCAGCTTGCATCGCTATCCGTACTCGGCACTGCGTCATGGGATAAGGCAGACCGTCGGCATGGGAATGATGAATAAGTTCATGCAAATTGCGACCCAGCAAATCTTCGGATGCCTGATAACCCAACATACGTAGCGCGGCAGGATTGATGAAAGTGCACAATCCATTGGTATCGAGGCCATAGATCCCTTCTTCCATCGCGTCCATGAGCAACCGTATCTGTTCAGCCTGCTCGCGCCGCTGAGCACGCAGATCTTGTGATTCGAGCACCATCGCTACTTCACGCGCCACCCCTTCTATCAACATCCGCTCATGTGTCGAGTACCGGCGCGATTTACGATCGACCAGCATGAGCACTCCTTGCGGCCCGCCCTCCATCCATAGCGGCGTAGACAATGCGGCACGCACACCAAACCTTTCGCACATTTCCCTGCTGACCCGTGTATCGAGGTCCGCATTTTCTATCATAACGGTCTCTCGGTGCTTAAATACCCATGATGCAAGGGATATCTCGTCGAGAGGCAACCGAAAATGACCTTTCGCTTTGTAGCCGTCAGCGCTTTGCGCCACACTTATCAATTCGTTTGATGTTGCGTCATGCATAACAAGAAACGCTTGATCACTATTGATCGCTTGTCTGCAAAAATCTACTATCGCCGTGAATACATCACCGAGATCATATTCGGCACCGGTACGCCGCAGCAATTCATTTTTCAACTGAAGAATTTCATTGTGCGATTGCAGTTCCACGAGCAATTTTTGATAGTCCGCAGTGAGCAATCCAAGCTCATCGGTTGAATTACCGTGCAGATTGATAATGTCAGGCGCCGGGATGGGTCGTGGTGCCCCGATAAACTTCTGCAATGGCAGGAGTGACTGCCCGAAGCTGCGGACGAATATCAAGCTTCCGGCGATTGCCAGCAACTCCAGCAATAGCCAGACGCCGAAAGTCTCTATGGTAAAATACCCGGTGCGAGTCCAATAATATTGAACCAGCATGGTATCAATCAGGAGAGGCACCAATGCGCCGATCAGAAATACCTTGGTCTTGATGGCCACGATAGGACGCAGCAGGTCGAGCCGACCGATAGCTCTACCAAAAAGGTCAAATATAAGGAAGAAAATTGGTAGACCGACAATGATAGAAACAATAAGCGATACCAAATGAATTCGAAACCAGTCAACGGGTGTAGCGACAAAATCACTGTAGGTCTCCGCTGCGTTGATAACCACTGTGGGCGCCAGCAACAGATAACTCAAAAATACCGCCCAATACCTGACTGAAAAACCTTGTATGCAGTTTAATACCAACGCGGCATCGATTTCGGAAGAATTCTCCAGCCAGCGCGAGACCGGTCGCACATAACGCGTGAAATAAATGTAGCTGCCAAGGACATACGCCAGAACAAAGAGCGGCTCAAGAGGTTGCAACTGAATCTGCAATATCTGTTCTGGCGTGAATATGCGGATGAACAGTAGAAATCCCATACCGAAGATTGCTGGAACGATCCAGGTCAGAAGGATCAGCCAGCGAAATTGACGATTGAATGCCGCCGTTAGTGGTTTCTTTTGCATTTCCTTTCGAGCGATTGACTCCGGATGTGAAACATACATGGATATTCTCCAGGTTCAATAAATACTCGTTACCGTGTTAAAACCAGAGCCAGCCTTCTGTGCCGGACGACTGACATTCGTCGTTTATGTGTTACGCCACAACGTTTACCCGGTATCAAGGCTCTTTGACGTAGAGCAACTCAAGTTTATGGCCAACAAAAAACTTATGACGTACTGATTGCCTGATTGCACGAAACTACCGGGATTGGCTTGTCGATCGCATATCCTTGGGCATAATCAACACCCATCGCGCGAAGCCTTGCAATGATTTCCTTCGATTCCGCATGCTCACCAATAGTCTGCAGCCCGGCTACGTGTCCGATACGATTAATGGATTCCACGATTGCCGTATTCATGGGATCTTTCAACATATTGCGGACAAATTCTCCATCAATCTTGATGAAATCGGCGGGTATGGTCTTCAGATAAGAGAACGAACTCATTCCCGATCCAAAATCATCAAGCGCAAAACGGCAGCCGAGTTGGCGTATGTGCTCGACGAAACCCAGCGCTTCACGCAAATTGGAAATCGCGGCGGTTTCCGTAATTTCGAAACAGATGTTCGCAGGATTGATTCGATACTCAATAAGTTTCTTGTTAATATACGGCGTCAAACTGTCATCGCCTATGGAAGAACCGGAAATATTGACAAACGCCAGAAAATCTTCGGTGTTTGCGCTGGTGCAGCTCGAGCGCTTCGACGCGCTGGCAAAAACCATATCAATCACTCGTTTATCCAATGCCGAGATCAGATTGTAACGTTCAGCAGCCGGAATAAATACTCCGGGTTCCGTGAGATTCCCGGTGGAGCTGCGAATCCTGAGTAGGAATTCGCAATAATCAGGCTGTGCACCGTCAGCCAGCTTTATAATGGATTGCTTGTAGAGGACGAAGCGATCCTCGTCGAGTGCCGAATTGATTCTAGCCACCCACTCCATTTCACCATAACGGCGCTGCAATTCAGCATCATCCTCTTGATATACATGGTAGCGATTGCGCCCGCGGTCTTTCGCGGCATAACAGGCGATATCCGCGGCACTCATCACCTCGCTCATGTTGTGCCAGTGAGGATGAATTTCCACGATCCCGATACTTACGCCAACCACAAAATTGCGTTTTTCCCAAGAAAAACGATAGCTTTGAATCGAGGACAGAATGTGTTGGGCAATTTCCTGTGCCCTTGGGAGCGGACAGCTACGCAGCAGGACGGCAAATTCATCGCCGCCCAAACGCGCCAGCGAATCGCTCTCGCGAATACAACGGCGTAAAATCACGGCTATTTGTCGCAGCAGTTCATCGCCGGCGATATGCCCGCAGGTGTCATTGACAATCTTGAATTGATCGAGATCTATATACAGCAGCGAGGTTGATTGCCAATCGTTTCCAGCTTTCGTCAGATGCGTGGTGAGGGTATCTTCAAATTCATACCTGTTATGCAGTCCAGTCAGGGAATCGTGATATGCCATATGCCGAATAGTCTCTTCGGCTTGACGATGCGCACGGCGATTCTCGGTTTCACGCAATTCACGTTCGATCGCGGGTATGAGGCGCAACAAATTATTTTTCATTATATAGTCGTTAGCACCCATTTTCATGGCCTGCACTGCGACATCTTCACCAATGCTGCCTGAAACTATAATTACGGGAATATCCTTATCCGCTGCTTTGATAATCTCCAATGCGGCACTCGAATCGAAATTAGGCATATTGTGATCGGTTATCACCACGTCCCAATGTTTATCAGCCAGAGCACTGTTCAATTCATCTCGAGTGCTGACACGCTGATGCAATACATCGAAGCCGGCCTGGCGTAAATGCCGCAGCAGAAGTACAGTGTCATCTTCTGAATCCTCAACGACCAGTACGCGCAGGGCCTTAGCCACGGCTCACCTCTTTATCTCAGTGCTGGGGTATTCAGCACCAACCAATACAATCCCAATTGCCGTACCGCCTCCATGAATTGTTCGAAATCCACCGGTTTGCGAATATAACTGTTAGCTCCAAGTTCATAGCTGGAGACAATGTCTTGGTCCTCGCTTGAAGTGGTCAGTATCACCACGGGTTGATAACGCGTGCGTTCGTCGTTACGGATGCACCGTAACACTTCCAAGCCCTCGATTTTCGGCAGCTTCAAATCGAGGAGTATGAGTTGCGGCGGATTTGAAGGGTCTCGCCCCTGGTATTTTCCCTTACAAAACAGGTAATCAAGGGCCTCACTGCCATCGCGAGCGATTATCACGGTATTCAGGATGTTGTTCTTCTTCAGAGCGCGTAGGGTCAAAGCTTCATCGTCCAGATTGTCCTCAACCAGTAAGATTACTTTTTCTTTTGAATACATGAGTTATACTCTGGAGATTCTCCCTCAAGTTATAAACCGGTATAGACTAAATAGCAATCATAGCAATTAGTTACGGTAAATATGAGGTTATTTCCAGGTCTGAAACAATTATTGACATAGTTTCACTGGCAAATTGGATTGTGAGACGCACCTGAATTCGCTGATTTCACACGCTGCTACCGAACGAACTGGCGCAGGGATCGTGGTTTTACTTCTTGTCGACGCTAATGATGCTGGTCAAGTCTTCCTGACGAATCCATTAGGCTCCGATATTGCTGCGTGATCGCCCCATGGCGACGAGTAGAGACGTGGTGATTTCTATATGTTTTCGGTAGCACCTATTCTGATTTTTTAATCTCAATATTGAAGCTTTCCCGTTACCAACGCGTTCGGTTTCGATATTACCATTGAGAATGTCGGTTCTGTCGAATGCGTTTAAAGTTCATGAAAAAGAATGCCGATATAGAACTTGCCAAGGCTCAATAACGACAACAAAGGTGTATCGCATGCGCTACGGAAATTCAGGGTGTTTATGTCTGACGACACTACTCGCCGCGGGAGTATTCATTGGCTTTATCCAGGGTTGTGCGCCCGCTGAAGAAGATAACTCGTGCTCTGTCTCCGGTGCGCCAGTGAATATAGGTTCCACCACCGGCGGTACGTTTTCGCAGGAAATTGGCAACCGAAATTTTCTCTTTTTGGACAACACCAACCTGAATTTCACCGCTCAGTCATATAATAGTGTAACCGGTGCGGGTACGCTCGGAGATGCAGGCACTGTCGGGTGTCTTGACAGCATCAAGACCGTTCCTTCCGCTATGGTGAATGTTATTGCCTATAACAGAGACCACGGGTATGTCATCCATTTCGCCGATGATACTTACGCCCGTTTCATCGCGATCAATTACAGCGGCGGTTCAGCCAGCATCGAATATGAATATCCCTTTACACCACAGTAGCGATGCGGACGAGACCCTGCAATTCCAGAAATCATCTACAATGTGATCCAAAGACCATGTTCTGATCTGGGCGTGCCCTTTATGGGTCTGGGCACAAGCCTTGCAAGTCGATGTTATGATAAGTGCTGAAACTGCATCCGTTGTTTGTGGAGGTCAACGGGTACTAAGTCTCGGATGAGTCAGAATCTTCGCTATGGCTGCCAGAGAGGCATATGAAACAAGTATTGAGCGCACACATTTTATCAAGTGACCGACAGCAGGGTACGGCACTGGCACTTTAGTCATTGCAGGCGGCCGTATTAGTCATCGTCCAATGCTGAATTTGCACCGGATCTGACTGGACCCCACGTGTTGATACCGATAACGTCCGCTGCCAAGTGCCGATGGCGAAAGGTCGAAGCGTGCGGTCAACATCAAGAATCAGTCTCAGAAATACCACTCCCTCAGCATTTCCTTCCCGAGTAATGTACCATGGAATGATTGATGCCATCGATACCGACACTTTTACTTTGTTGGGCGGCGATGGGTCCCGAAGGAATCGACTGAATGAGTTCACCACTGTTGACCACCAAGCTTTTCCTGCCACCTTGCAGGTCCGGCGCTGTTCCCCGACGTCACCTGATCGAGCGGCTCAATCGGGAATTCCACGGTCGAGTGATACTGGTGTCGGCGCCGGCGGGTTTTGGCAAAACGTCACTGGTGGCTACGTGGGCGGTACAGTGTGGCCAGCCGGTGTCCTGGTTATCGCTGGACGAGGCGGATAACGATCCGGGTCGCTTTCTGACCTATGTGGTGGCCGCCTTGGGCACGGTGTATTCCCATATCGGCCAAGGCGCGCTGGACATGTTGCACGATACACCGCCGGTCTCTCCGTTGTCCGTTATGACCGCGCTGCTCAATGACCTGGCAATGGTGCCCGAGGATATGGTGTT
Organism: Gammaproteobacteria bacterium; assembly: GCA_024641505.1. Taxonomy (GTDB): domain Bacteria; phylum Pseudomonadota; class Gammaproteobacteria; order SG8-11; family SG8-11; genus UBA6920. Next base: position 18,751 of record JAHECY010000055.1, read on the forward strand.
GGTGCTGGACGATTGTCACCAGATCGAGACGGGTGTGGTTGATGACCTGCTGGCGCTGCTGGTGGAGCATGTGCCACCGGGCCTGAGTCTGGTGCTGGTTACCCGTGAAGATCCGTCATTACCTCTGTCCCGGCTTCGGGCCAATGGCCGCATGACTGAGATCCGCGTGGCCGATCTGCGGTTCTCTCACGCCGAAGCGGCGCAGTTTTTTCGGCAGACCATGAACCTGGATTTAGGCGAGCAGGAAATCAAGGCCCTTGAGTCCCGTACCGAAGGATGGGTGGCGGGATTGCAGCTGGCGGCAATATCCATGCGTGGTCAGGAAGATATCCCGGGATTTATTCGCTCGTTCGCCGGCAGCCATCATTTTGTGCTGGATTATCTCATGGATGAAGTTTTACAGCGCCAGCCGCAGGCGATTCGCAACTTTCTGCTGCGCACCTCCATTCTGGAACGCCTGTCAGCTTCTTTGTGTGACACGTTACTGCCGGATAATGCGGAGGGTGGTGGCGATGGTCTGGACTACCTGATGCAGGCCAATCTCTTTCTGATTCCATTGGACGATCAGCACCAGTGGTATCGTTACCATCATTTGTTCGCGGATGTGCTGCGTGCGCGGTTGCAGAAAGAGTATCCGGGGCTGGCGTCGGAACTGCATCAACTGGCAAGCATCTGGTTTAAGTCCAATAATCTGGTAGCTGAAGCCATTCATCACGCACTGGCGGCGCAAGCCTTTGCACTGGCTGCGGACCTGATCGAGTGCGCCTGGATGAGTTCAATCTGTACCATGTCAGTCCAGCGTTCTACCGGGAACTGGAAGTGGTATCCAACTTTTTCGATCGTCGCCTGAATCTTGGGGTCGGTCAGATTACTTCATTTATGGGTATTGATGCGATTCTGGATCGTAAAGGCAAGCTGGTGCAGACGCTGGGAAGCACCGTGAAATGGCGGGAAGACTACACCACATTACTGCTGAGTGTGGATCTAACGGATGACTATCTGGATCCGCGGACCGGTGTACGTTTGAATGTCAAACACCAGAGCCGTCCGGCGCTGACCCCCGACGACCCCGATACCAACGTTACCGATTTCAGCGGTTTGGCCTATGTGCCGATGTTCAGAGCCGATTCGCTGGTAATCAATTATTTTCAATCCAGAGCCGATGTAACGCGCAAGGGCAATCTCGATGCCGGCGCCATTCGCACGGAATTGGGTATGAACTGCGCTGCCGGCGATCAAAAATGTCTGACCGCCGAACAGGATTACGTCAACAATACGATCAATGAGCGTCGCTACGGCACCGCGACGCCTCTGGGCGGGTTGAATCGGTTACGTTCCTATACCGACGGTCGATTTCGGGGTGCGCATACTGCTTTCGCGGGAATAGAATACCGTTGGAATTTCGTGCGGGAAGTGAAGCCGTTTGATTATTTCATCTGGAAAGATGTGCGTACCGGCTTCCAGTTGTCTTTTTTCAGCGAGGTTGGCAGTGTTGCCGAGCACCACGACCAATTGTGGGATGAAGCCAGGTTCTCGTTCGGCACCGGTATCCGGATGCTTACCGGTTCCGGTAGTGTCTACCGCGCGGATGTGGCGGTGGGTGACGAAGGCGCACAGATGGCGGTGTTTTTCTTTTACCCCTGGGAATGACATGTTAGGCGTTCACCGTCGAGCTTGCGTCAACGGACGGTTGATGGGGCTCGGTACGAGACGTGTATTACTGCGGTATCGGGTTTCCGGTTCGTGAAAGGTGCATTTGTCACACTTGAGAATTCTCTTTTTCATAGCAATGCGTTGCGGGTAAGTTCATTCTGAAAACATGCGAAGACGGAATATACGGTGGGAGATACCAATATGAGCAGAAACGGTGGCAGAGATAAACGTCAGTCTCTCAATCGTTGCGAGCATGTGGTACGACTGGGTTGGTATGTAGCAAGTCGGGAGGGCACACTGGGGCCGTTCTTCCAATATGCCGAGGCGCATGTGGTGGTGCAAAGGCTTGGTAATCCGGTACCACGGAGCAGTTTAGTACGGTCGCGATTGGCGATGCTAAAGTGACTCAATGTTACACACTTCGCAGTCTGGTGCATGTCCGGTTAGGGAAGGCTGAATTTCAGAATGCAGCAGTTTTACCGGGCGCATCAAACGGAGTGGGTGCTCAGACGCGTATTCAACATCGATACCTGCTACTCATAAAATTAGGAACAGATACCGAACCGAAGCTGACGATGTTGTCGGGACGACAACAGGAGGTCATGCCATTCCAATATTCTCCTACCGAGGCAGTAAATTTATAGCCGGCGTGTGTTGGCTTTTTCTTCTGGTTCCTTCTCCCCCTGGGCCTCGCTTCTTAACCAGAATTTAATACTCAAATCGTAAGCTCACGCGAGACGTCCCATTATCCATGCTCATCCGAACCACTGGAAGGGAGGGACACCTTTGAATTCGTTCTTAGTATCCATAAAAATTTAGCATGTACCACCATATATATAAAAAAACTATGTCTTAAAAAGCCGGCGGGGGGTAAGCCATGATGGGTCAAGGACGGAGTCGAGTACTAAAGAGCTGCATCATTATACTGCTGATGACGTTGGTTTCCACCGGATGCGGAAGCGGTAGCGGGAGCAGTGGGCACGCCGATCCCAATGCTACCACGAATAAGGGTGGCGACGACCCTGGCGCAGGTGGCGACGCTGGTGCTTCGACGGGTGACGGAAGCGGTACGGATGCCGGCGGTACTTCCAACCCGCCTCCCGGGGACACCGGAATCCCTAAAGCACTTATCACAATTAATGCTCTGCCGGGGCCGATCGTGGCGATTCGCGTCGGCGAAATGGCCACACTGGATGGTAGCTATTCGCGTACCACATCGAGTGCGCCCATGAACTATGCCTGGTCGTTCACCTCAAGGCCAGCCGCCAGCAAGGCGGTATTGCAGAATGCCGATACCGCAAAACCCAATTTCATTGCCGATGCTCATGGCACCTATTTGGTGCAACTGGTGGTCACTGTGGAGGAGGTTTCCAGTCAGCGGGTCATCGCCTATGTGGAAGCCACCAATGAAGGTGAGCGTTTCACAGGGCCCTACAATCACCCCGGTTTATCATCCAATTGCGTGAATTGCCATAACGGCACGAATAGTACGATTCTGGGTAAATCACCGGATCACCTGGCGACCAGCAATGTCTGTCAGGCCTGTCATACCACCTTGGGATTCGCCACATTGCCCTATGTCGACCATTTGGAGGTTTTTGGCGCTTGCAGCGAATGCCACAACGGTACGCTGGCCATCGGTAAATCAAGCGGTCATACGGTGACCGACGCCGAATGCAGCGATTGCCACAATACCACCCGTTTCCTGGAACCGGCTGCGGACGGCAGCTATGATCATACCGGCATTACTGAATATTGCGCCCGTTGCCACAACGGTCTAGTCGCCACCGGCAAGCCCGTGGGTCACGTTAGCACCGACAATGATTGCAGTGTTTGTCACATCACAAGCAATTTCAAAAAGATCGTTTTCGACCACCAGAACATCTCGGGTACCTGTGCCGGCTGTCACACTGGCACCGGCGGTGTCACCGGCAAGCCGGCAACCCACCCGGTGACGACCCTTGACTGCGGTATTTGCCACAGCACCCGCAGTTTTGCCCAGAGTAGTGTGTTCGACCACAGCGGCATCGATTTCGGCTTACAGCCGTGCGCCTCCTGTCACAACGGCGTAATCGCCTTGGGCTTGTCCGCCAACCACCTGCCCACCCAGAGCGATTGCGGCGTTTGCCATACACCAGGCAGTTTCGCCACTGGCGTCTTCGACCATGCGGGCGTGGTCAGTGGTTGCGCGCAATGCCATAACGGCAAGATCAGCACCGGCAAGTCCGCCAATCATCTGCCGACCAAGCAGGATTGCGCGGCCTGCCATTCGCGTACCGACACCTTTGCGGGGGCCACCTACGATCACGCCGGCATCTTCAATAACTGCGCATCCTGCCATGACGGCGTTGTCGCAACGGGTAAGTCGCCGAACCACGTTCCAACCCTGAGCGATTGCAGCGTCTGTCATATTGTCAGTGATAAGTTCACGCCATCGACGTTTAACCACCAGGGTATTACCCGCAATTGCGCCGGTTGCCATAACGGCAAATTCGCCACCGGTAAGGACGCCGCGCCCAACCATATCCCGACGAACCAGGACTGCTACCTTTGCCATACTATCTCCGCTTTCAAACCGTCGATCTTCACACACGCGGGTATCAGCGGCGACTGCGCCTCCTGCCATGACGGAGTCGCGGCTAAAGGAAAAATAGACAATCATATTCCCACTGCCAGTGACTGCGGCATGTGCCACAGCACCGCCAGCTTCACCACCGGCATATTCGATCACACCGACGTGGTGGGGGATTGCGCCGCGTGTCATGACGGGACCAAGGCCATCGGTAAGAATTCCGGACATGTCCCGACCACCCAGGACTGCAGCGTTTGTCATGTGCCAGGTTCTTTTAAGAACGCGGTATTTGACCATGCCGGCATCGTCGACAAGTGCGCCTCATGTCACGACGGCGTGACGGCGAAGGGCAAGAAAGTCAACCACATACCCACCTCGCAGGATTGTTCCATCTGTCATAACACCACCGCTTTCGCCGGCGCCAATTTCGATCATAAGGGCATCGTCAGCAATTGCGCGGTTTGCCATAACGGAATTCTCGCCATGGGCAAGCCCACGTCGCATGTGCCTACCAACAAGGATTGCGGCGACTGCCATCTAACCACAGGTTTCCTGCCGGCGACGTTCGATCATAGCGGCATCACCAATAGCTGCCGCTCCTGCCACGACGGGGTATTTGCCCAAGGGAAGACCGACAATCACGTGCCGACTAACGAGGATTGCGGGCTCTGTCACAACACCGTGAGTTTCATCGGCGCGGCGTTCGATCATACCGGCATCATCGATAATTGCGCTTATTGCCACGACGGCAGCACGGCCACGGGGATGTCGCGCAACCACGTACCGATCACCCAGGATTGCTCCGTTTGCCATCACAGCACGGAGTCTTTCGCGGGGGCGACTTTCGATCACGGGAATATCGTTGATAATTGCGCGTACTGCCATAACGGTCTCACCGCCAGCGGTAAGTCCGTCAACCATATTCCGACCGCGAACGACTGCAGCCTGTGTCATGTGATCGGCGAGACCTTCCTGCCGGCGACGTTCAGCCACCAGGGCATCAGCAACGGTTGTCAGGGTTGCCACAATGGCAAGTCAACCATCGGCAAGAATCCGACCAACCACTTGCCGACAAGCCAGGATTGTTACTTCTGCCATACGACCGCGGCCTTCAAGCCGTCTATCTTCACGCATAAGGGGATCACCGGTAACTGTGCGTCATGTCACGACGGTAACGCGGCGCAGGGCAAGAAGACCAATCATATTCCCACCTCCAGTGATTGCGGCGTTTGCCACACCATCAGTAGTTTTACCACCGGTATATTCGATCACACCGGCGTCGTCACGAACTGTGTCTCATGCCATGATGGGGTGACGGCTACCGGCAAGAATCCCGGCCATGTTCCGACCACCCAGGATTGCAGCGTCTGCCACGTGTCCGGCACCTTTAAGAACGCGGTGTTCGATCATACGGGCATCATTGATAACTGCGCATCCTGCCACGACGGGATTGCGGCTACCGGTAAATCGGCGACCCACATCACTACCGCACAGGATTGCTCCGTGTGCCACAATACCACGGCGTTCGCCGGCGCACGCTTCGATCACCAGGGCGTCGTCGCAGGCTGCGCCGTCTGTCATGACGGCACCAGCGCCATGGGAAAACCGGCAACCCATATACCGACCGCCAACGACTGCAGTCAGTGCCATTTGACGACGGGCTTTTTGCCCACGGTTTTTGATCACACGGGAATCGTCGACAATTGTCAGTCC
>JAHECY010000056.1 GCA_024641505.1 Gammaproteobacteria bacterium
CGGTACCGCCGTACCGAACAGCGCCGTGAGCAGTACCCCATCACCCAGGCAGTCGGCACTTACTGATGTGGATAAAGCGCGCGCTCAAGAGCAAGGACGCAACCCCCAAACCCGCAATCAAGCCAATCCAAAATCCGCGCGCGCCATACGCGGCACCCCAGAAAGTCGTTATGCCGGGACTATAACCCAAAGGCAACCCCAGACCCCAATATGCAAGCACGACCACGAAGAATGCGAAACGCGTATCTCTATAACCGCGCAGAGCCCCGGATGCCGCCACCTGCAACGCGTCCGAAAACTGAAAAATCGCGGCCAGGAACAGCAGACTGACGGCAAGATCCCGCACCTCGTGATTGCGGGTATACAAACCCGCAATGGCGTCGGCACCAAGCAAAATCACCATGGAAAACACCATGGCGGTGACTAGTGTAAAACCAATTCCCAGGAAACCGACATAACGTGCCCGGTGGGATTCTCCTTGACCCAGGAGATAACCGCAACGAATGGTCAATGCCATGCCTAGACTCAGCGGGATCATAAACAATAGCGAAATAAACGACATTGCCACCTGATGTCCCGCGACGGCGACGCTGCCCACGACCGCAAGAAACAACGCAATCAATGCAAACATGCTTGACTCTACAAGCAACGCAATTCCAATCGGTGTGCCAAGCCGCAGCAACTCCATGAGCCGTTGTCGCTCCGGCTTACACCAGTTCACACGCCAGGGAATAACGGCCAGCCTGGGATCCTGCAATGTGATCCATAACAGGGCCACGGCTTCCAGCCACAACACAATTGCCGTTGCCCACCCACACCCCACGCCACCCAGTTCCGGCAAGCCGAACTTACCGTAAATAAACAGGTAGTTGAGCGGGACATTGATGATGACCGCCAGCAGACTCACATACATAAAGGGACGGGTGAGATGCATGCCCTCATTAAATCCACGCAATACTTGAAAAAATGCCAGCGCAGGCAAGCCAAAAGACACGGCATAGGCATAACCTACTGCCTGATTTCTCACCTCCGCCGCCATTGAAACCATGTCGAAAACCGCCGTCAACAGTTGCAACAGCACCAGCATGATGATGCCGCAAACCAGTGCCAGCCACATCCCCTGCTGCACGGTATGCTTGATATCCGTGAGCTGCTTCGCGCCCCAGGCATGCGCTACCATCGGCGTTACCGCGGTTAGCACGCCAACCATCAACAAAAAGCAGGGAACCCACAAACTGGAACCGATGGCCACACCGGCGAGACTGATTTCGCCATGACGCCCAGCCATCACGGTGTCGGTAAAGTTCATCCCCATTTGTGCGAGTTGGCTGATAATCAGCGGCACCGCCAGCAGCAACAACGACTTCCCTTCTCGCATCAGATCCATCGGCCATAATCCTTGCATAGTTACCCCGAGCATCGGCCCGTTCAAGCTGCCGCTGTTGGTATCAGCGCTTATCCGCTGACCAATCACGCATCGGCAACTGCATGGTACTGCGCCCACCGCACCCGTCATAGCATTGACCTGGCATTGGCGGCCCGCATTTCATCACCCTCGATGCCCTGCCAGTCACAGCGTCATCTCGACGAGCATGCGCTGTCGCGGGCTCGGCGGTGATCCTGATGAACTACGTATTGATGCCACACCAATCGAAAACGCGCGACTGCCTAGTTTTTCACCATTTCCGACTTCACGGCAATTTAATTAGCATATTGATTTATCGACGAATTCAATAATCCTTCAAAGAACCGTTGGTTTGACCTGCGATTGAGACCACAAACTCCCCGCCCGTAACCAGCGGCTTCTTGTTACAATCCTCCGCCTATGAATATGTCCGTCGCCAACCTGCAAAACCATACCCCAATGATGCAGCAGTATTTGCGCCTTAAGGCCGATTATCCGCAAATGCTGATGTTCTACCGCATGGGGGATTTTTATGAATTGTTTTATGAGGATGCGCGCAAGGTGGCGCGACTCCTGGATATTACCCTGACCGCCCGCGGTCAATCCAATGGCGAACCGATTCCCATGGCGGGCGTGCCCTATCATGCAGCGGACAACTACCTGGCGCGGCTGGTGAAGCTGGGCGAGTCAGTGGCAATCTGTGAACAAGTGGGCGATCCCGCGCTTGCCAAAGGCCCGGTGGAACGTAAAGTCGTGCGTGTGATAACACCGGGCACCTTGACCGAGGAATCGCTGCTTGAGGACCGGCGGGACAATATCCTGATGGCGGTAACCGCCCAGGGATCGGAATATGGACTGGCGATTCTGGACGTTGCCAGTGGCCGCTTTCAGGTGCTTGCGGTATCGGGTGAAGAAGCCTTAAGCAGTGAACTGGAAAGACTGCATCCAGCGGAACTTATCATCGATGAAGCCACGCGCCTGCCCGATTGGTTGCGTCAGAACACACCGTGCAGACCCCTGCCCCCCTGGTATTTTGATGCGCAGAGTTGCCGACAACTGCTGGTGGAGCAGTACCACACTCATGATTTATCCGGCTTCGGTCTTAACGATCAGCTGCCGCTGATTGCCGCGGCCGGCAGCCTGCTGCAGTATGTGCGGGAAACCTATCGCCAAAGTCTGCCGCATATTCTGCCGCCGCGCCGACTGCACCGGGAAGATACTCTGATTCTGGATGCGCAAAGCCGGCGTAATCTGGAACTGGAATTCAATCTCGGTGGCGGTACCGAACATACCTTGATTGCGCTCATGGATCGCACCGCCACACCCATGGGAAGCCGCAAGCTGCGCCGTTGGATTAACTGCCCGATTCGTGACCGCCATCGTTTGACGCAGCGGCAACTGGGCGTCGCGGCGCTGCTGGAAACCGGTCTGTTTAACGCTCTCCACGATCAACTGCGCCATATCGGCGACATGGAACGCATTCTTACCCGTGTGGCCATCAATACCGCGCGGCCGCGCGATCTGGTGCAACTCCGACTTGGACTGGCCACGGTACCCGCGATACTAGAACTGCTGGAAACCGGCGGTGATGCGGCATTGACGGCGTTGCGTGCGCGTATCGACGAGCATGGCGTGGTGCTGGCGCTGTTACAACAGGCCGTAGTCGAGAACCCACCGGTATTGATCCGGGACGGCGGAGTCATCGCCCCGGGTTATGACGCGGAACTCGACGAATTGCGTACCTTAAAGGAACATGCCGGAGATTTTCTGGTAAAACTTGAACAGCAGGAGAAAAACCGTACTGGTATTTCAACCCTGAAAGTCAATTACAACCGGGTGCATGGCTATTATATCGAGGTCAGCAACAGCCAGGCGAACAAAGTACCCGCGGACTATATCCGGCGTCAAACCCTCAAGGGCGCGGAACGCTACATTACCCCTGAGCTGAAGGCGTTCGAAGACAAGATCCTAAGCGCCAGCGAACGCGCGCTGGCGCGGGAGAAGGCCCTCTACGAACAACTGCTGACATCCCTGGGGACGCATGTCGCTGCGATGCAGCAAACCGCCGCTGCGCTGGCGCGCCTGGACGTGATACACAGCCTGGCCGAACGCGCGCACAATTTACGCCTGGTCAGGCCGGGGTTGAACGACCGTCCCGGTATCACGATATTCGGCGGCCGGCACCCGGTGATCGAATACGTGCTGGATTCCCCGTTCATGGCCAATGACACCGTGTTCAATGATGAACGCCGCATGCAGATCATCACTGGCCCGAACATGGGCGGTAAATCCACCTACATGCGCCAGACCGCGTTGATTACGTTGCTGGCGCATACCGGCAGTTTCGTACCCGCTGACAGCGCCATCATCGGCCCCATCGACCGCATCTTCACGCGCATTGGTGCCGCTGACGATCTGGCGGGCGGCCGTTCCACCTTCATGGTGGAAATGTCGGAAACCGCCAACATCCTGCACAACGCCACTGAACATTCCTTAGTATTGATGGATGAGATCGGACGCGGCACCAGCACTTTTGACGGCCTGTCCCTGGCCTGGGCATGCGCTGAGTACCTGGCGGTAACCTGCCGTGCCTTTACCTTGTTTGCGACTCACTATTTCGAACTGACCTGTCTGCCGGAACGTTTGCCCCATTGCAGCAACGCGCACCTGGACGCCGTGGAACACGGCCATCGTATCGTATTTCTCTACGGGGTGAAGGACGGACCGGCCAGCCAAAGTTATGGCTTGCAGGTGGCTGCGCTGGCGGGCGTACCCCAAACCGTCATCGACAATGCCCGCCAGAAGCTGATCAGCCTGGAAAATCAGGAAAGCAATAATACCCCTCGCCCAATGGGGCAAATGACCTTATTTAACGAACCGGAGGACCACCCGGCAATTGCCGCCCTGCGCGATCTTGATCTGGACAGTCTCAGCCCACGCCAGGCCCAGGAGACGCTTTATCACCTGCGGCAACTTCTGTAGCCCCGGCGCAGCCGATACCCCGCCGGCAGCGCGCTTCTCGACATTTTACTGCCACTAGCGAGAAGCTGCCGGACAACAAGGCGCCACAACATGCTGCCGGCAAATAAAGCCTCGAATTTCGCATCGAGGGGTAAAAAAGAAGCGCGGATATTCCCTTTGATTGGTTACAATAGCGCCGGGAATACTTACAATAGTGCCCCAGCACGCTGAAATATCAGAGTAAATAATATGACTTATGTAGTGACCGATAATTGTATTCGTTGTAAGTACACCGATTGCGTGGAAGTGTGTCCGGTGGACTGTTTTCATGAAGGGCCTAACTTCTTGGCCATTGACCCGGAGGAATGCATAGACTGCAGCTTGTGCGTACCCGAGTGCCCGATCAATGCTATATATGCGGAAGATGATTTACCGGCGGATCAACTACATTTCCTGGAACTCAACAAGGAACTTGCGGCGCAATGGCCGGTGCTGACGGAAAAGAAAGATGCGCCGGCCGACGCCGACCAATGGGATGGCGTATCTAACAAGCTGCAATACCTGGAACGCTGACCGAGACACGGTCTATTCCCTGCTGCCGTACATACTGACATTATTTGCGACTCTTCAGCGGACAACAGCGCAGTGAATTGAAACCACCGCGTCGAGTTGTTCTTGCTGACGTTGCGTTGAGAAAAAGAAGAAACGTCTGATAGTGGGATTCGTTCAAGACGAATTTTACGAACCCCAGAAATATGGAGGCGGCCCGCAGGCCGCCCGATACCTCCATATATAGGCTCGTCCTAAGCCCGCAACACTGCTGGTACAGCTTAACCCAGTCTCCCTTGCTTCATCCCTGTCCAACTGGAGCCTAGTTGCGTGATAAGAATACCAAAATCAAAGAATATGGCAAGAAATTTTTATGTGAAATTTTCACAAAATGCCATAAAATATAAATACTTATATGTCGGATACACCTTATGGCTTCATCAGTATATAATCACGCTTGAAATCATCGAAAAATCAAGTCATTATCATCGTCATATGGATATACGATGAATTTGCGATTGGACGCTCGACCATCGACATTCCCCAGAACCCTCAATTGTCAAGATTATCCGGCCGTTTTTTATACAACCCGCAGGGCTTACGTAAAAACTGGAACGGGATGCAAACACCTGACGCAGCTTAATGATTCGCCAATCCACCAGTGGGGGTAAATCGTGCTGGCGAATCCGTACCGTGGTCGCTCCGCGCTCAAAAAATGGCATAATGGCGCCATGTTGATTGCACCGAAACAGACCAAAGCGCTGGACAACACCACCCATTGGGTCGCAAATTCGAGTTCCAAGCACCAGATGCCGACATTGATTTACGCTGTCATGTGCGATTATCTCCCCGAAGATACCATCCACAGCCTTACATCCAACTTCACTGACGCTACACCACACGAGGTCACACCCACATGACGGCCAGCACTTTTATCGTCGACGTGTCCGAAGCCACTTTTGAAAATGAGGTGCTCACACGCTCCCATGCCATACCGGTGCTGGTGGACTTCTGGGCTGAATGGTGTGCACCATGTAAAATGCTGATGCCATTATTGGCAAAGATCGTTGCCGATTACCAAGGCAAGTTCCTGCTCGCCAAGGTGGATACCGATGAGGAACAACGCTTGGCCGGAATATGGCAGGTACGCAGCTTGCCCACGGTAAAGCTATTCGTCAATGGTGCCGTGGTCGATGAATTCATGGGCGTGCAACCGGAATCCGCGATCCGCGCCCTGCTCGACCGATATCTGACGCGCGCATCGGACACCATGGCCCAGGAGGCGCAGGATCTTCTTGCCCAAGGACAACAGGCAGCCGCACTCAGACTGCTGCGTGAAGCGGTCACGGCCGATAGCGACAATGCGCGTCTACCGGTGATTTTGATACAAGCCCTGCTGGATACAGGCAACTACCGGGAAGCACAAGAAACTCTTCAAAGCATGCCGTTAAATATCCAGACACAACCGGACATGGCTGCGCTCGGCGCACGCCTCAGTTTTGCCGTCGCCACCAGCGACAGCCCGGACAAAACCACGCTGATGGCGCGCATCCTTGAGGATGACAACGACCTGGAATCACGGATGTCACTGGCCTCATGTCATGTGGTGGCAGGCGATTACGAAGCCGCGCTCCTACTACTGCTGGAAGTGTTACGACGCGATAAAAATTACCGGAACGGCCAGGTTCGGGAAAACATTCTGCGTATCTTTACCATGCTCGGCAGCAGCGATCCACTAGTCAGTAAATACCGGCCGCAAATGGCGAAAATTCTACTGTAGGACGCTTTGCAACCACCACAACCACATCGTCCGTCAGCCAACAATCTAATAAATGCCCGGTCTGCCATCGCCGCCAACCGTGTTTGCAACTACAAATTTTCAGACGATAGGTTGCAGACAATCGGTATCATCCACAGATCAAGGCCAGTGCACCCTTGCACAGCTCCACAGTTTACCACCGCTTATTAATTACGCAGATGTTTACATCATGTAAAACACGATCAACAAATAGTGACGCCATGCGCTCACCTTGCTAGCAACGCGTATTGATTACTTCGCGTCATATTTTTCTAATTCTAAAAACTTAATCATTTGTTAATCAAAAGAAGATCCACAAGATTAAACTCCACAAACGAACAAACTTCAGCGAAAAGAAAAATGTTCGTGATGGAATAATTGGCTACCGTCGTATGGGACGAATCAATGTAAGTATCGGCATTGCCCATGGTAGATGTTAGTTAAATAATTATAATATTCGGAGATTGTACTATGAAGACTATAGGGAAAATTCTCATCGGCACGCTGTGCGTCATATCAGTTGATGCCTCGGCAGCCACCACCACCTTGAGCGAAAAAGAAGCCTTAGGACAACTGCTCTATTTCGATACCAACTTATCTATTAACCGTAACCAGGCCTGTGCCAGTTGCCATTTTCCACCAAACTTTGTTGATCCCGCCAATGTGGCTGATCCGGCAAATGCCCCGGTGTCGCTGGGTTCGGATATCAGCCTCAACGGCGGACGCAATGCACCCAGCGCCGGCTATGCCGCCTTCAGTCCGGCTTTTCATTGGAACGCGGTCGATGGCTTGTACATGGGCGGTCAATTCTGGGATGGCCGCGCCAACAGCCTGACAGATCAAGCCAAGGGACCGTTCTTAAACCCCGTCGAAATGGCCATGCCCGGCAAGTCCGCAGTTCTGCAACGAATCGCGGAAAAAGCGAATCCAAACTTCGGTGATTACAAAGTACTTTTCAAGGCAGTCTACGGCATTAAAATCGAGCTGCTGAATTTGAGCAATAAAGACATCAAGGACCAGCTCGCCATCGACGCAATGTACGACATGGTGGCGGATGCCATTGCCACTTTTGAAAAAACACCGGTATTCAGCCCGTTCTCGTCAAAGTTTGATTATTACCTGATGGGCATGGCAAGTCTGACCAAAGAGGAAGAAAACGGCATGCGTATCTTCAACGGCAAAGCAGGCTGCAATGCCTGCCACACCAGCGATCCACTGATAGCGCCCGATGGCAGTCTATTGCCGCCCTTGTTCACCGATTTTTCCTACGACAACATCGGTATCCCCAAGAGTAGTAATCCATTGATCGCCAATAATGCCGACGACCCGGGTCTGGGTGGTCGTGCCGATATTGCCGCGCTCGACGCCGTCGCTGAACGAGGTAAGTTCAAGGTTATGTCGCTGCGCAATATCGCAGCCACCGCGCCCTATGGCCACAACGGTTTCTTCGCCACGCTGGAAGACATCGTACATTTCTATAACACCCGGGATGTCAACAATGTATGGGGTGCGCCGGAAATCGCGGATAATGTTAACAGTTCGGAGTTGGGTGACCTGAAACTGACCGCGAAGGAAGAAGCGGATTTGGTGGCCTTCCTGAAAACACTGACCGATGGTTTTGGCGCACCGCTGGCCATCACTTTCCCACCATCACCATAAGCGCGTAACGCCAAAGGCAGGGAGTACACCTCTGTGGCTCTCTGTCTTTGGCTCAACTTTCAGCGATGCCCCTTACTGCCGGCTTCCGTACGGCAACACAAATTCTCGCCAAGACACAAAGCTATAACGCACCTTCCTGCTAAACATTCCGCCAATTGGCCCAAGCGTCGACACGCGAATTTGGTTGCTGTTTATTAGACCTCCACGGATTAAGTGACCGGGTTCGGCATCGGCGCAGATTGCATTTTAGCGACTTCTTCCATGGCATATTCCGCAAAACCGACCCCGACACCCTCATAATAGCTGTACACTTTGTCAGCACCCAATTGCAGCAACATTGCCACTTCTTCGTGGTACACCGCGATCGCGCTGACCAGGCCGTGAAATTCCGCGGCGCGTAACTGCTCTACGGCGCAGCGGCGCGCCTCCAGATCCGGCATTGCCAGCAGTACCGCATGGACTCCTTCCAAATGGAGATTTTCCCACAGCCCCGGATCTTCCGCATCCCCATAGAGCACACGGCGGCCTTGCTCACGGTGTTTCTCCACCTTGCCAGGATCTGAATCCATCCCAATGACCCGTTGTTGATGCCTGCTTAATAAGTCATAGGCGCCGGTACCGACCCGCCCCATACCCATGACAACGAAGTGCGAGTTGCCCAGCATAATTGGTCGATCATCCGGATGGCGATCCGATGACTCGAAACGCCGCAAAAAAGGCGCCCATTTTCGATAAAGGTTATGGGCATAGAAATTCGCCGGCGCCGCCAGGGTAAAGGACAAAGCTACGGTTATCGCCAACAACACCAGCCAGTCCGCAGTCAGCCAGCCATTGCGGACTCCCATGTTGGCGATGATCAGGCCGAATTCGCTATAAGTCGCCAGAGACAATGCGGCCAGAAAGGCGCTGCGCGCCCGCAGCCGAAATAATAATAAAATAAAAAAGAACAACAGCGCCTTAACCGGCAATACCAACGTCAGCATGGCGGCATAAGTAAAGGTTTCCAGCGTCGGGTGACCAGCCAACCCAATCTGCAGAAAGAAACCCACCAACAGCACTTCCTTTAAACCCCACAATGCGGCGGATAGTTCAACGGCACGTTTGTGTTCCGAGAGCAGAACGCCCAGCAACAGCGCACCCAACTCCGAACTCATGCCGAAATATTCAAAACTGCCACCGCCCAATACGATCGCTGCCAACAGCCCGAACAGCAATAACAAATCCTCATGGCCGCTGATATCCAGCAATCGATAAAGCGCCGGACGCAGTAGCAGAAACAAAAGCAACAACAGTGCCCAAGGGGAGGTGGACCCTCCGCCACCGACACTCAGGATTGCCACTGCCGCCAGATCCTGCATAATCAGAATACCGATGGCCACGCGACCGTGGAACGCGCGTAACTCCAGTTTGGCCTCGAGAATTTTAGCGGCAACCACGGTACTGGAGAACGCCAGCGCCACCGCAATCAATAACGACACATCAAAAGACAGCGTGGCAGTCGTCAACAATAGTAGAATAAGGATGCCGCTGATCGCGACCAGATGCAGTATGGAACCCAAGAAGATGTCCCAGCGCAACAGGCTTTTTACACTGATTTTCAATCCCACGCTGAACAGCAACACCAATACGCCGGCGTGAGCAACGCCCTCCAAAATCTCGTTACTTTGGTACTCGAAAGCGCTGAGCAAGAATCCCGCCGAGAGATAACCGATCAGCGACGGCAATTTCAGTAAATGGGCTAACATGCCCAACGTAAAGGCGAAGGTAAGCAGGATCGCGGTGGTAGTCATAGGCCCTCAAGAAAATCCAGACACCTTGGTGTGAACCTAGACTACCATACCTGAACGCTATGATTAGAGATGGCTTTGCCCGGGACGGCAAAGCAATCGCTTAAAGAACTATTGACTTGGGATCACAGTCGCTTGTTAGAAAACGACAAGGGCCTGAAACCGCGGGTTTCAGGCCCTTGCATGGCCACACGTGAAAACAGATCGATCAGAGGTTTTCTTTTTCCAGCTCTCGTCGCAATTGTTCGGCGGGCAAATACCCCGGGATGACCTTGCCATTGTCAAATACCAGGGTCGGAGTACCACTGACCCCAACGGCACCGCCTGCCTGATAATGGTCTTTCACCGGATTGGCACATTCTTTTTCCAGCTTTGTGATTTGGGCCCCGGCCTTGGCCTTGGTCAACGCGGCCTGTCGGTCAGTGGCGCACCATACGGATACGGCTTTATCGTAAGAGGGTGTATTGAGGCCCGAACGTGGGTAAGCCAGATAGCGAATCTTGATACCTTCTCGCAGATAAGTGTCAATTTCAGAATGCAACTTACGGCAGTACCCGCAATCGATATCCGTGAATACGGTGACCTGATGTTTCACTTCTTTGGGCGCAAATATGATCATGGAATCTTCATTGATACCCGAGATGATTTTCTTACGTCCCCCCGCCCGTTTGCTATCAGTCACATTTTCGCGGGTATTAATATTGTAGACATCTCCCTGTAGGAAATAGGTGGCATCCTTGGACATATAGAAAACCTGTGCGCCGATCACTACCTCGTATAAATCCGGAATAAAGGATGGCTCTATCGAATCTGGCGCCTGGGGGATTACTTTTGCCAATGCCGCGCGGATATCCGCCTTTATCTTTGCGTCATCCTCAGCCCACACATTACTCGTGGTCAGCGCCATAACCAGCATTACAATTACGCTTCTTATCATTAGCTCAGCCTTTTAAATGATTTCGATGTTATTTGGAGTGTTTAATACCAGAAAATTTCTTGGTGCGCGAAACAATTGTCGAATATTAACGGATTTCGGGAGTTAGCGACATTATGCAGATATTAGTCCACAAGGCACTAACACGTTGACAAGGAAAACCGCTCCATGTTACGAGGGAGCAGGTATCCGGGTGGTAGGCTTCCGCCACCCGGATGATTCTGATGGTATCGATTACCCGCGAGGATGATGTTGTTCGTGCAGGTCTTTCAAACGCTCTCTTGCCACATGGGTGTAGATTTGGGTGGTGGATAAATCGCTATGTCCCAGCAACATTTGCACAACCCGCAGATCCGCACCATTGTTCAATAAGTGTGTTGCAAAAGAATGACGCAGGGTATGCGGCGACAGATCTTTTTTAATGGCAGCACAATTAGCGTAACGCTTGATAATATACCAGAAGGCCTGCCGGGTCATCGCGCCGCCGCGCCGGGTCACGAACAAAGATTCACTCTGTCGCCCCTTAACCAGAAATGGACGAGAGTCTCCCAGATAGCGCTGCAACCAATTTATCGCTTCTTCCCCCAAGGGCACGAGACGTTCCTTGTTGCCCTTGCCATTCAGGCGCACCACACCCTGTTGGAGATTGACCTGGGAGATGTTCAAGCTGACCAGTTCAGTCACCCGCAACCCCCCGGCATACAAGAGTTCCAGCATGGTGCGATCGCGCAAGCCCAACACATCATTCACGTCCGGCGCCTCAAGCAGCGCTTCCACCTCGGTTTCAGTCAACGACGTTGGTAAGGTGCGACCCAGCTTGGGCGCCTCAATCTTGGCGCTGGGATCTTCCGGTAATTTCCCCAGCCGCACTAAATACTGGTAGAACCGGCGAATACTGGACAACAGCCGGGCAGTTGAGCGCGGTTGTGCGCCATTTTCCATCCGATGCGCGAAATAATCCAGAATGTCCTGACGTTGCGCTGCGACCAGTTCACCATTTCGCTCCTGTCGCAGCCAATTCGCTAATCCAACAATGTCAGCCCGATAGGCAGCCAACGTATTCTTGCTTAGCCCCCGTTCCATCCACAACGCATCAATAAACTGCTCGAGCATTGTTTGTTTTCCTTCCACCATGTTTTCTGCCCCTCATAGAACACCATTTCTTAAGGTTATTGTTGGAAGTGTTCGTGTTGTAATAGTTGCTTTTTTATCTGAACCTCCCCTCCCCGCGTCACCCCGGAGTACCCGCCAATACCTGACGCGGCAATCACCCGATGACACGGTACCACGATCGGAATTGGATTCCGCCGGCATGCATTGCCAACGGCGCGCGCTCCGGTCCCAAGCCGGCTGGCCAATTGACCATACGTCAGCACCGAACCCGGCGTCACCTGCAATAGTGCGTGCCAGACCTTGATCTGAAAGGGAGTGCCATTGAACTCAACAGGAAGGTCGAATCCACAATAGGGATCCGAAAAATAACGCTCTAATTGCCTGACTACCTTTTTGGCCGCGGTATTGACTGGTGTTCTAAGTGCACTTTCAGTTATGTAGTCAATTCCAACCAACTTTCCGTTCGCAATTTGAATTCCCAAATTCATGGCATTGCGAACCACGGGTAAGGCAATTACCGCATCGTAGACCTCCGAATTTGAACTCCCCATCCTAAATTCCGATCACGGTAACGAGGCTATTTTATACGCAACATTCTTTATTTCAAAGAAATTTAACAATAAATTCTTGAACACGCAGCAAATATACAGTGATTCCCTCCTTATTGACCGCGGTACGCCAACTGCTGGATATTCCGCTCTAAATGGCTCCGCTGCCCGGAATCAGTGGTAACCTTAAGTAATTCTTGGTAAATTTTACGGGCATCTAACGGCAATCCAGCAAGCGTCAACATTTCGGCAGCTTTGAACCGGGCGCTTTGCGCCCACAGATCCATCGCCTTTTCATCGGTAAAAGTGGCTGATTTCAGATAATAGCGTGCAGCTTCGTCATAATTTTTCAACTCCTGCATTGACTCGGCAATCCAGAATAATATTTCCCGCTTGCGCTGGGTATCGCTGGTCCGGTTATGAACAATTTCAAAGAGCGGAATTACCGTTCGATGCTCACCTATAGCTTGCAAATCGAACAACACTTGCAGCAGGCGATCCAGCTGTTCGTTGGAAAAATTATTGATGTCTTTGAGCAGGCCGAGAATAACTTCCGTACCCTGCTGATGTTGATCGGCCATAATATGGACCCGGGCGCGCCGCAACTTCCAATCGAGTTCCGCCACCCCTTTCGGCGCTTGCCACAGGCCTTTCATCAACCGTGATGCCAGCGGGGTGTCCGCCTCATTGATGGCCTGACCGATCATGATGTGGCGCACTCTGGCGGGAATGTCCGCCGTGTCAGGGAAGTGTCGCGCATGTAAATATAATGCCTGCAGCAGTCGATCGCCATCGGACAAGCGCAGCACGCTGGTGGCAAACAATCCATGGGCTTGATCGCGCACCTGAGGATCGCGGGACTCCATGGCGAGCATGGCATAGACAAACCGGGCATAAAATGGATTTTTTTTCTCTTGCTTCTGCACAACATCGATCCAAACACTGTCTTTGGCATCCAGAGCGACCCCCAACACCCGGGCCAGCGAGGGTTTCAGATTGCGATACACCTCCCAGAGTCGGTCCGCATCCATGGCAAACAATCCTTTGATAAACGGCTGCGTGCCCAGCAAAATCAGACTCTGTTCCAACGCATGGGCCCGCTCCAGACCATGACCTAACGCGTCCGCCGCCTCCGCAATAATCGCCCAGTAGAATGGCGCCGTCTCCGACGCACCGTCACTCGCCAGCGCCTGCCGGCAGACTCTCAGCACATGCTCCGCATCCATGTTTTTCTGTCGCAGCGCCACCAAATATTTCAGAGGCGCCAACCCGTACCCCACCACGCCCATCAGTAGTTCCTGGGCTTTATCCAGGTGACCGGTTAACAAATATACTGTTGCCTGATCGTGAATCCATTCTTCATTGCCGCTTTGTTCCATGACGGCACCGTACTCTTTCTGGTACTGTTCAACGACGATTAAAGCGTCCTCGGCCTGGCCCTCGTACAACAAGCTGCGCACCAATAAACGCCGTATACGCAGGGCATCATTCTTATTCAAAGGTCCATGAAAACCCCAGATCAACTCGATAAGTAGACGGCGCGCACCTTTACCATCCCCTTTTGCCAGGTACGCATGCACTGCCTGCAATAGCAACCAACGCGCGTGATTTTGCGGAATCTGATCCTTCATGCCGGTAATGTGCTCGATCAACTGATCCAGTTTCCCGGTACGATCGTACAGGTTGAGGCGCTCCCGTTCCCATTGAATCCAGCTGTCTACATCGCTCACCGGCGGCTGATAGCGATCCAGCAGACGCATTGCCAGCCCCAGGGATCCGGAGCGACTGAGCATGGAAATTTCATCGAGGGTTCCAGCCACCGAGCTTATCGGCACTGTGAGCAAGGTTGTTAAAAAGACGAGGAATAGGCTTCGGCGGGTCCTGCCCATGGGAAATATGCCGCTTGTCGGTCAAGGTACCGGGGAAGGAGCACAATTAATGCCAAACGACATGAAATCAAGGGCGTAATGCCAGCACTACGCCCTTAATCCGTGATGATTCGAGGAATATCAGCTTTCTTTCGAAGAAGAAGACGCTGCGATTTTCTCTCTGATACGCGCGGACTTTCCAGTACGACCACGGAGGTAATAGAGCTTGGCACGGCGTGTCTGCCCCTTACGAACCACCTTGATATCCTGAATGGCCGGGCTGTAGGTCTGAAAAACGCGTTCTACGCCTTCGCCATGGGAAACCTTGCGCACGGTAAACGCGGAATTGAGGCCACGATTACGCTTGGCGATAACCACACCCTCAAACGCCTGCAGCCGCTCACGGTCGCCTTCCACCACCTTTACTTTGACTTCAACGGAATCGCCGGTATCGAAATCCGGAATTTCCCGCGTCATTTGTTCTTTTTCGATTTGGTCAATGATGTTACTCATGACTCTTGCTCCTGATTGAAACTGCTGTGGCCGGAATATCCGGCGACGAAAAACGGCGTATTATAATGACATTTGCGTCATTTATCATGCTCTTTTCGATATTCCGCTAAGAGTTTTTCTTGGTCCGGGCTCATTACAACCTTTTCCATAAGGTCTCTACGCCGTTCCCAGGTTCGGCCCAAAGACTGCTTCAGGCGCCAGCGCTCTATTTCCCGGTGATTTCCACCCAACAAAACGTCGGGAACACGCAGCCCAGCCACTTCCTCCGGCCGAGTATAGTGGGGGCAGTCGAGCAGTCCCTGACTGAAAGAATCCTGGTCGCTGGATGCCTCATTTCCCAACACCCCGGGCAACAGACGCGCCACCCCTTCAACCAGCACCATGGCTGGCAATTCCCCGCCGCTGAGTACGTAATCCCCCAGGGAAATTTCCTCATCCACTTCCATTTGCACGACCCGTTCGTCAATACCTTCATATCGACCGGCCAACAGGATCATGCCTTGCAGACCCTTGAGCGCCATCAGCTTTTGCTGCGTCAGCGGCTGCCCCTGCGGGGAAAGATAGATCACCGGCCTGGCTCCAGGCGCGGCGGCACGCGCTGCCTGTATGGCCTTACGCAACGGGTCCACCAGCATCACCATGCCAGGGCCACCGCCATAGGGGCGATCATCCACCGTACGATAATTGTCGCTGGTGTAGTCACGCGGATTCCAGGTATGCACCGACAGGGCACCGGCTTCAACCGCACGGCGATTAATTCCGAATCGCGTCAGCAGGTCAAACATCTCAGGAAACAGGGTTATGACGTCGATACGCACACTTAAAAATCCGCATCCCAATCCACGACGACATAACCGCCCGCGATGTCAACTTTGATGATCACCTGGTCTCGAATAAACGGAATCAAGCGTTCGCGCTCTCCTGATACCACCATCACGTCATTGGCGCCGGTTTCCATGAAATGGTCCACGACACCGAGTTCGCAATGTTCCGTATTAACAACACGCAAACCTTCCATGTCCGCCCAGTAAAATTCGCCTTCCTCGGGTGGCGGCAACTGCCCGCGAGTAATGGCGATTTCCGTATCGATCAGCGCCGCCGCGGCATCGCGATCATCCAGCCCCTGCAACAGGGCGACCACGCCTTTACCGTGTGCTTTGCCATCGGCAAGCTGAAACGCCTGCCAACGACCATCGATCCAGAAATACCAGGGTGAATAATTTAGAATGTTGTCTCGTGGCTGGGTATAGGAGTATATCTTTACCCAGCCACGCACGCCGAAAAGACCTGAGATCTTACCGACCGGCAAATAGTCATCCTTTGCCATGACCATCATCAGACACAGACACAGGACGCTTGGATTACAAAGAATTAAGCAGCCGTTGCGGCCTGATCTTTGACCAGTTTGGCAACGCGATCAGAGGGCTGAGCCCCCTGGGAAACCCAGTGGTTCAAACGATCTATGTCAATACGCACTTTTTCATCCTTACCGCGGGCGATCGGATTAAAAAAGCCGATGCGCTCGATAAAGCGCCCGTCACGACGGTTGCGGCTGTCGGTGACCACAACATGGTAAAAAGGGCTGTCTTTGGCGCCGCCGCGGGCTAAACGAATCGTTACCATTCGCAATATTTCCTTAATATTCAATTAGATAAAAAATCAATACGATCTTCTACACCACAATAGGGGTGAGGGTCGCGTATTTTACGGGATTCTGCTGCAAATTGGTACTCCCTGACGCAGCAAATGTCGATTGCTCTCCCTCCCCCCTGCGCTTTGGCCGGAGGTGCACACTGCGAGTCATTACCATTAGATAACAGGGACTATTGCGGTAACGGTCGTGGCAAAAATGCCGGACAGACAATCATCGGCAATAATGCTGACCTCCTGATCGAGCGCCGGCGACACACCATCCGTGAAAACCGTATTGTTAGTGATATTTACCATCACCACCTGCGTCCCGGCACCGCTGGCGGGAACCAGTACTGAAATACTGCCAACCCCCAGCGCACTAACCGTACCGTTAATCGTAAAACCAGGAGTGCAAACCACGCCGTCCGGAGTCGCTGCGGCGTTGACCGTGAGCGTAAGGGGTATGAGATTCCCATTGCCTGCGAGACGTCCCACGACATCCAGCACCACCATCGGCTGGAACACTCCCGCAGCACCGTCAGCCCCGGAAATGGTGATCCCCGAAATGTCGAAACTGATCTCGTCCATAAACGCTATCGCACTATTGTCCGACGCCGTCACCTGCAGGGTTACCTGGGTACCCAGGATATTCACCACAACACCTTTGACAAGTACCGTATCACCCGCAGCGCCATTGACTACCACCAGCACCGGATGCAGCACGTCAGAAATCACCACACCCTTGAGCGTTACAGAAACACCAGCAACCAGCGATTGCCGGTTCCCGGATTTGATAAATGTATCCGCGATATTCACCGCTACGGTGGTACCAGGGATCAGCGGACTGCCGGCACCGCTACGCACGAGAACCGTGAGAGTATCATTCACCAGATCGACTACCTCGCCCTCAATGATACCGAACGCATACGGCGCCGCCTCGCCAACACCCGCGCCTTCGATTTCCACCACCAGCGCAGAAACACTGCCATCCTCATTACGCATGGCTTTAATTGCCACTGACCGTCCAACTTCCAACTGGCTGCCGTCGCCACGGATGAAACGCGTCGCTGCCGAGATCAACACATCGACATCGTCTGTTTCCGGCAGATAATCCGCATGCTTGATGTCCAGCGTGAATCCGTTGTCGGTAAGCGCGGTTATATTCCCTTCCACTTCCATCATATCGGGTTGCTCAACCGGCACCGCCGACGACTGCATTACCACTTTTATCGCTTCCAGCGTAAACGATGCAGCGTCAAAGGCGCCGCATACTTTGACGTACATGCCAATATCCACTTGATCAAGCACCACACCATCTTCGTACAGCAAAGTAGCGATCGCATTAAGCTTTACTCTGACGTCAATACCCGCCTCGGTCTTCAACATAAAGCCATCCGCGTCCACGGCGGTGACTTCACCCTGTAATCGACCGATGGTCTGGCGCAGCTGCTGCGAGATGTCCTGGATAAAGACCACGGTAGGCACTACATTGCCGGCATTGTCAAAGCGAAATGCCTGGAGGTCGAAGTCAAGAGCGAAAGATGTCGCGCCATCCTCGGCAACCTCCAGCTGGCCCTTGACGGCGATGGTCACGGTCGGCGCATTACCGTGCGGTGCGAAGTCACGTGTCTGCACCTGACCATCCAGGGTCACCAGTTTCAGCTCCCTGCCCAGAACAACTCTGAAAGATTGATAACTGCCTACCGGCACATCCCGTATCGTCAACAGATCACCAACGCCACTCAACTCCGCCAGGTTTACCGATAATCCTTGGGCATTATCAAACAGGGTAACCACCTTGCCGTCGGCGTGTGTCGCTTCGATCGCGAACAGCGATACCCAGACTTCCGAATAATTTGCACTCAAGTCATCAGTGATAGCCACGGAAACACGTCCGGTGGCGCCGTCATAGACAGTTTCGGTTGCAATGTTTTCGGTCGCATCCTGACCACCGTCACATGCGCCCAAAACCATCAGACATATAAGCGTAATAATTTTCTTAAAAAACATCAGTCACTCCGAAACGGTACCAGACAATCCGGGTGATTATGCAAGAACATTACTTAATGAGAAATTAACCCTGAAATTCACTATCCGTGCGACGGAAAACCGACAGCTTGTATGATATCAACACCTGCGGCAACCGCGCAGGCATTGTACGGTAACAAGTAATAGGAAATAAGATATAAGAAATAGCGCCTAGCACACAGCACTAATGGTTGTTGGTTAGAAGGGAACACGCACTCCTGCATCACCCACCGGGAAAAGGCATGCGGCCTTTCAGGCCACGCATCATGTTTTTCAGTCCGCCCTTCGACATCTTCTTCATCATCTTCTGCATTTGCGTAAATTGTTTCAAAAGGCGATTGACGTCCTGAATCTGCGTCCCTGAGCCGGCGGCAATGCGCCGTTTGCGCGAACCCCGAATGACGTCGGGAAAACCGCGTTCATGCGGTGTCATGGAGTTGATAATTGCTTCGAGCTTTTTGAGCTCTTTATCATTCATAATTTGCGACTTGGCCGCCTGGGGAATCTGCGCCATGCCAGGTAATTTATCCATGATACCCGCAAGGCCACCCATGTTTTGCATCTGCCGCAACTGGTCGCGAAAGTCATCCAGATCCAGCCCTTTTCCTTTTTGCAATTTCCTGGCGACTTTCTCCGCCTTGGTTTTATCGATGGTGCGTTCCACCTCTTCCACCAGACTGACAACGTCACCCATCCCCAGAATTCGGGAAGCCAGCCGCTCCGGATAAAACGGTTCCAAAGCCGTGGTTTTTTCGCCGATCCCCAGAAACTTAACCGGTTTCC
This sequence comes from Gammaproteobacteria bacterium, assembly GCA_024641505.1. Taxonomy (GTDB): domain Bacteria; phylum Pseudomonadota; class Gammaproteobacteria; order SG8-11; family SG8-11; genus UBA6920. The sequence goes on from JAHECY010000056.1 coordinate 19,579, forward strand.
CGGTAATGTGCCGAATGGACAACGCGGCACCACCACGCGCATCGCCATCGGTCTTGGTCAGTATCACACCGGTGAGATCGAGCGCGTCATGAAACGCCTTGGCGGTATTGGCCGCATCCTGACCGGTCATGCTATCCACCACAAACAGAGTTTCCACTGGTTGGATCACCGCATGAATGGCTTTTATCTCCTCCATCATTTGCTGGTCGATATGTAATCGGCCTGCGGTGTCGACCAGCAACACATCAATGGAATTGCGACTTGCCTGCTCGAGCGCCGCCCTGGCGATCTCAACCGGTTTGTGGCTGCTTTTGCTCGGAAAAAAGCTTACGCCGACTTCCTTGGCGAGTGTTTCCAACTGATCGATAGCCGCCGGTCGGTATACGTCGCAACTGGTGACCATTACCGATTTTTTCTTTCTTTCCTTCAACCACCGGGCGAGTTTGGCTACCGACGTGGTTTTACCCGAACCCTGCAACCCCGCCATCAGCACCACCGCAGGCGGCCGCACGCTGAGATCCAGATCTTCATTCGCCTGCCCCATGATCCGAATGAGCTCGTCGTTGACGATCTTCACCAGCACCTGTCCCGGGGACAGACTTTGCAACACCTCGGTGCCAACGGCGCGGACCCGCACCTGCTCGATAAAGTCCTTCACCACGGGCAGCGCGACATCCGCTTCCAATAACGCCATACGTACTTCGCGTAGCGCATCTTTGATATTATCTTCGGTGAGTCGCGCCTGTCCGCGCAACTGCTTTAAGGTGTGGCCAAGACGCTCAGTAAGGCTTTCAAACATAAGAATCGGATCCTGTAACAGGTCAAACCGGGGTGGTATTGTAGCCCAAAAACGGGGTTCGCATGAAACGGAATATCAGTAAGCGTGGTATGCGTGGCCATCCACCATGACTTTCACCAAAGCGCGAGCCCCGCTTCGGTGCAATCAGTTTCCAATAAAATCATGCCGGCACCGGCCGGAAATCTGGAAATCCTTGAATCCACTGGATTTGGCCTCGTTTTCAGGGCCATGCGACTATGGCGCGTTGGGTAACGCTGTTGTTGGGCGCCTTCGCGCCCCGACGAGAACGCCATCGCCGTACTTGATGGGCAATAAACTTCTAGAGGGTGAAAATCTCGCCGCCGTTGAGCGAGCTGATATCGCGATCCACCACGGCTTTTTGCACTTCCTGGAAAATCACATCCTCATGACCAGGTTTCGGGTGACTGACATAAATCCGGGGATTGTGTCGCAATTTCTTGATATCTTGCGCCAGCATATTAGGCGTGTAGTGTTTGGCCGCGCGACTGAGCGCCTCGGAAGCATTAGGGAATGCTGCTTCCACCAGCAGCAGGTCAAGCCGATCATGGGCATTTAATGCATCCCAGAAGGAATCATTAGTGGTCGTATCGCCACTAAAAGCGAAAACACCGCTTTGCGTTTCCACCCGATAGGCAACGCACGGTACGATATGATTGACCGCGATCATCTCAAGCACACGGCCGCCGATATCGATAGTCTCGCCGGGATGCATTTCCCGATAGCCCATGACCGGGTTTTCCGCGGATGGTAATTTGGCGAAATCAGGCCAGATATGCCAATTGAAAATATGCTCCTGCAAAGCCTTGAGAGTCGGGCTATGCCCGTGAATCATCATAGGCATATCGATCAATGGAAACATGGTATCTACCAGCAATGGCAGGAAGGTAAAATGATCAAGGTGGGAATGAGTGAGAAATATATGGCGTATCTTACTCATTTCCTCCAGACTGAGGTCACCGACGCCACTGCCTGCATCGATCAGAATATCGTCATCTATCAGCAGTGACGTTGTTCTTCGGTGCATGCCAATACCACCACTGCAACCCAGAATCCTTAAGTTCATGATTCACCTTTTGATATTTCGTACTTAATATATCTTCTCATCCGTGATTTTCTTTAGTTTCCAGCAGGCTTACTAAGGATTACAGGTATAAAACCGTGACTGATTTAACCGTTCCATTAGCAATATTTTCATCATGGTTAAAAAACTGCCTATGAAACTGTTTATTCAAGTAAAATATCACGAAAGCAGAGCATATAGGATATCGGCACAGACGCCAAATACCCAATATACCGTTTTATATATAATGTTTTATTTGTCGTACGTGATAAGCAAGCGCATTCTTACCTACATAGAAATTCAAAACGCATGCCCATTATCATATGGCGTCAACTGTGACATCATGGCCCGGATCAGCATCAAACCTAATTTCAAATTAATATGAATTTGATTACTTTCAGTTTACTCAGCGCTTGTTTGTATACCGTCAGCGGCATACTCCTGGCAAAACGTTTATTCAACAACCTGCCCGCCGGGAGCGTGGGCACGTTTCGCCAGAAAAACTGGATTCTCAGCTTCAGTCTGCTCGCCGTCCTTATCCATATGGGTATTTTGTACAGCAATATTATCCTGGATTCGGGAGAAGGCCTGAATTTTGGTTTTTTTAACGCGATTTCCTTGATGAGCTGGCTGATCGCGGTGCTGATCACCGTCGCCGCCTACAGCAAACCGTTGGAAAATCTTGGTATCGTCATGTTTCCCATCGCGGGTCTGGCGATCTTGCTTGAAATGTATTTTCCATCCAATCATATCGTGCTCAACGACGAGGTGGAGCACTTACGGTTTCACATACTGATTTCGATCATGGCCTATAGCTTGCTGACATTGGCGGCGATCCAAGCATGCCTGCTCGCGATTCAGAACCAGTACCTGCGTAATAAACATCCCGGTGGCTTTATTCGCGCCCTGCCGCCATTGGAAACCATGGAAACTTTATTGTTCCAACTACTCGGATTGGGATTCGTCTTTATCAGCTTGGCATTGATCACCGGTGTCGTGTATCTGGAAAATATTTTCGAGCAACACCTGGTTCATAAAACGGTCCTGTCGCTTATTTCCTGGGGATTGGTGGGTATTCTCCTGTGGGGACGCTGGCGTTTCGGCTGGCGCGGACGCACCGCTGTGCGCTGGACCCTCGCCGCCTTCGTGGTATTGGTGCTCAGTTACTTTGGCAGCAAGCTCGTTCTGGAAATTATTCTACAAAGGTGACACGCGAGGTCATTCATCCTTGAACGAGATACCAACCAGTGTACTGATCATTGCTCTGGTGATCCTGATCTTCTTATCCGCGTGCTTTTCCGGATCGGAAACCGGGCTCATGAGCATCAACCGCTATCGGTTGCGCCATCTGGCCAAGAGCGGGCATCGCAACGCTGTGCGCGCCCAGCGCTTGCTCGACAAACCCGACCGGCTGATCGGGCTGATCCTGTTGGGCAACAACTTCGTGAATATTGCCGCATCCTTTATTACCACCATTATTACGCAACGTCTCTGGGGTGACGCCGGCTTGGCGGCGGCAGCCGGTATCCTCACCCTGGTGATACTCATCTTCGCTGAAGTTACCCCGAAAACGGTCGCAGCCTTGAGCCCGGAGCGGGTGGCATTTCCCGCCGCATTGATCTACGAGCCGTTGCTTAAAGTTATCTATTACCCCCTGGTTTGGCCGGTGAGTATCGTGACCAGTCTGATTCTCAAAGTACTGGGTGTTTCCGTGCATCAACGCAGTCACCAGACTCTCAGCAGCGATGAGCTGCGCACGGTGGTCAACGAAGCCGGCGCACTCATTCCCCAAAAACACCAAACCATGCTCACCAACATCCTGGATCTTGAAAAAGTCACCGTGGACGACATCATGATCCCCCGGCACGAAATCACTGGCATCAACCTTGACATGGATTGGGAAGACCTGCGCGATCAAATTATCAGCTGTCAACGCACCCGTTTGCCGGTCTATCATTCGGATATCAATCAGACCATCGGTTTTCTACATGTGCGCAATGTCTTAAAGCTGTTCTTTATGGACCAATTCAATGCTGAGTCGCTGCAAACCATCATCAGGGAACCTTATTTCATTCCGGAAGGCACTCCCCTGAACAAGCAATTGCTGAATTTCCAGGCGGAAAAACGTCGCATCGGTCTGGTGGTTGATGAATACGGTGAAATTCGCGGCCTCGTCACCCTGGAAGATATCCTGGAAGAGATTGTCGGCGAATTCACCACGGATCCGATATCACGCGAGGTTGACTATTACCAGGATGCGGACGGCAGCTATTTGATCAACGGCACCGCCACCATTCGCGACCTGAATCGTTATCTGGGCTGGGAGCTGCGCACCAATGGTCCAAAAACGATCAATGGCTTGATCATGGAATATCTGGAAGATATTCCTGAAGCCGGCACCAGCTTCCGTCTTGATACTTTCATCGTGGAAATCGTCCAGATCAAAGATAATACGGTGAAAGTGGCTCGTATCAAACAGGCGACAGCGGACGCCAACACGGATCCCGCATTACCCCAGGAATGATTGGTCCAACTCATCGACACAGGGATTCACACCATGCAGCACATATCCCCGCCTTGGCGTCTGCCCCCGGAATGGACCCCCCAATCCGGAGTGATGCTCGCATGGCCCCATGCGCACAGTGACTGGTCGCATTTTCTCGCGGTCGCCGAACGTGTCTATGAAGACATCGCCCGCGCTGTGTGCGCGCACGAGAAACTGCTGGTAGTCTGTTACGATGCCGCGCACCGCGACCACATCGCCCGCCGCTTGCTGCACCAGGTACCCGCGGGTAATTTGCAGCTAGTGATTGTTCCCAGCAATGACACCTGGGTACGGGATTATGGACCAATTACCGTTCTGGCCACCGATGGCGAACCCCAACTGCTGAATTTTCGCTTCAACGCCTGGGGTAACAAATTCCGTTTTACACTGGACGATGCTGTTAATCGGCATCTGGACGGGCAGCGGATTTTTTCCGCCGCGATGCAAGACATCGAGCTGGTTCTGGAGGGCGGCAGCATCGACACTAATGGCATTGGGGATTTGCTGACCACCACCACCTGCCTGCTCAGCAAACAACGCAATCCCCATCTGGATCAGCGTCAGATAACCGAGCAATTGCAACACCTGCTGGGGATACCGAATATTCTTTGGCTGACCCAAGGTCACGTCGAAGGCGATGATACCGACGCCCACATCGACACGTTGG
>JAHECY010000057.1 GCA_024641505.1 Gammaproteobacteria bacterium
CCAGCGGCGACCGTGAAGTATTCTCCCTGGATGAAATGATCGAACTGTTTGACGTCGCCGATGTCAACAAGGCAGCTTCCAGCTTTAACCAGGAAAAGTTGCTATGGTTGAATCAGCACTATATCAAGAACAGCGACCCGGGGCATATTGCGCATCACCTGAGCTGGCATCTGGGCCAGAAAGGTATCGATCCCGAAACCGGCCCCGATATCCTTGAAGTGATCCGGTTGCACCAAGATCGTGTAAAAACTTTGAAAGAGTTGGCTGAAGCAATTAAATATTTCTATGTGGATTTTGAGTCCTATGAGGAGAAAGCAGCGCGCAAAGTGCTGAAAGCTGAGGCGCTGCCTATTCTGAAGGATCTGCGGGATCGGCTGCAGGTTGGCGAGCAGTGGACCCCGGAAGACATACATCGGATCATTGATGAGGTTACCCTGATGCACGGTGTTGGCATGGGAAAAGTGGCGCAACCTTTGCGGGTGGCGGTTACCGGTGGTGGTGTATCACCTGCAATTGATGCGACGGTTTGCCTGTTGGGTCGGGAAAAAACCGCAGAAAGAATTATGAAGGCGATGGTGTTTATTCAAAAAGAAGATACCTGAACTTGGTATTAACTGGGTGTTTATCCAGGGTTGATGCTTGGGTATTGTGCTAGACTGCGTTAGTCATGATCATTTAGTGCATCAGAAGGATGGTTTGCACATGGTTTCTTCAAAACGGATCAAGAACAGACCGGTAACTATTTCAGATTTTCTGTTATCACTTGTCGCTCCCAGTACTATAGTGTTAACCCTGGCATTGATCGGCCTGATGGCGGGAGTGCGTTTCGACGATCCCTATATCTACTTGTGCATCATTTCGTTCCTTCTTTCCTATATCATTTTTCGCGAAATGAGGGTGTTCGATGCCTGGGGGCGTGGCGGTATCAAAACGCACCTCAAGGATCTGTTCCTCGCATGGCTGGTTCTGGTCAGCATATTGTTGTTCCTGGGTTATGCAACGAAAACTTCCGAAGAGTTCTCGCGTCGTGTGTTATTGATCTGGTTTTTTGTGGGACCGCCGGCCATCTTGTTGATACAGACATTTGCGCACAGTTTTATCAGTTCCTTGTTGGTGACACGGGAAAATATGCGTAATGCGGTGATTATTGGCGTCAACGATCTGGCGCGAAGCCTGGATGGCGAATTGCGTTTGGCCCGGGAGATGAACGTTGCCTTGAAAGGGTATTTTGATGACCGGTCACTGGAGCGCATCGGCCTGAGCGAGACACCGGAACTGCTGTTGGGGCCCTTGAACTCGCTTGCGGATTACGTCGATAAGAACCGGGTAGATCTGGTTTATATCACCTTGCCCATGATTCACGAGAAGCGCATTCTCCAAGTTATGGATGCTCTGAGCGATACCACCGCCTCAATCTATTTTGTGCCGGATTTATTCATATTTGATTTGATCCAGGCACGTATCGACGAAGTGCATGGCATACCGGTGCTTGCGGTATGTGAATCACCATTCTTTGGTGTCCAAGGCCTGCTGAAACGATTAAGCGATATCATGGTATCACTGGTTATTCTGGCATTGATTTCACCCGTTCTGCTGATGATTGCCGTGGGGATCAAAGTTACTTCAAAGGGTGGTATTTTTTTCAGGCAGAAACGTTATGGACTCGATGGTGAAGAAATCACGGTATATAAATTTCGTACCATGAAAGTCGCCGAGGATGGAGCCCATGTAAAACAAGCGACACGTAATGATCCCCGAATCACGCGATTCGGCGCGCTGCTGCGCAAGACCTCTCTCGATGAGTTGCCGCAGTTTATCAACGTGCTTCAAGGTCGCATGAGCGTGGTTGGCCCCCGACCCCATGCGGTGGCGCACAACGAGGAATACCGGAAACTGATTAAAGGCTATATGATGCGCCATAAAGTGCGTCCCGGCATCACTGGCTGGGCACAGATTCATGGTTTACGTGGCGAAACCGAAACGGTGGACAAAATGCGGCAACGAGTGCAATACGATCTGGAATATCTCCGTCATTGGTCTCTGGGATTGGACTTTATGATCATCCTGCGTACGGTATCCACGGTATTCAAGGACCCTAATGCTTTTTGAGTTGGGACCTTATTCCATTCGCTGAGAAAGGATAAAACTGTTTCTTGACGAACCCCGGGGCCATCCGTAGAATGCGCACTTCTTGATTTCAAGGGGCTATAGCTCAGCTGGGAGAGCGCTACAATGGCATTGTAGAGGTCGCCGGTTCGATCCCGGCTAGCTCCACCAACTCAAGACCGGGTTGGGTTTTAAAAGGGTTAATAATTTCATAAGAAAGGTGTAAAGAGCGAAGGCGAACGAACGCCTGCAACCGTTTTATCGTGTGTCCCCATCGTCTAGAGGCCTAGGACATCGCCCTTTCACGGCGGTAACCGGGGTTCGAATCCCCGTGGGGACGCCATCTACTTCAGAGGACACAAACGAAAGCGCGTGTCCTTTTTTTTTGCCTTGTCTCAACACCCCGCTCGGGGGGGCGGACAGGCGCCGGGTAGGTTCTATGACCCGGGTGTATCGGGGACGACCAAAGTAAAGCCCGCCATAGTAAAGCGCCGCTCGATCTGGTCACATCCCGGGTTCTCGGGTAATATTCCCCTGATGCATCAAGGGCTTGTTAAGCCTTACCTACAAAGGAACTTACTTATATGGCCGAAGAGAAGCACAGCAGCAATGTGGTCTGGCATAGCGCCACGGTTACCCGAGAACGTCGACAGTCGCGGAACAAGCATAAAAGCGTGGTGTTATGGTTTACCGGTCTGTCGGGTGCGGGAAAGTCCACGCTTGCCCACGCAGTAGAGGAGCAACTCTATCAATTGGGATGTTCCACCTTCGTTTTGGATGGTGACAACGTGCGTCACGGCCTGTGTGGTGACCTCGGTTTTTCCAAGGAAGATCGCGTGGAAAACATTCGCCGGGTTGGCGAATTGGCGAAACTGTTTCTGGAAGCGGGCGTGATGACGTTAACTGCGTTTATTTCGCCATTTCGGTCTGATCGGGAATTAGTGCGCAGTCTAATGCCCCACGGAGACTTCCTCGAAATTTACTGTGAGTGTCCGCTTGAGGTTTGTGAAGACCGTGATGTGAAAGGTTTGTATAAAAAAGCACGTGCTGGCAAGATTTCTGATTTTACCGGAATCTCGTCCCCTTATGAGGAACCGCAGAAACCCGAATTGATCATTCACACCTCACAGTATGAGCTCGAAGTCTGTGTTGGGCAGGTGATCGAGCTCCTGCGTATACGGGGGATAATTACCTGAGGTATGATCGGCGCGTTTCATCAGTATGCGTTGCGATCCCAGAGCACGATTAAAATAGTGCGTAATATGATCATCATGTCCAGGCGCAGCGACCAGTGGCGGAGATAGTCGAGGTCATACTCGATGCGTGCTTTCATCTTATCTACGGAATCGGTTTCTCCGCGTAGACCGTTAATCTGCGCCCAGCCAGTAATGCCAGGTCTGACCTTATGGCGCACCATATACCCTTTGATGAGTTTGCGATATAACTCGTTGTGGGCAACTGCATGGGGTCTTGGCCCGACAATGCTCATTCTTCCCTGAACCACATTGACAAACTGAGGCAGCTCATCAAGCGATGAACGTCTGAGAAAACCGCCAATCCGGGTGACGCGGGAATCGTTCCTGGTGGCTTGTTTGATGGTGCCACTGTCTTCCTGCACCTTCATGCTGCGGAATTTATAGACAATAATTTCTTCGCCATCGAGTCCATAGCGCCGTTGTCGGAAGATGACGGGGCCGGTCGATTCCAGTTTGATGGCAATCGCGATTGCCAAGAGCAGTGGTGCAACCAGGATCAGGATCAGCGAAGCCAGTATGATGTCGCTGATGCGCTTCAACAAACCGGTGACGCCGGAGAATGGTGATTCACAAATAGCCAATACCGGGATACCGTTGATCTCGTCTATACGCGCATTGATCAAATCAAAAACGAAAAGATCCGGTACGAAGTAGATTGATGTAGTGGTGTCCGTCAGTGCGTCAAGGAGCGCGAGGATGCGTTTTTCTTGGACCATGGGCAGGGTAATGTAGATAATGTCGATCTTGTAATTTCGTACATAATCGGGAATCGCGGACAGATTTCCCAATAACGTCTGATGTTTCTGGCCGGACAGTCGGTTCTGGTTACGATCGTCAAAATACCCCATGACATTAATCCCGAGGCGGGCATCGCGTTGCAATTCCGTAATAAGATTGTTTCCCAAATTATTCATGCCAACGATGATTGCTCTGCGGCCAAATTTTTCCGGTGGAAAAAATCGGAACACAATAATGCGGGCCAGGCTATAGCTAAGTAACAGCACAAAAGGCGTAATCGAGATCCAGGTGATGACGACTCGGCGGGAGTAATCCTCTGAAGATTTGGATGCGTATCCTAAAAACAGCAATATGCCGATGAGCAACAACCAGGACAAAGCCAGATTTTTCATCTGAATGGTGAAGGCGCCACGACGCAGTGAGCTTTTTACCTGTAATTCTCGAAAAATAATAAATGAAATAAGAAAGGTAATTATGGCCATTGCCATATAGGGTCCCTCGAAGGGCACACCGTAGAGATAATTGATGATACGGAGAGACAAAACGGAAACCACGGGACCCAGTAGCGAGAACAGAAAACTGAGGATATTGGGGCCGGTTTTAGTAATCTTCGTTTTCATATTAATAGGCGTGGTTTCTTGGGTTTTGATACCATCCGACGATAGTTGCGCGGCAGTCAGGCGCAGGCAAATAAATACACATGATAATTGTTGTAATAGGATGTGTCATAATTGCAAAGTCTAGTGAATAATAGTGTGATAATATCAACGTTTCTTTTGCGTGGAACTTGAATCTTTTTCTAAATATATGAATCTCTGATTTTTTTATAAGTAACAGTGAGGCGGTTCCAAGCGCTGTCTACCAGTGTACATGTTATGGGCTGGGCAATGGGAAGCGCCTGCGGGGTAAATCAAATGGACATAAAATTCTCACCTGGTAACCAGTTGCATAGACGAATAACATCTTCTACCGTAATGATATGGGGGATGATGTCTTCGTTATTGCTGATAATTCCATGCGTTGTGCATGGTGAGGTTTACGGTGGAGGTTACCAGATCGGCGCGGAAGATTTGCTGGAGGTCAGTGTATGGAAAGAGGAAGGGCTGCAGCGGGAAGTGTTGGTCCGGCCTGACGGGCGGATTTCGTTCCCGATGATTGGCGATATCGCTGTCCAGGGTTATACTCCAGAATATGTGCGTCAGGAAATAACGCATAAAATTGAAAGATTTATCCCCAATCCCGTAGTGACAGTCCTGGTTAAAAAAGTCGCCGGATATAAGATTTATGTCATAGGCCAGGTGAGGAAACCTGGACAGTTCGTGGTTGGCGGCTACCTGGATGTGATGCAGGCTTTGGCGATTGCCGGTGGGCTGACGGAGTTTGCCTCAGAAAGCAATATCAGAATTCTACGCCGGGAGAATGACAAGGACGTCGTCATTCCATTTGATTATTCGGATGTCAAAAAGGGCCAGCAACTCAAGCAGAATATTATTTTAAAGACCGGAGATGTCGTCGTTGTGCAATAGAAATCGGTATTGCCTCCGGGGCCGCGATTATTTCCCTAATCAATCGATTTGCGCTCTGGTAGCGGTGCTGGGATGGGGGTGGTTAGGTGCGAGCTCAGTCAATGCCGCGCCGGTAACAGTCAACGCCAGCGTGAATTTGAGATTGAATTCTGATGATAATCCGGGAATGGTCTTTGGTGCGCCAACCTCCGATACCGGCTATAGCGGTATCGCGGATATGTCCGCGGCGCAGCATAGCCAAGTGACCGAGATGATGCTCCGTGGTCGGTATTTATCGACCAAATATTCCAACGCGGACTTGGACAACGATGTCAGATTTCTGTTTTTGAAGACGGCTTTAAAAGGACAGCGCCTGAATTTCGTGTTCGACGCCAAAGCGCGGAAAGACACCACCTTGGTGACATTCAAGGATCTCGAGCAAAATGCTGACGTTGTCGATGGTGAACCGGATAGTGGAGCAGACGTTGATGCAGGGCACACGGCACAGAAGCGTCTGGGAAGGACTCAATACAATTATGCGCCATCGTTGCAATACCGGTTGGGCATGTTCAGTAATCTGAGTATAAGCTATCACTACCAGTCGCTGGAACATGAGAGGTCTGATGCAGTGCAGTTGTCGGATTTCAAGGATCAGTCGATTTCATTGGGTGGCTCGAGTCGCCTTGGGTTACGTCACCGTTTGGGAATGAGTTATGAAGCCGGTCGTTTTGAGCCTGATAGTGGACAGGCGACCACTGATCCCATAACGAAGAGGCAGGGGTTTGCAATAAGTTATATCTTCGATATTTCTCCGGCCAGCAAGTTGTCCAATGCGCTGGGATACCGGCAATATACCGAAGAAAGTTCCAATGGAAGTGGGGTCAGCCAGCGATCCAATTCCAGTATGAGTGTGTCGCTGAAATACAGCGTGAATGAACCTGTGGATCAGTGGTTCATGGATATTCGGCGCGAGGTCAAGCCTTCCAACGCGGCGGAGATGTTATTGGTGGACGTTGCCGGATTTGATTTGCGCCATCGCTTGTCCGAACTCTCTTGGGCCCGTTTGAGAACGACTGGCTGGCAGGAGCAGGCGTTGTACGTGGATTCCGTGTACCCGGAGAAACGTCAGTTGTCAGCTGAGTTGATTTATGGGCACAGCTTGTCACGGCAGATTCATATCGAAGGATCGTATCGTTATCGCAGACGTACAGAACAGGGGATAGCAGGTGTTGCTGAGAGTAACGCCGTATTCCTCAATATGATCTACAACGCAGAACGATTTATATTTTGAACGGTAAAGAAGCAGATAATTTGATGGAAAATCAAGAAATTCACCTTGGCGAATATTTGGCAGTGCTGAAGCGGCGTAAATTCTCGCTTATTTTGCCAATTCTGGTGATTTTGGCTGGGTCCATCGGGCTTGCTTTCGGATTGCCATCGATTTATGAATCGACGGCGACCATTTTGATTGAGCAGCAGGAAATACCTGAGGAATTAGTAAGTACCACAGTGACCGGTTATGCGGCGGAACGTATTCAGATTCTCAGTCAAAGAATTCTGACTACGGAAAATCTGCGCAATGTTATCGTGAAGCATGATTTGTTCAAGAACGAGCGCGCGTTGGGCAATGAATATGCGGTTATCGAGGAAATGCGCCGTAACATAACGGTAAAGATGGTGAGTGCGGAGGTCGGCGATCCGCGTGGCCGGACGCGTCAGGCGACTATCGCTTTCAGTATCGCTTATGAAGATGCATCGCCAGAGGCGACAAAAAAAGTAACCGAAGATCTGGTTTCGTTTTATCTTCAGGGAAATCAGCGGTTACGTGCCGAGAAGGCCGAAGTTACCTCGGATTTTCTGGCGGAAGAAACCAACAAGCTAAGTCAGAAAATCTCAGTATTGGAACAGCAATTGGCCAGCTATAAAGAACGCAATCAAGGCAAGTTGCCGGAAATGATGAATCTCAATATGAGTATGATGGAACGTACGGAGAAGGAACTGGAAGAGGTTGAGCGTCGGATTGGTACGCTGAATGAACGCAAAGTCCTGGTCGAGGATCAAGTCATTCAAACCAATCCATATACCGGGGAAAGTCCCTCGGCGCGGTTGCGGGATCTGCAGACCGCCTACTTGCGCGGTGCCGCACAGTATTCCCTGGAACATCCCGATATGATCAAGATGCGGCGTGAAATTCAAATTCTAACCCGAGAACTTGGCGCCGTAGACAACACCGACCAGGTTATCCAGGAATTGAATGTGGCGCGGACGGATCTGGCCAAAGCGCGCAGGGATTATGGCGAAGATCATCCCAAGGTCACTTCCTTGCAACGGACCGTGAGTTCCCTGGAAGATAATCTGTATCGAATCGCCAATGAAATGAACAAATCTAGCGCCATTGAGAAGCCCGATAATCCACAATATCTGGCATTGCAGGGACAATTGAAGACATTGGAAATAAGCTTGAAGTCCGAGCTTGAACTGAAAGTCCGGCTCAAGGAGAAACTGCGGCAATATGAAGAGCGTGTCGAACAGACGCCTCAGGTGGAACAGGAAGGTCTCGCGTTACGGCGAGATTACGATAACGCTGTGAAAAGGTACAAGGAACTCAAGGATAAACAAATGTCCGCGGAGTTGGCGCAGGAGCTCGAGAAAGGGTCCCGTGCGGAGCGTTTTTCCGTTGTAGAACCGCCATTTCTGCCCATTCAACCAATAAAGCCCAATCGCATTGGCATTCTGTTGCTGGGCATAGCGTTGTCATTCGTCGGTGGCATCGGCGGCGCCGCGTTTGCGGAATTTCAGGACCATGGCATTCGTGGCATAAAGGGCATCACAAAAGTGATGGGCGAGCCTCCACTTGCGGTCATCCCGATATTTAAACGGGAGTCCCGGTTGGATAAGTATCGATCAAGAAAGTCGGCGGCTTAGGTGCATGATGGCAATCAGGTGAACAATTAGTGGATAGAATTTCAAAAGCGGTTGAGCGTGCGCGCAAGGAGCGCGAGAACAAGCAGGGAAAGGAGCGCTCAGACGACAAAGACATGGGGCAGCAGGTTGCCTACACCCGTACGCGCGCTGTTAACTTGGATCGCGCCATGCTTGCCCGTAATCATATCATTCTGGAAGAATCTACGCCGGAGTTTTCTCATGCGTTCAAGGTGTTACGCACGCAGATCTGGCGCATTATGAAGGACAATGGCTGGAATTCGCTGGCGGTAACCAGTTGCGCGCCGGATGAAGGTAAAACGCTGATTTCAATAAATTTGTCGTTAAGTCTGGCCATGATGAAAGTAAATCATTCCGTATTGCTGGTGGATATGGATTTGCGGCACCCCAGTGTCCATACGCGGTTCGGACTCACTGTCGAAAAGGGCATTAATGATTATCTGGAGTCAGGGGTCGCTTTAGAGGATATCCTGATCAACCCGGGACTCGGAAGGTTTGTTATCCTGCCCGGTCGAGAATCCGTGCAACAATCATCGGAGATTTTGTCTTCGGCGCGTATGGAAAGGTTGGTGCAGGAGTTTAAGTCAAGATACCCCTCACGTATTGTTGTGTATGATTTGCCGCCTATACTTTCAACGGATGATGTCCTGGTCTTCTCACCCTATGTGGATGCCGTGTTGATGGTGGTCGCGGAAGGTCAGACTACCACCGAGGATCTGAAACGCGCTGTTGGGATGTTGAAGGGGGCGAACCTTATCGGTACCGTACTTAATAAATCTGAAGATATATCAACGGTAGGTTATTGATCGTATGCTAAATTATCCTCAGGATTGACGACTAATGTACAAATCGTATTTCGGATTCAAAGAAAAGCCATTTTCGCTGCTGCCTGATCCCGGCTTCCTCTATATGAGCAAGAAGCACCGACAGGCATTGTCGATGCTGGAATACGGATTAATGAATCAGGCGGGCTTCACCGTGATCACCGGCGAGATTGGCGCCGGTAAAACAACGCTGATCAGATTGCTGCTGGAGCAGATAGATCAGGATCTGACTGTCGGTCTGGTGTCAAATACACACCCCTCCTTTGGTGAAATGCTGCAATGGGTATTGTTGGCATTCGGTCTGCCTTACCGCGGTAAGGAAAAGGTGGAAATGTATGAAACCCTGGTCGAATTTCTGATAAGCGAATATGGCCAGAATCGACGCACGGTGTTGATTATCGATGAAGCGCAGAATATGAGCCCGGAAGGCCTGGAGGAGTTGCGCATGCTTTCCAATATCAATGCCAATAAGGACCAGATATTTCAGTTGATCTTGGTTGGTCAACCGGAGCTCAAGGATAAATTGCGCCGGCCGGAACTGGTGCAGTTCGCGCAGCGTATCGCCGTGGATTTCCACCTGGAAAAACTCAGTCTTCAGGAAACATGGAAGTACATCCGGCACCGTTTGACCACGGCGGGAGGCGATCCTGACTTGTTTGATTCGGCGGCCTGTGCCGCGATTCATTATTACACCAAGGGCACGCCGCGGTTGATCAATGTGCTTTGTGACACTGCGTTGGTATTCGCATTTGGGGAAGGTCTGCAATATATCGATGCGGATGTGGTCCATGATGTTGTCAAGGACAAGAAATTGGGCGGCATTCTACCGGTTTGGGAAGAAGATTCCGACAAAGAACACGCCAAGGACAAGGATAGCGGCAAGGTGAAGGATCTGAGACTCGCCGGTCTGAAGTCTGGAAGCGGTAACGAATAAATACTCAATGAGGCACATGCTATGAAGGCTGTTATCCTTGCCGGAGGACTGGGTACACGGTTGTCCGAGGAGACTGGTTTAAAGCCTAAGCCGATGGTCGAGGTGGGGGGCATGCCGATTTTGTGGCACATCATGAAAATATTCTCGGCCTATGACATCAATGATTTTGTGATCTGCTGTGGCTATAAAGGTTATGTAATCAAGGAATATTTCGCAAATTATCTGTTGCATTCCTCGGATGTCACCATCGATATCCGAAACAACAAAATCGAAATCATGGAAAATGCCGCGGAACCCTGGCGGGTCCAACTTATCGATACCGGTGCCAACAGCGGCACGGGCGGCCGCTTGCGCCGGGTGGCGCAACATCTTCAGGATGGCACTTTTTTTATGACCTATGGCGACGGTGTCGCTGATGTCAATCTTCATGAGCTATTGCAGTTTCATCAGCGCCAGAAGACGTTGGCGACCCTTACCGCGGTACAACCTCCCGGACGTTATGGCGCGTTTAAACTTTCCGGTGATGGTGACAAGATAGCGCATTTTCGTGAAAAGCCACGCGGCGATGGTGCCTGGGTGAACGGCGGGTTTTTCGTGCTGGAACCCGAGGCTATCAATTATGTGACCGGCGATGAGGTGTTCTGGGAGGCGGAGCCGCTCTCCCGTTTAGCGGAAGATAATCAACTTTCCGCCCATCGACACGAAGGTTACTGGCAATCCATGGATACGCTCAGAGACCGAAATGTGCTTGATGAGCTATGGACCAAGGGCAAAGCGCCGTGGAAGATCTGGTAGTACTCCATGCATACGGATTTTCTCATCATTGGTGCCGGGATCATCGGTATCAGTATCGCCAGGGAGGTGAAAACTCGCAATCCAGATGCCAGGGTAATGGTATTGGAGAAAGAATCTGATCTCGGCATGCATGCCAGTGGTCGTAACAGTGGTGTGTTGCATGCGGGATTCTACTATTCAGCAGACAGCTTAAAGGCGCGCTTTTCCCGGGATGGTAATCGCGCCCTTACGGCATATTGTTTGGACAATGGATTGCCAATCAATCAATGCGGCAAGCTGGTGGTCGCAAAAAACGAATCCGAAGACAGAACATTGGATGAGCTCAAACACCGCGGTGATGTGAACGGCGTGGAGCTTAACATGATCAGCGCTGAGGAAGCGCGGGAAATCGAGCCCCGAGTCAAAACGTTTCGCAGGGCACTGTTTTCGCCGACTACCGCATCTGTAGATCCAATGGCGGTTATGAGGAGCTTTGCGGAAAAGACCCGGAGCCTGGGCGTCAGTATTGAGTGCGGTGTGAGCTATCGCGGTCGTGGCCCGGGCGACACGGTGCATACTACAAAAGGTAAAATCTCGGCCGCTTATGTCATCAACGCGGCGGGATTGTATGCGGACAAGATCGCAAAGGATTATGGATTTGCCACCGGATACAGTATCTTACCGTTTAAAGGTTTGTATCTTTACTCAAATGAGAAGCCGGGGTCCGCGGGCGGGATTCGTACCAATATCTATCCGGTCCCGGACTTGAAACATCCGTTTCTGGGCGTGCATTTTACGGTGGCAGTGGATGGGAAAGTGAAAATCGGTCCTACCGCAATTCCGGCCTTATGGCGCGAACAGTACGATGGCTTATCAGGATTTACAGCGACGGAGCTGCTGGAAATCGGGGTCAGGCAAATGTCCCTGTTATTGCATAATCAGTTTGAGTTTGCAGCGCTGGCGCTGGAAGAGTTTCGTAAATATTCACGTCGCCATATGGTCGCGCAAGCGTCGCTTCTGGCTGACGGTGTCAAACCTGTGGATTATGCTAAATGGGGACGACCGGGCATTCGGGCGCAACTGGTGGATTTGGAGAAAAAGAAGCTGGAAATGGATTTTGTGCTGCAGGGTGATGATAAATCATATCACGTACTGAATGCCGTTTCACCGGCGTTCACCTGCAGTATCCCGTTTTCAAAGCATGTGTGTGACCAGATAGACAATTTGCTGCGTAAAGCAGGAGGACAACAGTGAAGATATTTATTACAGGAAACATGGGCTACATCGGTCCAAGATTGATTAAATATTTACGTAACCTATATCCTGACGCTTATCTCCTGGGCTATGACACCGGTTATTTCGCCCACTGTTTGACCGATTCGCCTTATCTTCCGGAATGTATGGCGGATGAACAGATATTCGGAGACATGCGCCGAATCGGTGCTGACAAGCTCAGGGGGGTGGATGCCGTTATCCATCTGGCGGCGATTTCCAATGATCCCATGGGTAAGGCGTTTGAAGATGTGACCCGAGCCATCAACTATGAGTCAAGTGTGCATCTGGCGAAAATGGCGAAAGATGCCGGCGTAAAGCGTTTTGTCTTTGCTTCCAGCTGCAGTATGTACGGGTTTGCGGAAGGCGGTCCGCGGGTTGAAACCGATGAACTAAACCCGCTCACCGCTTACGCACGGTCCAAGGTCGGAACCGAGCAGGATTTATCCAAGCTGGCGGATGATAGTTTTGTCGTAACATCTCTGCGTTTCGCGACAGCCTGTGGTATGAGTGAACGATTACGTCTGGATTTGGTGCTGAACGATTTCGTGGCCGGTGCGATTACTGCCAGGGAGATTACTATACTCAGCGATGGCACGCCCTGGAGACCATTGATTCATGTGGATGACATGGTGCGCGCCATGGATTGGGGGATCAATCGAAGTGCGGACAATGGTGGAGTTTTCCTGCCGGTGAACACCGGTAGTGACTCATGGAACTACCAGGTGCGAGATCTGGCGGAAGCCGTTGCCAAGGCGATTCCGGGAGTCAAGGTATCAGTGAATCCAGATGCGCCACCCGACAAGCGTTCCTACAAGGTGGATTTTACTCTGTTTCGAAAAGTCGCGCCCAGTCATCAACCTCAGGTAGATCTGGTGGGGGCGATACATGGCCTGAAACAGGGGTTGACCAGTATGAATTTTAAAGAAGCGAATTTCCGCCAGTCTCAATTCATGCGTTTGAAGGTGCTTACCGGATTTCGTGAAAAAGGCATTTTGAACGATGCTCTCGAGTGGGTGGCCAAGTAACCTGGGTTTGATTCGGCGGTGATATTCAACCCCACGACGATACCGGGAGCGTATGTCATCGAGCCGGAGAAAATGACGGACCCGCGGGGCTTTTTCGCGCGTACGGTTTGCGCCCGGGAGTTTTCGCGTTATGGCTTAAATGCGAACTTCGTCCAGGTGAATATCTCCTACAATCGGCTTAAAAATACGCTGCGCGGCATGCACAGACAAACCGGCGTCCAAGCGGAAGAAAAGCTGGTACGTTGTGTGCGTGGGACTATCTATGATGTCATCATAGATCTGCGCGTTGAGTCGCCAATGTTTCAAAAATGGTTCGCCGTGGAACTCAGTGCCGGCAACTATCAGGCACTGTATATACCCAAGGGGTGCGCTCATGGTTTTCAAACCCTTGAGGATGATAGCGAGGTTCTGTATATGCATACCCAGTATTACGCGCCTGGATATGAAAGCAATATACGGTGGGATGATCCGGCATTCGCAATAGTCTGGCCGGAAGCGAACACGCGAATTCTATCGGAACGTGATCGGGGCTGGCCTGACTATCGCTTGGAATAATGCAGCGGTCGATTGCATGCGGTATTAAAAGATAATAAATACTACGGGAATATTAAAGAATGACTGAAGGTAACGCCAGTATACCGATTGTAACCATTAAACCTGATTCCGGCTGGCAGGTGATTAACGTTGCTGAATTGTGGAGTTATCGAGATCTGTTTGTATTCCTGATTTGGCGAGATATCAAAGTGCTTTATGCTCAGACCGTTCTCGGTTTCATGTGGGCGATTTTGAATCCATTTTTTCAGATAGTGGTGTTTTCGGTGATTTTCGGCAGGATAGCCAAGATAGAAACAGACGGAATTCCCTACGTTCTGTTCTCGACGGTGGCCATAGTGCCATGGACTTATATGTCGACTTCAATGATTGCCGCCAGTCAAAGCCTGGTATCCGGGCAGAGCATGCTGGGAAAAGTGTATTTTCCCAGGCTCATATTTCCGTTAACGCCGCCGCTGGCGAAATTCGTCGATTTTGTGATTGCAATGGTACTGGTATTTGGGGTTATGGTTTATTATAAAGTAACCCCCACCGCAAACATTGTATATCTTCCCGTCTTTGTAATATTGATGATACTCGTGCCGATTGGAGTTGGCATGTGGTTATCGTCACTGGCTATACGGTTTCGCGATGTCAAATTCGCCATGCCGTTTTTTCTAAATCTGCTGATATATTCAGCCCCCATTTTATATACAGCATCGGCAATACCTCATGAATACCGAATGCTCTATTCCTTTAATCCGATTGTCGCGGTGATTGAAGGCTATAGAGGCATGTTGCTGGGTACTGAAATGAATTGGTCCTACATTTGGCCGGGTATGGTATCCGCTATTGTGATATTTGTGACAGGGGCGTTCTATTTTCGCAAAATGGAACGGATTGTCGTGGATGTGATTTGACAACAGATAAAACGCCAAAATGACAACAGCTATCAAAGTAGAAAATATCAGCAAGCAATTTCGTTTGGGAACCAAGGTTGAGAAAGAAGACAGCTTGGTCAGGGCGCTATTTTCCACAATCAAAGCACCGTTGCAGAACTATCGCAGATACAAATCCCTGTATTCCTTTCGCGATAACGACCTATCCCCCGACATACTTTGGGCGCTAAAAGACGTGTCTTTCGATGTCAATCGGGGCGAAGTGGTTGGAATTATCGGGCACAACGGCGCGGGTAAGTCGACTTTGCTTAAAATTTTATCACGCATTACTCCGCCAAGCAGTGGTTCTATCAGGATCGTCGGCCGTGTGAGCAGTTTGTTAGAGGTAGGCACCGGATTTCATCCGGAATTAACCGGCCGTGAGAATGTTTATCTCAACGGCACTATCCTTGGCATGCGCAAAAAGGAAGTTGACAATAAGTTTTCCGAGATAGTGGAGTTTTCCGGCGTTGAAAAATTTCTGGACACACCGGTGAAACGCTATTCCAGCGGCATGCGGGTACGGTTGGCGTTCGCGGTGGCAGCGCACCTTGAACCCGAGATCATGATCGTCGATGAAGTATTAGCTGTCGGTGATGCGGCGTTCCAGAAAAAGTGTCTTGATAAAATGCAAGATGTGGGGTCACAGGGAAGCACCGTGCTTTTTGTATCGCACAGTATGCCGGCAATCACCCGGATGTGCGAACGCGTAATAATGTTGAAAGCGGGGTCGGTATTCATGGATGCGACCGCGCATGACGTGGTGAGTGCATACCTTCAGGGCGAGCGCGACAACACCGCGGAACGTATTTTTACCGATACCGATGCGCCCGGAGATACTGAAGTAAAGTTGCATGCCGTGCGTATTCTGACGGATGATCATCGCGTTACGGAGGCGATAGACATTCGCCGCGCGTTGGCGATAGAGGTTGAATACGAGGTGCTCCAGCCAGGATGGGTGTTGATGCCTACATTCGCGCTCTGGAATGGTGAAGGCGTTAATGTTTGCGTTGCTGTCGACCAGGATCTGACCTGGCGCAAGGTGCCGCGACCGCCGGGGCGTTATACCAGCCGTGGCTGGATACCGGGAAATCTGCTGTCAGAGGGCATGTTTACCGTCAATGTCACCATGTGGACGTTGGAACCGGTGCGTAAAATGCAATACCATGTGACGGATGTGGTGGCTTTTCAGGTGGTGGACACCTTGGAAGGTGATTCATCCCGAGGTGATTGGAAAGGCGACCTGCCAGGCGTGATTCGCCCTAAATTGATCTGGGAAACTGGCAGCAATATCAAGTAAATGATCGAACAAACGACAGAATACTACAGGTAACTTTATGCATAACATTAACTGCCGATTTTGCGGTACTGGTTTACATCACGTGTTCTGCGATCTGGGGATGTCGCCACTGGCTAATTCCTATATTAAGAAGGATCAGCTTAACGCCATGGAGAGGTTTTTTCCGTTGTGTGTTTATGTGTGCGAGAAATGCTATTTGGTGCAGTTGCCCGCACATGAGAATCCCGAGGAAATATTCAGTGACTACGCCTATTTTTCCTCATTTTCAGACGCTTGGGTGCAACACGCGAAAGACTATGTGGCGATGATGATGGCGCGCTTTGCTTTCAACACCGATTCTCTGGTGATTGAAATAGCCAGCAACGACGGTTATCTGCTGCAACACTTCAAAGCGCGCGGTGTTCCTATATTAGGTGTGGAGCCAGCGGCCAATGTAGCCAAAGTGGCGGAGGAGAAAGGGATTCCATCAATCGTGAAGTTCTTTGGCGTGGAAACTGCCAAGTCGCTCGTCGCTGAAGGTAAGCAGGCCGATCTGTTGCTGGGGAATAATGTACTGGCACATGTTCCCGATATCAATGACTTCGTGGCGGGCATGAAAATTGCGTTGAAGCCCGGTGGCGTCATCACCATGGAATTCCCGCATTTGCTCAAGTTAATGGAGCAAAATCAATTTGACACGATATATCATGAGCACTATTCCTACATATCATTTGTCGCGGTGGAGCGGGTATTCGCGCATCATGGCATCACTTTGTTCGATGTTGATGAAATCTGGACCCACGGCGGCTCACTGCGCATCTATGGGCGGCACGCGCAAGACGCGACTAAACCGGTATCGGATAAGGTCGTGGAGTTGCGTCAACGCGAGCTCGATCAGGGTTTCGAGGTTATTGACCACTACCTGAATTATAATGAAAAGGTGAATAAGGTTAAGCGTGATTTGCTTGGCTTTCTGATTTCAGCGAAGGAACAGGGGAAAAGAGTCGTCGGTTACGGCGCTCCTGCCAAGGGAAATACTTTGCTGAATTATTGCGGCGTGCGCACGGACTTCGTTGAATACACTGTGGATCGCAGTCCCTACAAGCAGAATCTTTACCTGCCAGGCGTACATATTCCGATAGAGTCCCCGGAAAAGATCGAG
Source organism: Gammaproteobacteria bacterium (assembly GCA_024641505.1). Taxonomy (GTDB): domain Bacteria; phylum Pseudomonadota; class Gammaproteobacteria; order SG8-11; family SG8-11; genus UBA6920. The sequence continues at coordinate 17,291 of JAHECY010000057.1, forward strand.
CATACAAAACCGGATTACGTGTTAATTCTGCCGTGGAATCTGCGCGATGAAATAGTCAAGCAGATGGCTGTTGTCCGGACTTGGGGTGGTAAGTTCGTAGTGCCGATACCCGCACTTGAAATCATCGACTGAGCATGGCCCGCGACAATGGCTAATCTATGTGCGCCAGAAGGCATTGGCGAGTTGCAATATCAGATGGTCAAGGAATTGTACCCCTATTGTCGCAGCATCACCGGCGATGGAGTACGCGCTACTCTGCGCGCAATTGGCAAAAAGATTGACCTGCAGATTCATGAAGTACCCACTGGTACCAAAGTACTGGATTGGCAAATACCGAAAGAATGGAATATCAGGGATGCTTATATCAAGGATCCAGAAGGGCGAAAGATCGTCGACTTCAATAAAAGCAACCTGCACGTGCTTAATTATAGTGCACCGGTAAATACCAAGGTGTCTCTAGAGGAACTTAAGCAACACCTCTACAGTATTCCCGAGAAGCCCGATTTGATTCCTTATCGGACCTCGTATTATAAAGAAGCCTGGGGTTTCTGCCTGACCCATAATCAACTGGAGAGTTTGAAGCCGGGAATCTACGAGGTGTTCATAGACGCTACATTGAAGGATGGCGCTCTTACATACGGGGAATGTTTTATTCCAGGTGCCAGTGACACGGAGGTCCTGTTGTCAGCCCATGTGTGTCACCCGTCTCTCGCTAATGATAATCTGTCAGGTATCGCTTTGTTGAGTTATCTGGCGCGTTATCTGGGGGAGCACGCGCTGCGTTATTCCTACCGAATACTGTTCGCACCAGGTACCATCGGTTCAATTACCTGGTTGGCGCGCAATGCGGAGAAGGTACCGCGTATCAGGCATGGTTTGATTGTGTCATGCGTCGGCGATGGCGGCGGGCCCACTTACAAGCGCAGCCGGCAAGGTAATGCAGAAATCGATCAAGCGGTTGAGTATGTGCTTGGGCGACAGTTCTCCAGTCCTGTAGTACAGGATTTTTCACCTTATGGGTATGACGAACGTAACTATTGCTCCCCAGGATATAATCTCGCAGTGGGTCTGCTGGAACGCAGTAAATACGGTGAATTTCCCGAGTACCACACCTCGGCGGATAATCTGGAGTTTGTGCGGCCTGAATATCTGGAGCAGTCTTACCGCGCAGTTGTGGAAATAGTCAATATCATCGAAAGCAACAGAAGATATCGTAATTTGATGCCTCATGGCGAACCACAATTGGGTAAGCGAGGATTGTACGACCAAACCGGCGGGGCCAATGAAAAGAAAGATCGTCAAATGGCCGTGCTGTGGGTGTTAAATCAGTCCGATGGCAGTATGTCATTGCTGGATATCGCCCGAAAGTCGGGATTGCCGTTTCAATACATCAGCGATGCCGCATCTCAAATACAGGCTGCTGGACTCGCTGAGGAAGTGGCCGATGTACGCCTATAGGAGGGGTGTTTGACCGCCAAAGTATCCTATTTGGGAGAGGATTTGATTTTCATCATTTCCCAGCCCCGCTCCGGTTCCACTTTATTACAACGGGTGCTATCCGGTCATCCTGACATACAAACGTCCGCGGAAACCTGGTTGATGTTGCATCCAGCCTATGGTTTGCGCTACAACAAAGGAATCAAGACTGACTATGACGCTGGTTTCACCACAGTCGGTGTAAAGGAGTTCTTGCAGAACTATACGGATGGCGAGCAGGTGTACACGGACGCGGTTCGGGAATGGGCGCGCGTAATTTACGGTAATGCCCTGCTGAAAGGGGGGAAAAAATATTTTCTTGATAAAACGCCACGCTATTTTTTTATTATTGCGGAACTTTACCGTTTTTTCCCCAAGGCCAAGTTTGTTTTTTTGATCCGAAATCCCATGGCGGTGTTGGCATCAGAGCTGAAAACCTACGTTAAAGGCGATTGGAACGTATTGAGCGTATTTGAACCGGATTTGCGGCGCGCGCCTGCCTGGATACTCGCCGGTATTGAATTGCTTGGTACCCAGGCCATAACCATAAAGTACGAAGATTTTGTCGCTGATCCGGAACGAAATATCGCCGAGTTGTGCGCTCGTCTGAATTTGGAGTTTCATGCCACGATGCTGAATTACGGTGACACCCCGGTACCGAAAGGCAAGATGAATGATCCGGTTGGCATACATCAGCATACCAGGCCCAGTACCGATAGTGTCGACAAATGGAAAGAACTCTCTGGGGATTCACAGTCCAGACATTTGGCGCTGCACTATCTGGCGGATCTCGGGCCGGATACGATCAATAGACTGGGCTATTCCTATCCGGAAATCGAAAATACACTGCGCGCCGGAGTCGCCAAAGGAACCGGGATGATATTTCCCTGGCATGTCGCTATCACGCGACAGGAGGACTGGAGTTTCCGGCAGCGGGCACTCGCCGCATATTACTTCGCCAGCAAAAAATATGGCCGGCTCGCCGGCACAATTGTCGCTGGCATACAACTGGTAAAATATCTGTTGAAGTTATTGAAGCACTGCATGGATACTGGATACCGTATATGAATGTCCGTGATCCGGGTGCCCGCAATAAACTGCTGGCGCAATCCGCGCTGGTGGTGGCGCATCCGGATGATGAAGCGCTTTGGTTCAGCAGCGTGCTGGCGGACGTTAACAAGATAATTATATGCTATTCCGAAATCGCGGATCGTCCGGATCTCAGTCAAGGACGGGAAGCGGCGCGCAGGGAATTCCCGCTGGCCAATACCACGTGGCTGAAAATTCCAGAAGCCGGTGTTTTTAATCTGGCGGATTGGGAGCGGCCTGTTGTTACCGCGTCCGGGATGCACATCAAAAAACCCAAGAAGGCGGTTATTTACGAAACTAATTATCAGCTGATGCTGAAATTGCTACGGCCATTGCTCACCGGCTGCAACACCGTGATCACTCACAATCCATGGGGCGAGTATGGACATGAAGATCATGTTCAGGTCCATCGGGCGGTGATGACGCTTGCCAAGGAGTTGCAGTTTGATACTTGGTATACCAATTACGCAAGTGATCGCACCGTCGGCATGTTGATCAAGCAGCTTTGCGGCTTCCGGAATCGTTATCTGACGCTGGCCACCAATGTAGAGTTGGCTGCACAGCTGGCAAGCCTGTATCGAAAACACAATGTCTGGACATGGTACAACGATTACCTGTGGTTTCATGAAGAGTGTCTGGTGCAAGCGGGCACCGAACTAGTTTCCTCCCCATGTCCGGATTACGGCGCGTTGTTCCCGGTGAATCTGCTCAAAGTGGACATCGGTACCATAGCCGAACCGGTGAAGAAGCAAAAAAGAAGTTTGTGGGAAAAATTGCGGAGCCAAATGCGCAGGTAAAAGTCAATGATAGAGATAAGACGACTAAAAAAAGCATTTAAGAAACTGCTCAAGTTACTATTACCCGCACCATACGATCCCGATGAACAAGTGGTTCGACTGCGCACCGGGCAGCCGCGTCGGGGACGGGCGTTGTTGGCGTATGTCAATGAGCCGTTTCTGGTGGATGTCAACAACATATCGCTGGATCACACGCAACATTGGGAGTCATGGACTCTGGGCCAGGTCTTATTGTCGATGGGCTACGATGTCGATGTCGTCAGCTATCGGAGCCGGACATTTCGACCCGCGCTTGCCTATGATGTTTTCATCGGTTCGCGCAGCAATTTTGATCGTTTGTACCAGGCCGTGGGCACGACATGCAAGAAAATTGTACATTTGGATACCGCGCACTGGATTGATAATAACAGCGCTTCCTATGCCCGCTATCTGCAGGTCAAAAAATCGCGTACTACGGTGTTGAAAACCAATACTATAAGGCAAGTCGAAGCGAACTGGGCGATTGAAAATGCGGATTGCGGGACGGTGCTGGGAAATGGGTTTACCATGAGCACCTACGCTTACGCGGGTAAGCCGTTGTACCGGTTGGCCATCTCGACGCCGGACGTGGACGCTGAGTTGGTGAGCAAGGACTTTGATACCGTTAAGAAGAATTATCTCTGGTTTGGCAGCGCCGGATTTGTTCACAAGGGACTGGATATCGTCCTGGAAGTATTTCGCGAATTGCCGGATTACAAGCTCTATGTCTGCGGGCCGGTGACGCAGGAGAAATCCTTCGTCAAGGCATTCCACCGGGAATTATACGAAACTCCGAATATCTTTACTGAAGGCTGGGTAGATGTCACCGGTCAACGGTTTCAGGAAATCGCGCGCGACGTGGTCGGGCTGGTGTATCCCAGCTGCGCCGAAGGGGGGGGCGCCAGCGCCCTGATGTGTATGCGGCTTGGCATCGTTCCCTTACTCAGCCATGAGGCAAGCGTGGATATCGATGCTTCCTATGGTGTACTATTCAAGGACATCTCACACGCGTCGGTGCGCACGGCGGTAGTAGCGTATTCGGCGTTACCGGTAGAGCAAATGCGTTCCATGGCGGAGGCAACCCGTAGATTTGTTTTGACACATCACACCCGGGAACATTTTCGCGCGGATGTGGAAAAAGTGCTGGGTGGAATATTGGGCATCGACGCCTAGCGTTGCGTATGGCAGTACCCGGATGAAACCTGTTTGGTGGAAAAAGAGACCGGGTGCCTGACCTTATCGGATCTTATCCGCGTGGCTGGGACACCCTCTCGGGCATGAGCGCCAACAGACGCGAGGACATTTACTTGAATCGGCTGGTGTCAACCTGCCAGCCGTTCTTCAGCTGTTCTGCTAAGGGCATTTCTTGAGGATGCCAGGACCCGTATAACTACCCGTCTTCTTGCCTATCGTTGCGCTACCCGTGAGCGGGTAGAGCCAGACGTCCGCCATTTTCGCGTATCCCGCAGGATTGGGGTGCAGTACATCCACCGTATTGTAGAGGGTAAGGTCCGGCTTACCGTCGGCGCCCCACAGTGCTGATTGCTGATCCACCAGAATAATGTTATCGCTGGTGCGGCTTGCCACCAGTGCCGCCAGATTAGCGTTAAAAGTCGTGACATCGGCGCTCAAGTCCTTGTGATCGATAATCTTCGCCAGAACCACCGTAACGGGATTACCGCCGGCGCTGACTTCCCAGGCATCAATCTCGTTGAGAATATTGGCGATATCGCTAGTACTGGTGGTGAAGCCATTGGTGCCAGCGTGCAGGATGACGATATCGGCGGGATTCCTGGCCAACCAGCCTCTAATACCTTCATTGGCCACGACGCTCGGGCACAGCGTGCTGCTGGGTGCGGCCTGCCCGAAGGCGATTTCCCCCGCGGTCCAGCCGCCATGGCCATCATGATCCGGATCCGCGATCGGTGGCGAGGCGCTCAGACCATCTTTGCATTGGCCCACGAAATCATAGAAGTAACCCGTGGTATCAAGCTTGTTCTGGACCACCTGACGCCAGCCGACAAATTTGCCGGCGCCGGGATCCCCGGCGGAGACTGTGCCCAAAGTAATGGAGTCACCCAATGGCATAATTTTCTGGTCGACGATGACCTTTTCCGTGGCATTGGCAATGGCGCCATTGATATCGACGACTTGAAACGCAAAGCTGTCTTCTCCCCGTGGATTGCCCCCGGCGGTTAATTTCGGCGTGTAGGTGTAGTCACCTGTGGTGTTATTGGTCAGCTGTACTTGGGCGCCTTTGGCCGTTGTTATGGGACCATTGCCCGCGCTGCCATTTGTCCCCAATTTGAATATGACGGCACCCTCGGCATCGGAACCGGTCAGGGTACTGACCAGGGACATTTCCTGGGGTGTGCTGCCGCAGCTACCGATGGCGACGGGCGGGTCGTTTACGGGGGTGATACTGATGTTCACCATGGCTGTATTTGAGGTAGCGCCACTATTGTCCTTGACCCGGTAACTGAAGCTGTCAGTGAAGAACTCACCGCCATTGTGCACATAAGATACAATGCCGGTAATCGTATTGACATTGAGCGAGCCGTAGGCGGTCGGCGTGGTGATAACGATGGAGGCAGGGTCGATATTGCCGTCCACGTCGCTATCATTCGTCAGAATGGTGATGCTGACGGAACCCCCTTCGAGCAGGTTGGCGTTGTCGTTCACCGCAACCGGCGCATCGTTTATCGGCATGACGGTAATGTCCACCCGCGCCTGGTTGGAAGTAATGCCTTTGGCGTCAGTGACCGTGTAGAGGAAATCCGCAGAGAGGGTTTCCGAACCGTTATGGGTAAAGGTCACTGTACCGTTGACGTCATTCACTGAGGCTACACCGTTGTGCTGTTCGATAATGGTAAGTAAGCTGTTGGTGAAATCGCTGCCGTCATGAGTGTCGTTGCTGAGGACGGGAATGATGACAACGCCACCTTCATTTACCGTCGCGGTGTCGTTATTGGCCACCGGGCGGGGTGTCGCCTCGCTGATGTGCATAGTCACCACCGCCACCGCGGATTCCGAGGTGCCATTGGATACCTTGAACACGAAGGTATCACTGCCCGTGGTGCCACTGTCAGCGGTATAGGTAAATGCGCCGCTGTTTACGTCATCCAGCACCAGGTTACCCTTGCTGGGACTCTGCGTGATTAAAAAGGTGATGTCTGCGCTGGTTTTATTGACCGCGGACAGCGAACCGGAAAATGCGACGTCTGGAAGTACATTGTAGGAGGCGGTAAGTGCCTGTAATTCATTATTAGAATTGCTGTTATTTTTGGAGGTGCAGCCCGTTGCGGCGATCAGGCAGAAACCCAATATCCAGATGTTTCTTAGATTGTCCCTGCAGAACCCAATAGTCCACTGCATACCACCACGTCTCCGTTTACCCAATTCCCACCGGTGGCCATTGTACCGGATATTGCTGCCAAAAGTACTGGAACTATTATGGAATGATAGGGAGAAATTCTACCATTTCATAACAGAATCCTATAAAAAACCTGCCCGGTATCATACCGGGCAGGTTTCACTACTTATAATAGAATCATGAACTATTAGGGCTGATGCTCCCACCCGTGAACTTAACGGGCGCAGCGGAAACCGATGGACCC
>JAHECY010000009.1 GCA_024641505.1 Gammaproteobacteria bacterium
TGCCCGGTATCATACCGGGCAGGTTTCACTACTTATAATAGAATTATGAACTATTAGGGCTGATGCTCCCACCCGTGAACTTAACGGGCGCAGCGGAAACCGATGGAGTCTGCAGAGTCCTTGGGGGAGAGGCTTGCGTGGAAGCGATAAATGCCACCACCACCGAAGCCACCCCCACGGTATACCGCCGCCAGAGTGCCGGAACCCGCTGCTTTGCTAGGTTCATTCACACCATAGTTGATTTCGTTGTCAAAAGCGGCGCCCTGGTTAGCCGACGCTGCTGCGCCGTTACCCTGAATCCATTCCGCCACCCATTCAGTCAGATTGCCGGCCATGTCATTGACGCCCCAATTGCTTATGCAAGCAGAACTGGCGCCGGTAGCACCGAGACCAACATTGGTGTTGTTACAACCGGTTTTGGGGGTGCCGGCCGCGGCAACTTGCCATTCCGCATTGGTCAGCAGGCGTTTGCCGGCATTGGCACAGGCTTGTGCCGCCTGGTACCAGGTGATGCGAGCGGTCGGCGTAACGCCGGAGACACTGCGTGCGTAAATCGCGTTGGTGTTGTCGGCGCCGGTATTGTCGGTCGCGCTGCAATTGCTGCCGTTGACCGAACAGGGCAAGGTACCGGTGATCTGGGAAGAACCTGTGGCGTCCCACACGCTGGCTTCATATTTGTCGACGCACACATTACCAACACGCACCATGATATCGCTGGCGTCATTGCCTTTGCAGTCTAAAGAACTGATCTGGCGTTGCTGCAGACCGCTGATGGCGGCACTGTTGGCCGATACATCACCTGCGTTGGCCTTGGCATTCAGATCCGCGCTGTTGGCTTTACCAGCAAGGGCGCTGTCAACGTCAGCGGTGTTGGCTTTACCGGCGAGGGCGTCGGTGACGTCGGTGGTGTTCGCTTTGCCAGTGATGGCAGCGGTATTGCCGTTAATGCGCGTATTATTGTCATTGACAGACGTTGCTAATGCGTTGAAATTGGCATTGACGTCTTCGGCCTTGGCCGCGGTGCCCGATACGAAAGCATTTGGTATGGTTACATCCGACGCCATTGCCTGAGCGGAAACGCTCAGCACGACGATAGATAGAATAGAATTAAATTTAAGTGCAGACATTGCAGTTACCCCTGTTTCATTAAGTTGCATACAAGTTGAGCTTATGACCAGTTATCCCGGTTCCAAACCATCTCGTTCCAGTTGCTGGAATCGGGAGTTGGTTTGTTCTGGTCTCCGGGATCAGAGCTATTACCGCCACCACTACTGCAACCTGTCGACAACATAGCGAGCAATGCCAGGGGTAGCAGCATTTTTAACGAGAATTGTTTTGACATTTCTGTCTCCTAAAATGACATTGGTAAATCCAGGATACATCCATGTGTATACCACCGTTGCTGCTCCCTCCGTGTTCACTACCCCATGAGCGTTATATTCCGGATCAGTTTTATATTAAAAAGTGTTATAAACTTATATCCGTGGGGAAATGCTAGCAATTATGTTAAAAAAACTCAACTCAATTTTCAGCTGAAATCTCACAGCCACCTGAATACAAAATATTTATTATATTAATCAATTAGATAGTGTGATATTTTCTAGATCTACATGTCATGTCCCGGTCCCTTGGATGATGTGGCAGGCGTCAATCAAATTGTTTTTGTCTAGTGGACCGAAATTATATATTGAATACCGATGTTTTAAACCAGTTATTTAATAGGGGCTGATATAATTCTCCCCTAAGTTTACGCAGGGCGACTCGCTATGGAGCAATTTCGGGAGGCAAAAGTATTAGTGACGGGTGCCAGCGGTTTTATCGGTGGGCGTTTGGTACGAACACTGGTGACTTGCGGGGCCCAGGTATACGGCATCTCCCGGTATGCGCTGATTCCTGAATTGGAAGCTGAGCGCCGCATTCAGGGTGATTTGAGTGATCGGGCTTTTGTTCTGCAAGCGGTGAAAACCCTAAAGCCTGACTTTATTTACCACTTGTCTAGTATGGTTACTGGGTCACGGGATGTCACCATGGTAAATCCCGTGTTGATGGCGAATTTGGTCGCGACTACCAATCTCCTGGAGGCGGCATCGGTCAATGGCGCCCGGAAAGTCGTCATCGCCGGTTCGCTGGAAGAACCCGATGCCGATGACGGCAACGCCGTACCGTGCTCACCCTACGCGGCAGCGAAATGGGCCGCATCCGGTTACGCCCGAATGTTTGCCGAGCTGTATCAGTTGCCGGTCAGTATCGCGAAACTGTTCATGGTCTATGGGCCGGGGCAGAAAGACCTAAAAAAATTCGTGCCCTATGTGATCCTGTCCTTGTTACAATCACATGTGCCTAAACTGGCCAGCGGGACACGACCGGTAGATTGGATTTTCGTTGATGATGTGGTGCATGGCTTGTTGCTGATGGGGCAAGTCAGTGACCTCGACGGCAAAACCGTGGAACTTGGCAGTGGCGCATTGCATACCACGCGTGATATTGCGTTGCAGATTACGCGGCTCATCGGTGATGGCGTGGCGCCGGAGTTCGGAGCCATACCCGACAGACCATTGGAACGTATTCGCCAGGCGGATGTGGCGCAGACGCAGCAATTGCTGGGTTGGTCGCCGAGTAGGGATATTGCGACAGGTTTACAGCAAACCATTGATTGGTACCGGAATGGCTTGCAAAAGGGTGAGTTCTCCCTCACCGAATAAATCATTGGACATAGAGCAACGGAATTCAGTTTTGCAGCCATCAACTACCACAGTATTCGTTTTATCCATCCAGGTTTTCATCGATCTTATGGCCCGTTCATGTGTGGCATAGCGGGCGAATTTAGACTACGGGCGGATGCGCCAGTAGCCGATTGGGACCAGATCAGCAAAATAATGCGTGCCAGGGGTCCCGATGATAAAGGTCATTGGTCGGATGATCACAGCTGTACCATGGTATTCCGACGCCTGTCCATACAAGATCTGACCCAGGCGGGTCATCAACCGATGCTATCCGCCGATGGTCGTTACGTTATTGTATTCAACGGCGAAGTATACAATTTCAAGGAATTGCGTCGCGAGCTGGAGGCCGAGGGCTGGCGCTTCCAGTCGGGTTCAGATACCGAAGTCGTGCTCTACGCCATGGTGGCGTGGGGTATCAAGGCGCTGGACCGGTTCAATGGCATGTATGCCTTCGGGTTCTTTGACACAGTCACTAAACAACTATTGATTGCACGCGATCACGTTGGCATTAAACCGATCTATTATCTGAGTGGCAAGTATGGTCTGGTATTCGCCTCGCAATTCGATCAGATTTTGGCGCACCCTTGGAGCAGGGGCTGTGATGTTTCCCAGGCAGGTCTTGCGCTGTATTTACGCATGGCATATATCCCCGCGTCGTATTCGATACTGCAGAGTGTACGTATGTTACCGCCAGGTCACTACGTGACAATTGATCAGCAGGGTACAGTCAATGAGTATGCTTATTACGTGTTCCCCCGGTTCCAGTCACCTGACCTGCGCGGCGCCGAAGCAGATGCCGCGGTAGATGCGGCCATATCCGCGGCAGTGCGCCGGCAAATGGTTGCGGATGTGCCGTTGGGCGCCTTTCTATCGGGCGGTATTGATTCACCTTTGGTGATAGCGAAAATGCTCGAACATACCCGGGATGTGCATGCTTTCACCATCGGTACCCAGGATAAGGCAACGGATGAGTCTATCGACGCAAAACGTTATGCCGATGCGTTGGGGGTACGACAAACTATTCGCCATTTTTCACGCAGTGAGGCGTATGCAATTCTTGACGACGTGGTGGCCGCCAGCGGTGAACCGTTTGGTGATTACTCCATATTTCCCACTTTGCTGGTATCGCGGCTGGCGCGGGAAAATTACAAGGTCATGTTGTCGGGCGACGGAGGCGACGAGTTGTTTTGGGGATATGCGAAGCGCTTTTCGGATGCCTTGAATATAGCCCCACAATTTTGCAGCCCTCATTGGCAGCGCAAACTTCGTTGGGGCGTCAAAAAACTGACCGGCGTCGGCACAATCGATTGGCAGGCAAACGCCTACAAGAACATCGGTGCCTACTACCGCAGAAAGCACAGCCGCCTGTCGGAAAGCGTGCTGGCGGACATATTTCCTGGATTGCCCGCCTGGCCGCACGAGTACCAACAATTCGATTTTGCAGGCTGTGATCCGGACACTGTCGCGCAATGGACGCGCTGGAATGAGCTGACCGGGCATCTGACCATGGTGTTGTTGAAGGTCGACCGGGCAAGTATGTCGCAGTCCTTGGAGGTGCGCGTACCATTGCTGGACCGTGAGGTGATCGCGACTGCCGCGCGTGTCGATTGGCGCAGTTGTCTGGATACTGGAACTGCGATAGGTAAACGGGTTCTACGTCAAAGTCTCGCCAGGCACCTGTCTCACCAGACACAGCATAAAAAAGGATTCGAAGTACCGATGTCCGATTGGTTACGCACTTCATTGAAAGAGCCGTATATGGATTTGGTGGTCAACAGCAAATCGCTCATGGGTATGGAAGTTAATCGCAAGGCGATTTACGAATTGTTCAAGCGCAATGAAGATCGCAAACAGGATTTGGGCTGGACTTTGTGGCCTTTTTTGAGTCTGGCATTGTGGCAGGACAGGTTTTCAAGGGGCTGACCGGTGTCTTCGAATTTCAGGATGTGGCAATGAACGAGATTGGCAAACCGTTGGTGACGATCGCCATACCGACGTATAACAGAGCTGAGCGATTTCTGGCGAATGCCATCAATTGCGCGCTGCGCCAGACCTACCGCAATCTTGAAATATTGATTTCCGATAATTGCTCGACCGACAACACGGAACAGGTGGTGCGCGCTTTTACGGATAGCCGAATCAGGTATATTAAGCAAAGCGTCAATCTTGGGGCCAATGGAAATTTCAACTATTGTATAAATAACGCGGCGGGTGAATACATTCACCTGTTATTGGATGATGATGAGATCGATCCGGATTTCATCGAAAGTTGCCTCGCCGCGGTCGGTGACCGGGACGTGGGATTGATCAGGACCGGTACCCGATTGATAGATGATGAAGGTACAGTATTGATGCAGAGGGAAAATCCAGGAAACGGTCTGAGTGACGTGGAGTTCTTTTTAGCCTGGTTTCACAATAAGCTTACATTGTATGTATGCAGTACTGTGTTTAAAACAGATAAATTGCGTGCAGTGGGAGGTTTTGGATCTCTGCACAACTTGTTTCAGGATGTTATGGCGGAAGCCAGGGTAATCGTACGCTATGGACGCGTCGACCTGAGCGAAGTCAAGGCGAGTTTCCGTCTGCATGATTCCAATATGGGTTCGGCTGCGAAGATTTCCGCCTGGTGTGAAGATAGTCAGCAATTCCTGGATATTCTCTGTGATTTGTTGCCGGCGCATCGGGAGGTGTTGGTTTCGGAGGGTAAAATATTTCTCAGCAAAATGAACCTGGAACTTGCCGCTGGTGTAAGACCGTTGTTTCGGCGTTTGCATGGGTATCGGATCGTGGGCAGTAATTTCGGATTTCCCATGAATCCGTTTACCTACCTCTACCGGAAAGAACTGAAACCGCTGTTGAAAAAAATCGTGCGCTCACGCTAGCGGGGAAAACTTCGATGACCGTAGATTACGACTACCGAACCACGCATCGGGTCATAAGGATGGCCTGCGATCAAGGAGTTTGGGATTGGGCCGGCCTTTAGTTTCCATACTGATTTGCAGCTATAATCGCGCGCATCTGATCCAGCCGACGTTGGACTCGGTGCTTAACCAGACTTATCAACCGGTGGAAATCATATTTTTGGATGATGGTTCAACCGACAACACTGAAGAAGTCGTGCGCCGCTACGCGGACAAAGTTCAATATTATAGGCAGGAAAATTCCGGCATTGCGCGAGCCAGAAATAGCGCATGCGTTATTGCCAAGGGTGTATTTATTGCGTTCCAGGATGATGATGACATCATGCCTTCCGATCGTGTTGAGACGCTATACCAGGCAATCGCGCCATACCCTGAAGCGGTGTTTGCCGTCGGTGACCTCATGACAATAGACGATACTGGTGCATTAACCGGGTACCGATGGTTAACGGAAGGTATGTTGAGTCGAGATGAAGCGGTTACTTTCGATGAAAACGCCTATGAAGCGGTGTTGTGGCCAAAGCTCCCTGTTGCTCCGCACACTACTTTATTTCGCCGTGCCGCAGGAGAAAAAGTCGGATGGTTTAATGTTAATTACAAATATGCATCAGAGGACAAGGATTTTTTCGCGAGACTGGCATTGCTGGGTAAGGTGATATATGTTCCTCGCGTAGTTTCATATTACCGTCGAGGTCATGGTTCGCTCACGGCCAATAGTACGCGCACGGAATATGGAGCGCTGATGATGTACCAAGATCATTTACGTGCAGACTACGTGAAAAGCCCCTGTATGGCGCGGCGTCTAAGATTTCGCATGTATTTGTCGTTGCGAAGAATATTTTTCGAATGTTCAATGGGGGCACGATTGCCGGAGGGTCTTGAAGTTAAAGATTTAAGATCTTTCGCGCAAGCATTATCGTTTAAAGACATGGCGCGGTTATATAGTAGTAAGTGGATATTCTTTCCGTTAAAAAGACTGATAAAAACCATATTAGCGCGATAGCAGGTGTGAGTACAATTGCTCTACTTTGTCATTGAGTAAAGTGATATCAAAATTACTCAGTATATGATTTCTGGCGTTGTGTGTAATGTCCATCCATAGTTCTGGATGATCCACTAAGATACCAACTTTTTCAGCCAACGCGGCAGAGTCGCGCTCCGCTACTATAAATCCAGAAACGCCATCCTGAATAAGTTCCACAAGACCGCCATGATTGGTTGCCACCACAGGCATGCCGACAGCCATGGCTTCTTTGGCCGCATTCGGTATGCCTTCCATCTCACCATTCTCCGCTGTCACGCTTGGACATACGAAAACATGAGAGTTGTGCAAGTAGTCCAGAATTTCGGTTTGGGAGCGCCAGCCAGCAAGGGTAATGTAAGCGTCAAGCCCTAAATCAGCGATACGTTGCTCAATAGCGGCCCTCAGGGTACCATCTCCAATAATGGTGTAGTGAAATTTGTAGCCTTTGTCAGCTAAGATTTTTGAGGCTTCGATGCTGTAAATAAGACCCTTCATTTCAACGAAACGGGCAATGCTCAAAAGTTTTATTGGGGTATCATGTTGGGGTTTTCGTTCATGATATGAATAGAAATTGCAATCAATGCCAGAGTGCAGAACCTCGGTTTTTTGTCGTGGGCAGCCGAGGGCAACAATCTTGTCCTGCAAGGCTGCGCTGACCGGCAAAAATAAATCTCCAGTTGCAAATAGAAAATTATACTGTCCCTGGTTGGTTCTGTGATCTTGTGTGGCATCATGACCGCGGAACGATGTAACCAGTTTGACGTTACTTGAAAAGATATGTCGGTATGCGGCAATTACCGGACCCGCGGTGCCAAATTGGCAATGGATGATATCGATATTATGTCTTGTGACGATCTCATTTATATAGAATGAGTCGAGTAAGTTGAAGCGAAAATCATTTTCGCCTAATCTTTCCGGAAGAATTCTTGCTAACGCAGCCATGGTCCGCAACGGATCGCGCACAAAGAATTTAGCGCATTGCGCCACAAGCGTAAGCAGGCGTCGGAATCGCCGTTTCGGTAAATTGTTGAAGTAAAATGTTTTATCCAACAGCGCATAGTCTTCGATATAGGGATGGAAATTCCGGGTCGCCGAATGGTGGCGTGCGAGAATACGAATGAGGTGGCCTTTTTGAATCATGCCGGTAATCTGATTCAGAATAAACGTTTCTGTTATTACAGGGAACGCATCTACAATGTACAGAATTCTCATAATAATTAGCGGGATGTTAGTTTTACGAAAAAAGCAGACTACGTTCAATCGCGAAATTTGATAACTTTCGCGGGAACACCTGCGGCGATGGCATTCGCAGGAATGTCGCTCGTGACCACGGAACCTGCGGAAATAACCGCACCAGTCCCGATTCTTACACCACTGAGTACTATAACTCCGGCACCGATCCAGGCTTCATCTTCTATGACGATGGGACCTTTTGAAGTTATCGCTTGTTCACGAATCGGGATACCAACGGCGACTCCATGATCATAACTGAAGAAACTGCAATTTACGGCAATCATGACATTTTTCCCGATGATAATCGGTTGCAGGTAAGCGTTAAGCTGGCATCTGGGATGGATGCTGGAACCATCGCCAATTTCAACGAAACCATTGGTGCCGGTTTCAATGGTAACGTTTCGGTAGATATACACTTGGTCGCCTAATTTCAGTCGTCCGCCATCGATGTTTTGATAAATGAGGCAATTATCATCAATGTATACGTTGACGCCGTGTTCTAGATCCTCGTGGTAAATCGTTGAACGTGCCGAGAAATAAGCCCTTTGACTTAAATGCGCCATGAATACGCGCTGATAATGTGGTGGTGCGAAAGAGGCGGCGATTCGTGTAAACACGCGGCCTAAAGGGGTCCTGCCGGAATACCGCATCCAGAAGCGAGCCCATCGGCGCGCGAAATTGTTGTTAACGTCCATAATTATTAACGTATTTGTTAATTTGACATTTTATAGCAGGAGACCCTGGGTTAGAACTGCCCGTCGTGGGATTCCATGCATCGGCAAAAATAAACTGGTAACCCATTGTATTATATAAAATATCTACGAACTATTAAGGAAGTTCTTACATTTATTTTAGCGATTGTACGTTATTAATCGGCTGGGCGGCGTTAGACTTCGTGCATTGTTTTCTAAATCAATAACGCCACAAAATAACAGTATATATTACGGCATAATGATGTCATGGTTAAATGACATTGATACACTAAAAAGCGAGAGATAAAACGTCATTTCGCGAAGATTATCTCCGTAGTTGCTACCCATCGTGAGTTTGTCACTGATAGGATCAGTTGGCCATTGTTATTAAGTTCTGGAAATAATTATTTGATTCGATTGTCAACATTTCACGCGCACTAATGCGGCGCTAGCTAACATAACCAGTTCCGCTGCTTACAGCTTACTGACCTAAATTTCCGGTAAGGGCAATTTTTCTAAGTGGGCGATTAAAATATTGAACTGCTGTCGGCGGCACAATAACAATATTAACAATATTGGTTTATTCTTACAGTTTTAACTTCAGGATAAAACAATTACTTATCATATTTAAATCTAATACAATTAATCATTCCAATTTACGTTGGATTATGTAAAATGAGGAGAGGTATTTATGATAGGAAGCGCAGCCATTGACCAACGCCGTATCTCGTGCATGGTTCAAGTCAACGGCGTTTTAGGTATCCATATTCCGCTGCACTGATTTATCCATAGCGAAAATACAACTAGGAAATTGCTGATTCATAATAACTGAAGAATCCCCGGTATCCTGAACAAAGGTCTGACATATCTACTATCGGGGGGGCATGCAGGGATGCAGCGGTAATGACGTGCATATTTTCATTATGCTCTCACAGAGCAACAGTCGGTTTAGAATGGATATCCCGGTCGTTATGTATAAACCATGGCAGTAGTATTCAAGCACTGAACCAAAATCCGTCCACGATACCAACCAAACAAGACCATGCATAGATTATATATTATTACCGCAAATCAAAGACCCAATCGCAGAATTAAGAAGCTTTCTGAGTTGCATGTAAACGGTACAGTAACACTGGTCGTCATGGGAGAAAACGATTTCTCAGGAAATACTTGCACGGTTAAACCGTATCCGAATCCGACAGCCATTCTTGGCTTGTTAGGCCTGCACCGACTAAAGCGCATTTTGGATAAAATATTATATTTCCCTTCGAGAAATATTCTTTACGTCAGTGCCGTGAAGAACAAGTTGTATCGTCGGATCGAAAATGATTTAAAGAACGGTCGAATCGTGAGTTTGATTACTTGCGTGCCTCCTCATGACATAAGCCTGATTGGCCTATACTTCAAAGAAAAATTTCCAAAAATCAAGTGGATCATAGATTGGCAGGATCTATGGAGCTACGATGAGTATTACTTAAATGGTGTAGATGAGGATTATAGACAGAGATTGCTGGCTGTAGAGAAAAGCGTGATGCACGCATGTGATGTTAACGTGGTAACGAACTATAAGGCGGAGAAGGTATTTGTGGAGCACTATGGTATTCATCCCGGTAAAGTAACCGCGATAAATCATGCCTATGATAATACCGATCTGTTTCTGGCAGCTGCCCCGGGAGCGGAAACCACGATTGAAAATCGTGGTCAACGTGTGATTAAGTTGGGATTTCTTGGAACCTTGTCAAAACCGCCCAAGGTCTCGGGCGAGAGAATATTGCATGCCGTCGATGATGCAGTAGATGCCGGCATTGATTTGGAATTCAACGTCTATGGCGATGTTTCCGAGACGACTCCGGGCCTGGTGCAGAAAATGAAAAATAAAGTTGTTAAATTGCACGATAGAACCAGTCACGACGAAAGTCTTCGAAATATCGCGGAATGTGACTTGCTGGTGATATCGCTTGAGGATTTGCAGAACTCAAAGGTAATCATGCACGGCAAGCTGCCACACTACTTGGCACTGAGAAAGCCAATTATTGCCATGGTCCCTGAGGATTCATTCGTCGCGGAAGTAGTTGGATCTACCGGCACAGGTGTTGTTATTCCAACGAGTGATGACTGGGGAAAATCCTTAACCTTGGTGCTGCAGAACTACTTGTCGGGAGAAACACTGAGTAATGTCAATTCCGCAATGTTGGAAAATTATTCGTGGTCAAATATTTCGGAATTATGGAAAAAACTGGTTACGGCGAATTGAAAATATCCCTGGCGATTCTGATATGCGTGTGTGGTCACTTATTTGATTGGTTTCACATGGGAATTTATAAATGGTCGTTACAGCTTTATACAAGAAAATATTTCAGATTTAAGAAAATCCAATGAAAGTCATCGCAATCGTAACGCCAGCCCACTGGAGCCAGGTAACTGGTGGCTCAGAACTGCAAATAAGGTATCTATTGGATCATCTGATTTCCTTGGATAGTTACAAAATATATTATGTAACCAAGTCGGTCGGGGAAGATTTTAGTCCGAATGGTTACGTGATCGAAAGGCTGCCTGAATTGTCGCGGTATAAAATCAGCGTCCTTAACTATATGGGAGATTTCGCAGATTCGCCTGCGCTTTACAAAACATTGAAAAAGATTAAACCTGATGTGATATATCAGAGGGTTGGAGGAATATATACTGGAGTATCTGCTTGCTATGCGAGGCATCATGGGGCGAAAATGGTTTGGCATATATCGAGTGATATGAATGTGACACCCTTCAGAAAAGATATGAATAAAGCTCGAAATATTGTCAATAGGTTTGTCGCCAAAAAATTTCTGGAGTATGGCATAAAGAATTGCGATGCGATTATAGCGCAAACTAAGCAACAAGACGACCTGTTGTTCCGGCACTATTCAAGAAAGGCGGATAGGATAATAGCTAATTTTCATGAACCACCGGTTAGTTTCCCATTGGCGAATGAGAATAAGCTGGTGCTGTGGATTTCAAATATCAAAAAATTAAAAAGACCCGAGCTGTTTATTGAGTTAGCCAGATCGCAGTTGTCAAGAAAAGATATCGAATTTGTGATGATCGGCAGGTTGGATAATAGTCCATGGTCCGCGCAAATCAAGGAAATGGTGGGCGCGACAGGCAACCTCCGGATGACGGGTGAAATATCACATCAGGAAGTAAATGAATGGTTGCATAAGGCATCCCTGGTCGTTAATACAAGCATGTTTGAGGGGATGCCAAACAGCTTTATACAAGCTTGGCTTCGAAAGATACCTGTTCTTACCATGGGTGTTGATCCTGATAATGTGATAAAGAACGAAGGCATTGGGGCAGTTGCTGATGATATGGCGGGAATGACTGAAAATTTAGTAAAAATCCTTGACGATAGTGGATTGCGAATTGCCATGGGAAGGAAAGCCAGAGATTTTGCGATTACTACTTACTCTAAGGACAACGTAAAAGAAATCGGGCAAATAATTCACAGCTTAATATTGCGAAAATAGTCAGATGAAGAGAATATATTGGGTTGAACCGGATGGTTTCGATAAAAAGCCGAATAAGAGTCCATGGCTTGAAATGTCGGAAGTGTTAATTGATATGAATTTCGACGTGGTTATTGTAACCGGTTATGCGTTGGAAAAATATGCTACCCCGGGCCGGAGGGTTAACATGAAATATTTTTCCTCGTTAAACCTCCCTTTGTTATTTCGCTATTCGTTATTACTTAAGATATTTATCTGGCTGTTTGTGAAAGCGCGTCGAGACGATATCATTATTCTGAATCCTTCAGGAATGATGCTTGCTCCAATGCTCTGGTTGCGAGGGTGCCGGAATATACATTTGGACGTCAGAACGTTGCTTGGTGCGAGTACATCGTTGAAAGAACGGTTGGATTATTTTTTAAGCTGGCAATTTCCATTACGGTACTTGCATGGATATGTCCGCAGTTATTCATTTATTACTGAGCGTCTGAAGGCTGCTGTATCCGAAGAATTCGGAATCGATTTTAAAGACTATGTATTGTGGCAATCCGGGGTTAATTCCCGGAAATTCAAGTCGCATAAAATTGTTCATGCAAAGGCACCCAGCAGATGTGTCATGCTGTACCATGGAAGTATTACGCGAAATCGAGGTCTTGATGCAATAATAGAAGCGATAGCAATATTGCCGTCCAGCAAGCGAAGTATGCTTGAGTTCGTGATTATTGGCGGTGGATCGGAGCTGCACAATTTGAAAATGTTGGTAGATGAAAAGCAGTTATCCGATATAGTAACGTTTAAAGGATTAAAACCTTATGATGAAATGCCCGACGAGATATCCAATGCGCAAATTGGGATTTATGCACTACCCGATCGGCTTGAATGGAATGTTTCGAGTCCGATAAAAATATTTGAGTATATGGCTTGCGCCAAACCAATTATTCTCACGCCGATTCCGGCGCATAAGGATGTGCTTGCTTCCGAAAAATTCATCGTATGGACAGACGGTGAAGATGCCAAGGCAATAGCTGTCGCCATAGAGGATGCGCTTGATAATTTGGATACCTTGACGGAAGCGGCCAGCGTTGGTCCCGCATTGGTTCGTGAGAGGTTTGACTGGAAAGTCCAAGGGAAAAAACTGGGCGAATATTTGGCTCGAATATATGCATAGTCAAAGTTAAGTATCGTTGATGCTGGGAAAATGAACGGAATTATCTATTGCTTATTCACAATTGTGGTTATGAATGGCTTTTTTACTGCCGTTCATGGATCGTTGGTAGTGCTTCCTGAGTTGTTATCGGGAATCGTCTTTATGTTGATATTGCTCAAGGCCGCATTGGAAAAAACGATACTTGTGAGTAACAAATATCTTCTACTATGCGTCATGGCGTTAATTCACATTATTATCGGTTTGGTAATCAACGATGTCGCGCCTGGCACGATCCTCACTGGATCACGGCCGTACTTGAAATGGATACCATTCTTTTTGTTACCCATGGTGTTTAGAATATCGGAAGAGTCGATGAAAAAACAGCTGAAGTTCCTGCTGTTTCTCGCATTATTGCAATGTCCGATTGCATTGTATCAAAGGATGTTTAAATTCGAAGGCACTTTAACGGGAGACTATATCACCGGCACGTTGGGGTCCGGCGGATCGGGTGTGCTAACATTATTTATGCTCAGTGGGATTGCCATGACCTTGTCATTTTTTGTAAGCGGAAAAATCAGGTTACCTGCATACATTATGCTGACACTGATGCTGTTTATTCCTACGGCTATCAATGAAACAAAGGTGACTATATTTCTTCTGCCAATTGCCTTGTTTGTACCCGTGTTTTACGGAATGAAAGACAGAGCCAACCTTCGGAAAATGTCCGGTATATTTATTCTTGGATCGGCGGTTATTGTCGGGTTTGTGTCAATTTATGACACCTATTATGGCCGTGGAGATGTTGTAGAGTTTTTGATCGACAGAGGGGCGGATTATCTATACAGCGGCACTGAGTTCAAAGAAGATGAACTACTGGCGCAGAAAAGTCTTGGTGGCCAGGTAACAATTCAACAGCAAAAAATCGGATCTAAGGAATCAGGTGGACGACTCGATACGATCTTGTTACCGATAAAAACATTGGCCGATGATCCTGTAAAATTGTGGATTGGCGTCGGTATTGGTAATGCCTCTACTTCAATTATTTCGGTATTTTCGGGGGAATTTTCTTCGGTTATCGGAAATATTGCCGGTACCACATTGTTGAGTTACTTGTTGTGGGAGACAGGATTGAGCGGTGCTATCGCATTCATTGTATTTCTAGTTTTTATCTTAAATGATTCTCGGAAGCTAGTGTTAAAAGGAGGCTTTCTGCGAATATTTGCTGCTGGATGGATTGCGGTCGTGAGTATTATTCTTGTGGCTATGGCATACAATAATCTGTTTTATTCAAATGCCATCATTTTTATATTTGCCTATATATCGGGGTTTGCTGTAACTGAAGCATTTGCGAAACGGCAAAGTAATGTGCAGACGACAATTCACTATTAGACTGATAATTGAATGGCGATATGCAGCCATGGGAAGAACATATTGTTAAAAAATACATTGTTGTCAATTAATAACTACCATTATGCAAGGGGAGGGGCCGAAGTGGTGTTCCTGGAGCATAATAAGTTATTCCAGGAAAGGGGATGGCAAGTCGTTCCGTTTTCCATGATGCACGAAAATAATATTTCCAGTGAGTGGTCAAAATATTTTGTTGATGAAATAGAGTTAGGAAAAAAAACATCTGCATTTAAGCGGATGCTGCAAGCGGGAAAAATCGTCTATTCATTTGAGGCAAGAAGAAAAATTACGCAGCTCGTTAAAAAAGTCAGGCCGAGTGTCTGTCACGTTCATAACATATATCACCATATATCACCGTCAATTTTAAGTGTCATGAAGGCCGAGGAAATTCCCCTGTTTATGACGCTTCATGACTTGAAGTTGGCATGCCCCGCTTACAAAATGCTATCAAATAATGTGTTATGCGAGAAATGCAAGAATGGAAAAATATATAATTTGGTGGCCAACAGGTGCATGAAGACCTCTGTCACGCTCAGTTCGCTTATATTCGTCGAGACTCTGGTGCATCGAGCCTTGGGTGTGTATAAGAATAACGTAGATTGTTTTGTCGTTCCAAGCCGATTTTACCTGGAAAAGTTTGTCGAGTGGGGTTGGGACCGGAGTCGATTTCAGTATTTGCCGAATTTCGTGAAGACCGAAAGCTATGAGGCGGATTTTACCGCGGGGGAATACTATGTTTATTTCGGGCGGCTTAGTGAAGAAAAGGGATTGCCCACGCTGATAAATGCCGCAAAAGAAGCGAATATACAACTTGTAATCGTTGGAGCGGGCCCGGAAGAACAGAGATTGAAGAAATTGGCAACTGGCATCGGCGCACAAGTGGTATTTTCCGGTTACCAGACAGGTGATAACTTGAAGCGAATCATACAAAAGGCAAAAGCGGTAGTGATTCCATCAGAGTGGTATGAAAATGCCCCCATATCACTTTTGGAAGCCTACGCATTGGGAAAACCCGTCATAGGCGCAAATATTGGCGGAATACCAGAGTTAGTAAAAGAAAATGAAACCGGCTTTATATTCAGCGCAGGTTCAACGACTGAATTGACCAGTGCTATGGCACGATTGGAGTCTCTGTCGGCAAGTGATATAGCGCAGATGGGGCGCACTGCCAGGAAATGGGTTGAGAGTGAATTTGGCTCCGTTAATTATATTGAAAGGATGACTGAATTATATTCAAGATATCAATAAGTCGGCGCCATCGAACGACGAAATTACCGTGGTTTATGCCAGCACTGTGGGTACAGAATTTCTGGTAGTTTATGCGGCGATTCAGCGGTAAGAAAATTGCCGAGCGTAACCGCGAATAACTAAAGTAGGTTTTATATATATGGCCAAGAATTTTATCATAGTAGGTACCCAACGTACTGGAAGCAGTGCTTTTGCTGAAATGATCGGTTTTCATCCCCGGATCGCGTGTGGCTGGGAATGGACAAATATTGTTCCGTGGTGGAAGAAAATCGCAGTAGCCAAGAAAGCCCTGAACGGAGAATTCGACGATCTTCCTTCGGATGAAATGCGTCATATGAAGAGTATTTGTAATGAAAATTCGGAGTGGATTGGGTACAGACGTCTTTTTAGATCTTCCGATAAGTGGATTGGTGATCCAAGGTATTCCCCGGCGCTTTGGTTGGATCGCTTCGAAGAGCATCTCAATTGGATAGCCCATACACCAGATCTGCATATTATTCATTTGATAAGAATGGACAACATTGCCTGGTTAAAGTCGAAATTCCTGTCAAAAGTGACGAAAACATATGTGGGGAAAAAGTATCCAGACAATGTGAGCGTTAGAATACCAATCAGGGAGGCAATAGCAAGGATCCGAAGTAAAATGTGGGTGGACTGCAAGTTGAGTAATTTGGAGGAATCGAATCCATATATGGCAGTCAACTATGAGGACTTCCTGGCGAATAAGGTTGGTGTAGTCAGTGATGCGTTGAAATTTCTGGGATGTGATCCGGATTTGATACGAGATAAGGCAGATAGTGGCAGGAAAAGGCAATCAAAAGGCGATGTATCGCGAGCAATAGAAAATTATGAGCAATTGCATCGAAAATTGGACGAGCAGGGGTTGCTGTTTTTTAATATGGAACGCGACTGTTCTCGATAAATGTAACAAAATATACTGCACAAGTATTCCTGTATGGAAAAAACAATATTATTGGTTCCCGGGTTTCAAGCGGATACCTACAGTGAGATTGAGTCGGCATTGGTCGAGTTGTCCAATAAAGTTGAAGGGATAAAAATTGTATGGCTCGTACCAGAAATCGGCAATAAATATCTCATTTTTCGCAATCCGGAAAATAAGAAGAAGTTACCGGAACCGTTATATGTTTCTTATTTAGATCGTTACAACGTAGAGTATTTTGTCGCGAATATTTCGAAATATAATTTCGCCAGTAATTGGCGTCTATATCATAAAATATTTTCGGAATATGATGTGGATGCGGTGTTCACTCATTTTGGTTTCGAACGGATATGGACAACATTCTTTGGGAAGTTGTTCGGTAAAACCACCATATGGAATGAGCATTGGTATTCGCTTGGTAACCGTCATGTCATATTGAAAAGAATGTTTTATCGGTATTTTGTCGATTATTTCATTTCAATATCTCAATTCATTTCAAACTCCTTGCCAGAAGTTAGTAACGTTTATACTGTTCCAAACTCTATAACGATATCTGGTGAGGAGATGAAAAATAATGACGTTACACCTGATATACAACTTAGAAGCAATATCGGTATACGCGATGGAGTGAAGGTCATATTGATGGTGGCCTCGTTCACGCCGCAGAAACGATATGATTTGGCATTGAGGATATGCAGTGAGGTGATTCGTGCTCACAAAGATGTGTTTTTTATATTTTTAGGGGAGGGAAGTGAGCGCTCCGAAATACTCCAAAAGATTCAGTCAATGAATATTTCGGAATATTTTTATATTCCGGGTTATGTCAACAATGTTAATGACTACTATAGAATTTCCGATATTTGCATTCTTACCTCTTGCAATGAGGGATTTGGTTATTGTGTCGTTGAAGCAATGAAACATGCAAAACCCATCGTGGCGTTTTCATCAGGAGCCCTTGGCGAAATTATAGAAGATGGAGTCTCGGGATTTTTGGTGGCAGAGGGCGACATTGTATCATTTACTAACAGAATTAATGGTTTGGTAGTGTCAAAACATGAGTGCGATAGAATTGGAAGAAACGGACTCGATCGTGTGAAGACTAAATTTGGAAGGGCTGAGTGGATTAGGTCGATGAATACAGCTTTGATGGAAATATTGTCAGGAGATGTTCGGCACCATACACGTAAGAAGAATGATGATTGAGTTGACCGAAGGTGGCGATACATGCGTAGACAGCGTATTCTAGTGGTTATAAGCGTAAGTGCACCGCTGATTAAGCGCCAATTTTCGCCACAATACAGAACCTGATAACCGGGGAAAAATAATTATAAAATTGGATATGTTCACCGGTCTTACCGATGATTACTTGAAAAAGAAAAAATAGCGAATTCAAGGATGGGATATCGACGCATTGATGGAAAAGCCAATCGTGCTCTATAGTTGAGTTGTACCAGTCGTGTAGTTGTGCACGAGAGTAATAAAGTACACGTCAGTGTGGAGTAAGCATTTGGCGCTTTGATAAACTTCGGAGTTGCCGCAAAGTCATAAATCGCGACTTGAGGAAAGATATCGCCCAGGTATTTACATTGTTTGCTTTAACGAATTTCCGCATGACGCGAGGAAAGTCGGCCTGAGCCTCGGGTTATAGCGCTAAAAGCAAGAAAGTTCCGGAAAATATGGGAAATCAGAGAAGAGGGAGGTGACTATTTTGTAAAAATACACCCAATTGCACTTCATGAACGAAATTATTATGGAATCCCTAGAGTTGATCAGAGGCTTTTAAAATAAAGTAACCGGTAAGAAAGAAAGAGTTAGCGAATATATTGCAGGTGTCAAGTGTCATGGTTCAGCGCGCAGGAATCCGCTTTGAGAATTTCATGCATTTTTGAAATGATGAATATTCGGAAAGCAATAGTGTTATAGTCAGGAGAAAGTTTTGATTGTTTGCGGCGAATCAGGTGCAGAATTCTTTCAGGTAACAATGATTTTATAGCTCTCTTGATGCCAATTTTATTACGTCGCGTGGTGGATGTGTCTACGATGAGATTGGATAGTACATTTCCGAGGAAGTCGCGGGAGAACAGGCCGGAATCCATGGAGGAAACGAGCTCATCATGAAGAAATGCGACCACATTAGGTTGTTTTAGTATATTATG
The DNA here is from genome assembly GCA_024641505.1 of Gammaproteobacteria bacterium. Taxonomy (GTDB): domain Bacteria; phylum Pseudomonadota; class Gammaproteobacteria; order SG8-11; family SG8-11; genus UBA6920. The sequence goes on from JAHECY010000009.1 coordinate 18,971, forward strand.
TGAGTGGCCAACAGATCGTTCTGATGCGTAGTCAATATTGGGGCTGATCTTATCGACAATGTCTTTAAACAATTTCTTGTCAGTTCTCATAACGTCAGGGAGGTTCCGTACCTCGTTTATTACGAGACGCGATAATAGCGGGGTAGCAACCTCAACATACGCGCATTTTATTTCATTGAGGGCGGAAACTACGAAAGGTATGCGAAATTGATGATACAACCTGTCACGATAGGTTTCCAGAGATTCGCCATCGTTCATTTTATAAGTGTCAGCTAAATCCTGAACCCCATCAAATGGAAAGGCAATATAGTCGTCCAGGAGTGTAAGACCGATCGACATGCGAATATCGAACTCAGAATGTGCAGATTTCCATCCAAGTCCTTGGTCTCCTCGTATAACACCACTATAATTCTGTTCTCTAAAATATTTCCACATTTTAAAACCATCCATATATCCGCCAATATGATCAATGCGTCCTTCGCCGACACGGACAAATCGGTTAAAAATAGTTTCAATGGATTCATCAGATATTTCAGTTTCGAAATATTGATGTTTCACATGTAAATATTGCGCGAGTTTTTTGGCTATATAGGCGTCACTGTGTCTGTTATCGAGTGAGTTTTTCAGGCCCCAGGTTACTGTTTTTAAGGCGGGTGTCCGTTGCAGCATAAGCAAGATAGCGCGGCTATCATATCCCCCGGAAAGAGGCAGGATCCAGCGATTCTGATCAAGTTCAATATGTTGTAAACTGGATTCAAGAGCATATTTAAGGCGTTGTTCGCATTCACGATAACTTCTTCGGTTGTTTTCAAATAGCACCGGAGAGGTATTTATTTGAACTTGCCAGGTATTTCTGTTCAGTATTAGACGTGCATCGCAGGGTATGTGTTGGATGCATCTGTCCCAGGATAAACCAGGACCGAGTGAGCCAGAAGAGAGCATCCATGGATAAACTTTCTCATTTGCCTGAAATCTACCCAAGAAAAAAATGATGGCCCGTTGCGAAGTCGATGCGATAAAAGAGGTATCGGTGAGTACATACCAAATAGTGCGCGACCCGACGATATCCGTCAGAAGTTCAATGCGGTCACGATCACTACGGAATAACGCATAGCTACCATCAGGTGCGGCAGCACCAACTTTCCACCAATCCTTGTTTTCTTTAAAAATGGTTCCCAAGCAGACACTACTTTCAGAAATGTTCAAGTCTTGCGAGGGATTTAGAACACCTATCAAGGTATTCTCACTATTTATGATCAATGGTTGTGACGACGTCAAGTTATCGGGACAAAGTAACTGGGATAGCCTAACGATAGAGCGACTATTGATGTTTGGAGGGCGATGTGCACGGTATGCAATATAGACAGCCTGAGACATGGAATTCTTACCCCTTGGAGTATTATAAGCACCCTGATCAAGGAAACAAATTGACTAAAATATATCAACCTCGAAAATATCTGATTGGCGAATGAAAAGCCAGGTAGTTTATAGGAAAATTTCACTATGATGGTAAGCCAGTAATAAAAAAAGGAAGCTCAAGATTCCTAAGTGGTATCACAAGAAGCCACCGATATATTCGCATACTCAGTCCGGTGATTCGTCACTAGAGCATTGGGCATTATCAACTATCAACTGGCTTAAATGTTTTATCGTCTTGATGGGTCACATGGTACACCCAACGCGAGATTTATGCCGGGAGTAAATCAATAATAGCCAGCCACCACATGGACGTGCAACTATGCCGACGCATAGTGCTCACTGACCCCGACCGATATCGAAACGATGCGATGCCTTTGCGTCCTAGGGCGACTGACGTATGACCCAACAATTCTGAATTGGTTTTTTGCCGAAATATACTAGTTTAACGACTGATAATAAGCTTTTGCTGCAGGCAGAAGGCCAAAGGTACTTAATAGTGGAACCACGCCATCAGAAAAATAAGGCTGACGTTTTTCCCAAAACATATAATAAGGATCCGTTTTCTGAATCGCGCCATTTAATATCTGCGGTACGGTCTGTCCCCATCTTTCATAATTATCCCATTGCACGTCTATACCAGTCACCGCAACGTCATGATATTTCAAGTAGAGAGGGTAGACTACCGTGTTTAACGAAACCTTTACAGATTCATTTAAGTGAACATCAGGTCCGGCAAGACCGATGTTATTCTTGACACAATAAGCGGCAAATGTAACGAGGTCAAAGGGTGCGTAATTTATCATTTGTAGAACAACCTTGTTGGGAAACGCTTGCTTTGTCCGAACAGCGGCAGTCTTAAAAAAATCCTCCAAAACGGCAACGCTATAGCCACAACCAGTGCAGGAGCCCGCAGAGGTTTCGCTTAGCGCTATACCTTCGAAATACGGTTCAGTATTAAACCGATTTCCTAAAGCAGTATACAGATCATAATAGGCATTTCTAACCTTGGCATTCCAGTAGCACGGAAACCATCCACCGGCATTTACAGTACGTTCATAAGTTCCATAGTAAGTTGTACCGCACCCATAAGATGTGTCTTTCCACATGTATTTGGGTACCCAAGGCGTCTCTGTGCTGACATTTACTGTCTCAATAATTTGAATCCATAAACGCTTGCCGCGTTGTTGTAGATAGCTTAGATCATTTGCTATCGGAGAAAAATCATAAACGCCAGGTGATACTTCCAGATCTACCCATTTATAAAATTTTTTGACGCCTACAAAGTTTGGATTGTCGACTATAAGGTCAAAAGCTGAGGTACCTTCACTTGAACCAACCAACATAAAATAGCCCGGATGAAAATTGCTGATGTCTACATTTATCGGAGCCGCTTCCTTGGTTAGTACCGCATTAATACAAGAGGGCGTACCGCCATTATCCGTACTGCAAATTGATGCTGCACCGGAAGGTTTCATGGGTTCCGCTGCCAGCGGACCTATGCCAGTAATTAGGATTACTAACACCCAAAGGGGAAATTGGGTTGTGTAACAAAGCTTCTTGACTAGACGTACCATGAAAAATCCTCTGCGCATTATTTTACCTATGGCTAGTGTTAAAGTACTATAAAAACAACAACTTAACTAAGCCTTAATTCGATATAAACTGAAGGTGCATAACCATTAATATATCTTACAAATCGGATCTGAGCGATATGAGTCCCCATCTGCATTGAAGGATTGTATTTTGAAGCATATTGTATCACCTCTATTTACATTCAGCTGCGAACCAACGTTTAAAGACAATGTATTATTTGTGGTAGTGGCGATGAGGTCACTAATAACCTCTTTACTTGAACCAACATATATCTTGTATCCGTCAACTGGATCAGTATTTTTTTCCCACGCTAATGTAACGGTATTCGGGTTGGAGCAGGATTTACACGTAACATTAATTGTCACATTGGCTGTAGTGGTGTCACCGTCAATGTCCTTTATTATATATGTCAGATGTTCTGTGCCGGAAAAACCAGCGGGGGGGGTATAGACTAACGAATTGTCAGCGCCAATTGTGGCGGTTCCAAACTGTACACCACTGAAGATAGCTACCGATATGGGGCCATCCGTGAGATTTTGGTCATTGGCTAATACATCAAAGATAATGGGTGATGATGAGCCCGTGGTAAATATATCATCAATTCCTTTGGGTATTGCATTTTCTGGCTGTGGGTTACCGTTAGCCACCAGGATTCCCTCAAAGTTTAATTCCGCAATTGAAGTCCAAGCATTACCGTTAACTTCCTCCAGTGCAACGATTCGGATATAACGTGACGTGGTTGTTTTGAAGAATACCTTTTTCTCATTATTTCCGTCGACAAAAGATCCTTCAACCAAAGCTACGCCCCAGTCATTGCCAGTCGTGCTGGCGTATAGAGCAAACTTACGAATGCGGCCATTGCTCATTGCTTGCACCGGCAAGTAGATTAGGCTGGAAATATCATAAACGTCACCAAAATCGATTTGAATTTCATGAGGTATGTTATCTGTTTGACCGGAATATTTTGTATGCCAGTATGTCGCAGGGTCGCCATCAAAAGCATTGGAAGCCGCTCCATTGGCACTCAATCGCTCCTCACTATCGACGTACAATAGATTAAAGTTTGATTGCGGGATGGTTTTAACTCGCGAAATGATGGTCTGGTTACTGGGTGCTTGATAAGGTAATTGGGCGATACTGCTGGCTTGATCATTTTGCATCCCCAATACTGCAGGATTGAGTTGTGTGATTTCCGCTGCGGCATGCGTGCTACCCGCGAGAATGACCGTGTCGATCTGCGCACCCATATCAATTTTTTCGAGAAGGGCAAGGATGGTCAATAGCTCCGGGTTTTCGTTGATCTGGTATGCGGTATGAACTGCAGCTTTTACCTGTGTCAAGAATTGGTTGGAAATAATAAATTCGTCAAACGCAACATCATTATCTGATTGTGTTTGCGCAATAGCTTCAGTTATTGCTTTCTTGGCGTTAACTGTCCCATTTATTGTGAAGGTGTCAGAAAGAAGTTCGAGCACCAAGCTTGCGGTATTCACGTGTACAAGGAGTGCTAATTTTGGATTTCCATCCGATATGCCTATTCCATCAAGTTTTCCATCCGCCAAATCCGATGACAATTTGTCAATAAAAGTATCAAAGCTGGTTTCAGGATATATGGACTTATATTGAGAGTAAGAGCGGCGAACAGTTTCGTATAACAACTCGCTAGCAATTACCATATTCATGATATTATTTGAGTTGATTGGTGATGTAATCGGGTTCGGGATCATGTTTCTATCAATCCCAAAATTGAAGGTATCATAGACTATCTGTACTGCGCGATTCAGGTTGTTACGGCTAAGTCCACCGTCTAATTTTGTGGCGATCAAGTAGCTAATTGTCGTAAAAGCATTTATGTTGGCAGAATGCTCTGTTGCATCGATAGCAACAGATATCATCGTATACTCTGGATTACCACCTGTCACCAAATCAATGCCCTTGGTAGATGTTATGACGAGTGGATGTGTTGATCCTGAGGGTATTGTGATTGTATAGGTCGCTGCTTCATTGCTTGTTGCAATGGTAATAATATTGTTTTGAAAATCCTTTACCGTAATCGTTGCGCCTGCTAAGGGGCCGTCGCCTGTTCTACCGCTTATTGACAGGCCATTTTCGATCGTGACATCGGCAGGTTGTTCAACTAGATCGCTGTTCCCGGTGCTCGTGTTTGCCGGCGATTCATTTTCGGCACTAGACGTTCCAACAATGTCATTAGTACCAAAACAAGCGGTTAAAAGGCTAAACACCCACAGATAAATAATGAATCTAGTAGTAAGTAATAATTTTCTTTGGAAACCCATGCAAGCAACACCCATAGATAATTAACATTCTGTTAATCTTGATCTTTTGGGGTACTGTCTGCTGTGCTTGTTTTCTCTCTAGCACCGTGTACGCATCACAAAATTATATTTAAATGCTGCGTAATGTCACAGTTTTGCATTGATGCCGGATCGAGCAAGGCAAATAGTTTTGTGCGATTCAATTGCCGGACGCGAATGACTTAAAAAATTTGAGGCTGAAAAAATCAGTTGGAAGATGGTGGAATTGTGGGAATTTGTGTCGAAGATTTATTGTGGCTTGCGTCGGGAGACTTTGCGTTGCCACCGGGAATCGAAGGCGGATGTGGAGCCAAAGTTATCATTGGGAAATTAATTCATGATACGGATGCATGGCGTAATATGGTGTGTCGCGGATTAACGAATGCAGGAGTCCAGTATCCCGGGTCGTGAAACAATATAATTTTCTGCGGTCGGGCTTAAGAATACACCGGGTTGGTTAGGCGTCGAGCCTGTTGCCGCGCATAGTCAGGCCCATTGTTTAAAGAGAGATACAAATCGCATCGGAGGATCTGGACTCTAACTGATTCTGATAGGCACGTAACCTGAAGCAAGCATTGTCGCCGGCATTCAAACCCAAATCACGGGCTGCATCAAAGGAGACAGATGGTTGTTTAGGATTGAATCCGGCTTGGTTTACCGGGCGAATCGAAACTGGGATGACGGCAGACTCAGGTGTGGGACCGTAATAAACGACATAGCCATCAATCGTATCTGAATTCGCGCTCCATTTAAATGTAACGTTGATATTTACCAGAGTGCATGCCACGCATTGAATGCGGACAAAAACTTCAGCAAAGGACACTTCGCCATTATTGTCAATAATCAAATAAATAAAACTGTCCCACCCTACAAAATTGATGTTAGGGGTGTAGGTTACAGTATTGTCGGCATTTAACACTGCAGTGCCGTTGGATGGGCTTGAGTACATTTCCACTTGTATGGGTATATTAACCAAATTGATATCATTTGCGAGCACGTCTATGTCAACGAAACTGTTCTGCAACACGATCACAGAGTCATTCTTACCAATGGGCCCATTACCGTTGGAGTTGCCTGGATTGTTTGGAAGTTGCGGCGCGGGCCGGAGTGCAGGCTCTAAGACCTCAACTTCGAGTATTCCAACCCAGTTGGTGTTATTTTCACTGGTTATGGTTATCTTCACATAACGAGTCTCTACAGTGCTTAAAGGATTTTCCGTCCAGCGTTTAGGTTCGGATTGATAGTTGGATATAGCATCCGTCCAATTTACACTATCTGTCGACAGGCTGATGGAGTAGTTGTAAGTTCGGTCCTGGTCGTAATTCAGGAAGGAAATAAGTACATTTCCAATTTTTTTAACAGTACCCAAATCGAGCGTTATCGACTGCGGCATTCCATAGGCAGCCCAATAGGACCAACCAATACCGTCAACAATATTATCCGGGCCGTGACTTGCGTCCAGTGACGCAGTCGCGCTTACGGCAGATACGGGGACTCTATTGACATTGTTTCGGTTTGTTGTGCCTGTAAGAGAACCGTCACGAATCGATTGGTTAACAATTTCCCATTGCTCCATGGTTCCGACGCCCGCGACAGAATATGCAGTAGTGTAAAATTGGGAAATACTTGCGCTTGTTATCGTAGGGATGCTGTTCGAAAGGCTGCCGGGCGACGTGTTCTTAAGAATACTCTCAACTTTCAGGACATCGACACTGTAAGATAACTCCAGTACTGCATTTACCGCGTTCCGTGCCTGTTCGAGCAATACGTTCGATATCGTGGCGTCTGACTCCATGCTGGCGGATACTGGAAGCCCCGGCATGACTGTATGAAGGGCCTGCTCAATTGCGTCAAAGCCCAGTTGCCCGTCAACTGCTAGATTGTTGGATAATACTTCAACTGCAATTTGGGCCGAAAAAATATTTGCAACTGCGGCATAAAGCGGGTCCGCGTTCTTCGCGCCAATGCCGTCCAAAACGCCATCGGTGAGGTCTCCTGCGATTGAATCGACAAGTTCGTCATAGGACAGATCAAAATCGTGCTTCGTCAATGAAAGAAGTGCATAGGTCCGCTTAATCATTTCAGCAAGCGCTTCACCAGCCTTAACGATAGTGGCAATGTTTGACTTATCGATCGGCGTATAAAGCGGGTTGGGAATTTTTGTCAGGTCAAGACCAAAATTCAATTGCTTGATTACAATCGCCGTCATATGGTCGACATTTTGCCGAGTTAAGCCGCCAGGTAGAAATTTGGCGCCTTTGGCAATTAATGTCGAGAACGGGTTTAAGTTAACAGTCTGCTGAGTTTTCGAAGGAGCGATAGAAAATAGCGTGAATGTCGGTGCTTTTTTGGTCACGGTATCAATTCCGCCAGCTGCGGAAATGAGTACTGGATATGTCATATCAGGCGGAATTTGTACCGTGTATGAGGCGGAGCCATTGTCAGATATTGACGTAAATGCAACGCCATTGCTGCCTCTGAAAGTTATAGCTGCGCCAATTATGGGTCCATCACCTACGCTTCCATAATGCACGCTGGGTGTGGGTTCTTCTTTGGCGGGTGTCGACGACACGTCATCTGACTGCGGGCTTTGGCTGCAACTCCAGAGGAAAATTAATGCATATGCATAAACAATGCGATTTAAGAGAGTCGTCAACACCAATTCTTTCTTCCCCACATGGCCTAAAATACATTCACTATAACACTTGAGTTTAGTAGGGCTAAATATTCCTACAACAACCCGAGTGTTATGTATCTAAAGTCGTGCAACGATACCTACCCGCCCTTAATAAGTACTTAACAACAATTTATGTGCCAACTTTTTATGGATGGGGGTAGATAGCGAAAGTACTAGTGTAATTATTGTTATATCACTAAATACGAGGGCATGAGTATGTCTGTTTTAAGTGCTAGAAACAAGCCATAGATGCTGTCGACCGGCCAAGATGTGAACAAGTAATGCGCCTCTTATTCAACAGTTACTGGCGCTGTTTGGTGAGTTATGTAATATTCGTTCGCCGTTAAAGGGCTATGCGCTCTAAAACATAAAAAACGGGAAAAATCTGTGGCAATTGCTGTATGTCTGTTGTCCGCTAACGGAATCATTAAGTTAATGTTTGACTAGGTCTTGAAGGAAGTAGATCGACCTGCCCATATCGTCAATCGTTGCAATAGATAGTTTGTGGTATGGGAGACGAAAATTGTATTATTCATGTCAATGATGAAATGGTGTACAGTGAGATGCACGGACGCCGTTGGCGTGAGTTGATGTTGTGATCTGTAGCCGATGAGGCAAAGCACCGTGTAGAATTTCGGCACCGTGAGTAATAGCGGAACTGACTCCGCATGACGTTTAAGCGGCAAATGGCTGATGTGGTTGAGGCGGAATTAAGGGCAAAACTGTAGATGTTTCCGGCTGATAAGTTAGCGGTCAACGAATGGCCATGATGGGAGCCGTATGACTCCCGTAGTCGAGACCTAACCCGCAGAATGCAGAACCCAGGTAATCAAATGAATTTTAGATGGAATTTCCTCGTTCAGATGTGGCCATTGGTGTTTCTGTTTGGCGCAGCCGACATCCAGGGCGCAAATTTGGATTTCATTCCAGTCACCAGTGGTGCGGTGGCGCCAAACTCCATGGAAACGGCCGATGATTACATTATCGGTCCCCAAGATCTGCTTGAAGTGCAGGTCTTCCAGGCGGAGGATTACAAGGTCAGCACGCGTGTCAGCGAACAAGGGTATGTTTCGCTGCCATTGATTGCTCGGGTGCATGTTTCGGGATTAACCGTCGACCAGCTTGAAGACGTTCTTGAAGCACGCCTCGGGCAGGATTATTTCCAAGATCCGCAGGTAACGGTATTTGTCAAAGAGTTTACCAGTCAACGTGTGACCGTGGAAGGCAGTGTTATCAAGCCAGGCGTGTATCCGCTCAAGGGCCGAACGACACTGCTGCAGGCTATTGCCATGGCGGAAGGGGTCAGCGATCTTGCCGATCACTCCAATGTGCAGATTTACCGTGTAGGTGACAAAGAGAAAGCTACTGAAGTTCATGATTTGGAAAAAATACGCGCGGGCGAGGCGGTCGATCCGGTGGTCAATGGTGAAGACGTCATTGTTATACACCGATCCGAAGCCAAGTCATTCGTGAAAAACATAACCGATACCCTCAGAGGATTTGTGTCATTTGGCACGGTAAGGCCGTAACCATTGGTGCTGACATAGGTTTATATGGAAAACCAGGACATGATGACAAGCCATCGGATCGGCAACCTGAGACCTGATCAGCGTCGCGATTCATCGCAAGGTTACATTGAAAGTGACGTCGTTTATGTCGAGGATGACGAAATTGACCTTCATGCCCTTTGGGATATTATTTTACGTCGGCGTTGGCTTATCCTGCTGGTGCTTTCCGCGTCATTGCTCGGCACTGCGTTGGCCACCTACCTGACCACACCAATCTACCGCGCCACCACAACCCTGCAGATCAATAAGGAAACCGCCAAGATATTTCAGTATCAGGATGTATCGCCGGTGGAAACCGATTTCTATGACCAGGATTTCCTGCAAACACAGTATGAATTGTTGCAAAGCCGCACCCTGACGAAACGTGTTATTGATCAGCTTTCTCTGTACAGCAACCCGGATTTTATTCCGGTTCAGCAGGATATAAGTATTCGTAAACTTCTGGGACTCGTTGTTGACTCCAAAGCCGACATGAATGATCCGGAGCGTTTTGTCGATAAGTTTCTGAAAGATCTCGTGGTCGAACCGGTGAAACGTTCCCGTCTGGTACGCATACATTATAACAGCGCGAATCCCCAGTTAGCAGCGACCATTTCCCGGACGGTCGCCGAAAGTTTTATTAATCTAAATCTTGAACGCCGCTTCGATGCGTCTTCATACGCTAAAAATTTCATATCCGACCGCATACGCGAGGTTAAAAGCCGTTTGGAAGAATCGGAGCGGAAGCTGGTGGGATATGCGCGCAAACTGGAAATTGTCAGTCTTGATGAGGAGCGACAACCGCTTATTTTGCAGCAATTGCAGGAGACAGGACTGAGTTTAGCCAAGGCGGAGCAGGAACGGATATCCGCGGAAGTGGCGTATCGGGAGATGACTCAGGGCGAGGGCCGGGTGTTCAGTAATGTATTGGCAAATCCCGTGGTGCAAGAATTAAAGCACGAGATCGCCAAACTTGAATCCGAATACCAGGAGAAGCTGCAGATCTATAAACCGGCTTATCCCTCCATGTCGCAGTTACGCAAGCGCATTGTCAGCCTGCAGGACAAGATCGACGCGGAGGTCGTATTGTTGACCCGCGCCTATGAATCCGATTATCTTTCTGCATTCCATAAACAGGAGAGTTTGGCGGCCAGGCTGGAAGAGCTTAAGCAGGAAGCGCTGAATCTTCAGGATAACAGCATTAATTACAGTATCCTGAAACGCGAGGTGGATACTAATCGTCAACTGTACGAAGGTCTGTTACAACGCCTCAAGGAAGTGGGGGTGGCAGGTGGTGTGGGAGTCAATAACATCTCCGTAGTGGATTATCCCGAGGTGCCACGATTCAGTTTCAAGCCAAATTTGCAGTTGAATTTGTTGCTGGCATTTATTGTTAGCCTGTTCGCCGGTACGGGGCTGGCTTTTCTGGTCGAATATTTCGATGACAGTGTCAAGTCAGTGGATGATCTGGAAAACAAGAGTCAAATACCGGTTATTGGCGCCATACCAGACGTCTCCTACTTTCACTCTGAAATTCTTGGCGCCCAGCAAATTGGCCTGCTGTCCTTTACGCAGCCCGACAGTATATTGGCCGAAGCTTTTCGTTCCACTAGAACATCTTTGATGTTTTCCGGTCCTAATGGCGCGCCGGCCGTAATGCAAGTCACCAGTCCCAGTCCGGGCGAGGGGAAGACCACCTCCGCGGTTAATATTGCCACGGCATTTGGTCAAATGGATGCCAAAGTATTGATTATTGATGCGGATTTAAGGAATCCATCGATTCACCATGTCTTGGGTTTGTCGAACCAGCGAGGGTTAACTAATTATCTGGTGGGAGAGGTATCCGCTGCGGAAGTTTCCTGTTACACGGGCATCGCTAAAATTTTTGCGATCCCCGCAGGGCCAATTCCCCCGAATCCGGCGGAACTGCTCTCCGGCGGACGATTGAAAGACCTTCTTATGTTGGCAGAGCAAAAATTTGACTATGTCGTTGTCGATGGTCCTCCGGTAATGGGTTTGGCAGATGCGTTGATTCTGGCAAATCAGGTTCACGGTACGCTTGTGGTGGCAGAGAGTGGAGGGACTCGGTATCGGGATATGGAGCACGCGTTGAAACGGTTGCGCAGTACCCACGCAAGACTGGTGGGCTGGGTATTATCAAAGCATCGCATGGGGCGCGGCGGTTACGGTTACCACTCTTATTATTATGGAAGTGAAAAAAATCTACCAACAGCTTCCCCGGTTCAATTATAAATAGTGTGAGCCGCAGGCGTGTATATGTATGGATGAAAGGTGCCAATACCTGCAATGTAAGCTTTTTGTAAGTAGACCACTGTATTCTCCCTTATTTTGCCGTAGAACAGATTCGGTATAAGATTTTGGTATAAGAAATTTATCGTTAACGATAATGAAATTGACAGATTAATTATGGTAAAATGCAAATCCAATCGCGGATAGGGATACGTCTCTTGGTTGGTCTCAGTTATTGTCAGTAGTGAACTGGTTCTCCCGGCTAAAGGGGGAAGGGTTACTTTAAGTATCAGCCATGGTATTTAACATAATATGATAGGGTCAGGGTTACAGAAAAAAAATATGCCAAAGAACATTTTTCAATTGGCACTTGATTTTTACCGATCACCCACGGAATTTGGTGACTTGGTCGACGTTCATAAATCCGTTCCACAAGGAATCGGTGATTTGTTAGCGTTTCTTGCCGGACCGGACCAGGAAAGAGTAAGGATTATTGGCAACAATGTCTCGTTACAGGGGGCTGGCGAGTTATTTGATGCCGCTTCCTACTTCGTGGAAGAAGTGTTGTTTGTCCCGGGAGCGGATTATTACCGGTTGCTGGGGGTTCGAACGGACGCCAGCGCAGATGTGGTACGTCAACATTACCAATATTTGATCGGCCTGTTCTACCAGGACGAGCGCAGCAGCATGGTTAATTGGAAAGAGTCCGATTCCATGCGGGTTAATCAGGCCTACAGTGTGCTGCGCGATCTCGAAAAACGTCGTAATTACAACGTCAAACTCGCCGCGACGGGGCGTCAGATCGAGCAATTTGATCCGACAACCTATAAAAAACAGGAACGTACACGCCAAAAACCGCTAGAGACGCATAACGAAAATACCGTGATAGCTCGGTCTGCCGACACGGATGTGTTAGGCTCTGGGAAGGTCAAGCGCGAAGCCGAACAGGTGTTGGCCGATGCGGTCCGTCTGGCCAGCAACCATGTTTCCGCAAAATCTGATGTTATTCCTGCGGTGAAAACGGTAAGTGCGCACGCGCCCAGGACCGCTGCCAGTGCGGATGATCTTCCAAAAATTTTGATCTGCGATGACTCCGCAACAGTGCGTGCCAGTCTCGCCAAAGCTTTATCTAATGATTTTCGGTGTTTGCGCGCGCGCAATGGCGATGAAGGATGGCGCATCCTTCAGGACAACCCGGATGTGAAGTTGGTGCTGACCGATCTGGAAATGCCGGAAATGGACGGCTATGCACTGATCACGAAAATTCGAGCCAGCGATCGACCGAACCTGGCAAATATCCCGATTATCATCGTAACCAGTGCCTCAGACACCAAAGCGAAACAACTGGCCCTGGGTAAGGGCGCCAGCGACTTTCTTGCCAAGGGAACGGACTATGTGGAAATTCTGGCCCGCGTGCGCGTGCACTACCGGCTGGCAAAGTCCACGGAATTGATACCAGAGTCCGTGCCGACCGTTCACACCCGGTCAAGTGTAGCTGCACCGGATGACGAAGAAAAAACCGTGTTTCTGGACCTGTCGAAAACGCGCATGCCCATTGATGCACGGGATCGAGATCCATCTGCCCGGCGCGGTGGTGTCGAGAAATCCGCCTGGCTGCCAAAGCCGGTGCTTATCGGGGCGATGAGTCTGGTGGTCGTCGTTGTGTTGGCGCTGATGTTCAGCAGCGGCAATAAGGAGGCGCCGGAGACATCCGCGCAAGTAGCGGGTTCCCCAGCGAACGGTGCCCCGGGTGATGAAGTTGCACCGTCTGCTGCCACTGCTCCCGCGGAGGATACCAATCAGCTTACTGTACTCGACGTGGTAAAACCTGACACCGCGGCTGGTGCGCAGCCGGTAGAATCGGCACATAGCACGACCAAACCCTTGGTTTCCGTTGTCTCCAAGACTGCTTCGCGGGAAGTCAGCACCAATAAACCTTCCAAAGATAATGCAGCCCTCGTCGATCGCTCCGCGGAGCAACGTCGGAAGGAATCGAGTTTTCGCAAGAACAATTTGGCGGATGCGACGGAAATCATTCCGACGGTTGTCACGGATGTACCGGCAAATTCCGCACCCGGCACTGATGCCGCTGGTGAACCCCAGGATCCGGAAGAGACACAAAAAATTAAACAACGCCTGGCGGAAATTGAGGCCGAGAGCATGGCGATGGCAGTTCGGAATGAACAGCCTGCCAACGATGAATTTGATGCGCTGGCGCCTTCGACGCAGGTTGCAGCCAAGGGAGACGCGCCTATCGGCAGCGGCGTTGGCAGTGGTGTGAATGCCATCTCGGCAATGGGCAGCGCTGTTACGCCATCGGTAGGCGCAGCGAACGCCGTTGCCTCAGTTGCACCAGAGGGCGTGGCGGATCCTTTTAATACGACGATACCTGCCGAAGACGACGGTGATGGAAAACAAGTCGCTATGGCCGAACCTGCTAAACCTGTGATGCGGGATCTGATCAGTTCCACGGAGTTATCGATACTGTTGTTCAAATTCGTACGCGCTTACGAAGAAGGCAATCTGTTTCAGTTCCTGGGCCTGTTCGATCCGGATGCCCGCACAGAAGATCGCGTTGGGATACGCGAAATTCGCAAGGACTATGAATTGTTGTTCAAGAAGTCCGATGTACGCCAGTTCATTATTCAGGACATGAATTGGACCAAAGAAGGTATTCGCGCCGTAGGCAAAGGGAAGTTTGAAGTCAAGATCAAGGCGCAGGGCAGCGATAAAATGAATGCTTACTCGGGGACAGTGACGTTCCATGTGGTAAAAAGAGCTGATGAGATCTTCGTCACCCAACTATTTCATTCCTACGCTCAACAATAACCGTACCCTGCAAATCACAAATGGCGATGTACTGTTCCCTGGTGGATCAGTACGTTAGCCAATGTTATTGCATGTCGATAGCGTAGAACCTACACTGTCACCTCATGGTTCAATGGGTGGGAAGGGTAGGTGATTTCAAAGCAAATACGCCAAGTCAGCGTGCGGGTGGCTGCCGCCGGCGTCCTGTCATTAACCATTCTGATAGTATGGCGAATTGCTTCGTACGGGATCAGTGAAACCTTGACGCAATACGCGTTATACGACCAATCCTCTCCTTCTGCCCTTAATACCGCACTCGCCTGGTCGATGGATAACTCCAATACGTTGTATAGGGTCGCTTATTCGTTTGATGAACGACATCTTGAACAACGTATAGAGTACCTCTCAGACGCGCTTAAATTGAATCCTGGCGATGGTCGTATTGCCATGAGTCTTGCTGCTTCCCTTAAACAATTCGGGGATAAGGAGCGCGCAGACGCATTTGCTGACCAAAGCGTAATACTGTTACCTGACGACGCCAATACCTTGCTTCAAGCGGGGGATTATTGGTGGCGCGGGGGAGAGTATTCCCGTGCGGTGGAGTCTTGGGGGAGGGCGTTGTCCCATGAACCGGCTGTGAATCAAAAATTATTCCCGGTGTTTCTGCGCATCATGGAACAGGCTGGTGGTATGGAAGTGATGCGTGACACCTTGATCGCTGTACCCGCCTGGTTTAACGATTTCTTCGAATATGTGATGACCAACGCCAGTAACGACCAACTGGTGAGGCGACTTTTTGCCTTGCGTAACGAGGCTGCGGTACCGGTGACATTGGCGGAACAAAAATCTTATTTGCGTTTTCTGGAAGCGGAACGGCGTTGGGACGAAGCTTTCGTGGTATGGGCCAATAGTCTGCGCCGGGAAAATCTGAGCGTAATGGGGCAGCCGGTCAATGGCGGTTTCGAAGTCGAGCCGACCGGAGTGGGATTCGATTGGCGCGTTCGGGAAGATCCCGCAGTATTGATCAAGACGGATTACACTTACGGGATCAGCGGCCATAAAGCGCTTCATATCATATTTCGCGGGCAGCGCGTCAATTTTCGTCATATTGAACAGTTGATGATATTGCAGCCCCGTAAATACCGTTTTCGTGGTCAGGTTCGGCCCGACAGCTTGCAGGCGGCTGCAGGAGTGCAGTGGCAACTGACGTGCGTTGGCGGTAAGGAGCAGCCCTTTGCGCGCAGCAATCGATTTATCGGTGTCGATCAGTGGCGTACATTCTCCTTTGATTTCAAAGTTCCCCGACAGGACTGTGATGGGCAGGTGCTGCGCCTGGTATCAGTGACGCAAGGCGTTGAAGACCCTGTCTACAAGGGGGAGATATGGTTTGATGACTTGAGTATCGAAGCGTTGTAGCCCAGAATACGTTAAAGAAATATCGGATGATAAATGCTTAGATGTATGAGCGTGCTATGTACTAAGCACCGATTAAGCAAAATAACGTAAGAATAGTAGTTTTGGAGGTGGTTATGAAAACCTGGGTGGGGTCTATTCTAACAGTCTATATCTTCGTTCTGGGTGCTCTCGTGCCGTTTCCAATGGCGTTGGCGCAGGGTGGTAATGAGGTATCGGTGTATTCTTTGGGTACGGAATCGGACCTGGGCTTCGAAAAGGCCCGAGGCGCTTTGGTAGAAGCATTTATTGATGCTTATTCAAAGGGAGAAACCGATATATTCCTGAGATTATTCAGCGATAATGCCCGTGCCGATGATAAGATAGGCAAGTCCGGCATTCGGTCGGATTATGAAATGCTGTTTACCGGCAGCAGGAGTCGGATTATTCGACTCCAAAACATAAAGTGGCACAACAAGAAAGGCGACGACAGTTACGCGATCGCCGATTTTGAGGCACGAGTCATCCCCAATGACAAGGATCAGGAAAAAATCTACCGCGGTGCCATTGAATTGCATGTGAAAAAAGAAAATAATAACATTGTAATCAGTGAGCTGTATCATGCCTATGATAATGCTTCCGTGGCCACACAATAATTTGGTGTTAGGAAATTATGAAGATTCACAAATTTGTCACCTGTGCATTCACTTGCATGGTTTGTCTCAGCAGTTCTTTGGTTTTGGCGAATTCAGAGAATACAGTTCAGCTAAAACGACTGGAAGGGACGGTATTAGTGAATCAAGGCAAGGGGTTTTCGTTAGCGGCGCCGGGTATGCAATTGCAGCCTGGAAGTCGTGTGCTGGTCATGTCGGACGGTGGTGTAAGCGTAGTTTTCTCCGATACCTGCACCATAGATATTGCTGCTAACAGCATATTTAGCTTGGGGAATACCCGGAGCTGCGAGCAGTTACGCAAACAAATCCAGACCGTGGGACCCTATTATGCTGCCGCCATAGGTGTCGAAGCCGTTGGTGATGCTAAGTCACCAGGTAAAACACGCACTGATGCCGGTGACGCAGGCACTGGCGGTGACGCAGGGGCTGCTGCTGCGGGTGGGGAGCCGGAAGTGGTATTCGCAGGCATGTCGATGAATGAAATTATCGTCGTGGGTGTTGGTGTCGGTGCTGGGTTGGCCGTGGTAGTGGCAAGTGGTGGCGGTGGTAACAAGAGCAACGGTGCCATCAGTCCGGAATAATTGCTGGCATGCAATTCTACAATTTTTTCTCATGGGATAAACCGTCCTATAATCAGCGATTGTTGTTTATCGCCCTGTTGTTGATTTTCTTTTTTGCACCGTTATTTCGTGCGGCGAATCGGCCCTTTCCTCTGATGATCACCGAGTTGGCAGCGCTCTGGCTGCTGTTCTATTGTGTGATCCAACGGCCGGGGTTCAGGTCGTTGAGAATGGATCTGCGGATCTTGCTGGGCGCGGTGCTGGGTTTTCCGTTGCTCTATCTTATGCCTCTGCCTTTCGATTGGTGGGCCGCATTGCCGGGACGGGACATATATGGCACGACATTGAAGTTAATTGATTCACAGTCCTATATGTCGGTGTCCGTAATGTCGGTAAAAACCGAACAGGCGTGGTTGGCTTTGTTACCCCCGGTTGCCATCTTTACTGTCGTTTCCCTGTTGGAGGTAGGCCGGGTAAAAGCACTGGTAGCAGCATTTCTCGTCATTGCCTTTGGTGAAGCATGCCTTGGGCTCATTCAATACGGAGATGGTCCGCTTAGTATCTTGCGCCTGGGTAATCCGTATAACGATAGCAGCGCAGTGGGTACCTATATTAATCGGAATCACCTCGCTGGACTGTTGGAAATGGCGCTGCCTGTTGCCTTGGGCATGCTGGCAGCAACCATCGGCCGCAGTCGTTCCCAGCTAAGTTACGCGCGTAATTTTAAGGAAAAAGCCCTTGGGTTTATTGACAACTTCTCGCAAAACGCAGTGGTGCATGCGTTTACATGCGTGGTGATATTGCTGGGATTGGTGTTTACCCAGTCCCGTAGCGGTGTGGGGTTGGCGATGATAACGATATTGCTGGCGATGATTGCCTATGCGCGCAGGTTGGGCGGTACCAACGTCTTTGGATTGTTTGGAACCTTGTTCGCCGTGGTGCTGGGGGCGGGAGTGTTAACCGGCTTGGCCCCGGTGCTCAGCCGATTTACGGTAGACCCTCTGGCCGACAATCGGTGGGAAATTTTCAGTTTTAGCCTGCGGGGTATTGGCGAGTTTTTTCCGGTGGGCAGCGGCCCAGGGACATTTCCTTATGTGTTTCCACGCTTTCAAATGAATATTGATGGTTTTGTCAACCATGCGCATAACGATTATCTCGAATGGTTATTCGAGGGTGGATTACTTGCCGCCCTGCTAATGTTCGCTATTATCGTGGTGTTTCTGCGGCAGTGGCCGCGTCTCTGGATAACTGAGCGTTGGAGTGAGTTTCGATTCATGAAAATTGGCGCCGGGATCGGCGTGTTTGCCATGATGCTCCATGGGATGACGGATTTTAACTTGCATATTCCCGCCAATGCGCTATTTTTTGCGTTTCTTATGGCGGTGTTTTTTCATTCCGGCGATGAAGCAAGCAACGTTGATCGTGCTACGCGTAACCATCGGGATGCAGGAATGTCCCGGATTCCCGTGCCGATTCTTCCCAAGCCAGATGCGGCCACCGCCCCCAAGAATCCATTTCTGGAAGAGTGACAGCCCATCGTCCAATAACTGCTATTAGTCGCCTAAAAAATATTTCACGGGTTGTGTTTGAGATGTTCCATAATAAAATTCGCAATCGAAGCCATGTCGTGCAATCCCAGGATGGTGGGATGGGGCAATGCCGGCGGTTGAGAATCACAGGCCAAGGCAATGACATCGTTGATCTCCGGATATAACCAGGTACTGGAAAGTCCATTGCGATGGACTTCAATCTTTGGTATTGCCGCGTGTTTCATGCCCTCTATCAACACCAGATCCAGCGAAGTGGTGTCGAGTCTTGACAATAAGTATTGCAGATCCGGCTCGGCCGCAGCGGGTGATTGTTCAGCGATCAATGCCATACGGTGGCGCGATGCCAAGAGCACTTGTGTCGCGCCTGCTTTGCGAAGTTCGTAGCTGTCTTTGCCTGGGATGTCGATCTCGAAATCGTGATGCGTCGTCTTGATCAAACCGATGGCGAGACCTTGGGCGCGCAATAAGGGAATCAATTGCCTAAGCAGCGTGGTTTTACCACTGCCGCTGGTGCCAATGAAGGCCAATATTGGCGTTCCGTCTGCAGGCGTTGTAAATACCCTATGGTTGTGGTGTGAGGAAATCATCAATATCTTTGAGAGTATTGAGATTAATAAAAGCTTGAGCTTCGTCCGAAAAATCCACTACCACGTGGGGTTGTTCCATAATCCAGTGACCAACTTGTCGCTTGCCTGCTGCCAAATAGGATGTTAAGGAATTGCTCAGTGATGTCGACATTAAACAACAAAGTGGTTGTAACCTCTCCCCGTCATGGGCAACGGCTATTTGGACGTGACACTCCTTCAGGCGCTGTAGCAGGCGTCGACCGAGTTCCAGCGGGAAGTGGGGCATATCACATGGTATAACCAATAGATAGGGCGTGGTGACCTGTTGCAGCGCAGTGTTGATGCCGGTGAGCGGTCCTGGATATCCCGGCACGTTGTCAACTAGCACCGGAACCTCAAATTGCTGGTAGCTGTCCAAATTGCGGTTTGCGCTGATGATGATACGGGGATAGAGGGGTTTAAGTTTCCCTAAAATGAATGCGATCAGAGGTTGTCCAGTAATCGACAATAAACCCTTATCGATACCTCCCAGACGCTTACCCTGACCGCCAGCAAGAATCAAAACCGTGATCAGTGTATCAATATCGTTTGGCATGTATCAGTATAAAGAGATCAATAACGATTAATCAGAGAATGAATTCAAGCCATGGAATTGTACAGAAATATTTCTCAAACAGTCACCAGGATAATTGACGTGATCGGCATTGCCAAGGTCCGGATTGGATTATGTCTGATATTGATGATGTTGACGCAGTCCGTGTTCGCCAGTGTCGAAACGGGCGACCAAGCCTTGGAAAAAGGGGATTACGTGGCCGCCTTGCAGATCTGGAAACCACTTGCCGAACAAGGTAATGCGCAAGCGCAGATACGTATTGGTGATTTGTACCGCAAGGGGTGGGGTGTGCGCCGGGACTTCAAAGCGGCATTTTCCTGGTATGAGAAAGCCGCGAGCCAGGGCGATCCCGAGGGGCAATACCAGTTGGGTAGTCTGTATCGGAACGGGATGGGCACCAGGAAAAATCTGGATGAAGCCGTTAGATGGTTTGAGGAAGCGGCCAAAAAGGGCTACGACAAAGCTGAATTCAGTTTTGCGGTGATGTTGGAGAATGGTTGGGGTGTCGAAGAAAATGCCAAGCGTGCGCTGATCTGGTACGGTCGGGCCGCCAAGAAACAATATGCGCCGGCATTGAAGCGTCTTATGGAGTTGGAGAAGGAAGGTATCAAACCCGTAGTGGAAATAAAATCCGACGAAGATATTCCTCAGATTTTTTCCAGCGCCTTGCGTGACGGTAACGTCGACCAGGTCAATGCGATACTCCAGAAAGTAAAGAATGTAGATTATAAACTGGACAAATATCAAAATACTCCGCTGTTGCTCGCGGCTCAATATGGGCACGATGGTCTTGTGCAGTTGTTGCTTGAGAAAGGGGCTGCCGTTGATCACGCCAATCAACAGGGAGTAACCGCCTTGATGCGTGCCGCCAAGGCAGGCAGCGTGCGGGCAGTACGCGCGCTATTGAAGTACAACGGGTCTATGAATCATCAGGACGAGTTAGGTCGCACCGCGCTGATCGAGGCTATCAGTGATAACAAGAGCCAGGTGGTATCGCTGCTGTTGGGCAGCGGCGTGGATGTAAATCTCGCCGACAAAAAGGGGTGGTCACCGTTGTATCATGCGTTAAGAATCGATGAAACCCAGATTCTTGATATGCTGCTGCACTCGCCCGCCAAGGTGAATTACAAGGACAGCAGCGGTATTCCTATACTTCATTATGTAATACAGCAGAAAAAACAGAATGTGCTGAATAAGCTGCTGGCGGCGGGAGCGGATGTCAACATTACCGATGCCATCGGTCAGAATGCCATGATGGTCGCCGCTGACCTCGGCTATGCGCCCGCAGTCACCGCGTTGTTGGCCAAAGGCGCTGATTCACGTGTCAAGAATAACGAGGGCTGGACGCCGCTGATGCTAGCCGCGAAATCTGGCAGCAGTGCCTCGGTGGAAGCGCTGCTCAAGGCTGGAAATTCGGCGGATTTGCAGAACGAATATGGTGACACCGCGCTTATGCTGGCGGCCGGTAAAGGATTCGATGCGATTGTATCCTCCTTGATCAGCCACCGCGCGAACATCGATATGAAAAACAAGCAGGGATGGACCGCCTTGATGTTTGCCTCCCAAGCGGGATCGGCTGCCACCGTTAACACACTATTGCAGGCCGGTTCCGGTATCAATATAGTGAACAACCTGCAGGAATCTCCTCTGATGCTTGCCGCGGAAAGAGGGCACTTGGAAGTAGTGCGTGTGTTGGTAGCCAAGCGGGCGGATATTAACAGTAAGAATCGTGCCGGGCACAGCGCCGTGACACTTGCCGAAGCCAAGAACCAGAATTTGATTTTGAAATTCCTGCGCAGCAAAGGCGGTATCCTGTACAAGGTGGTGGAGACTCCTGAGTTAGAGCTAAAACGTCAGGATCAACGCCGGCAACAAGATCTGTTCAAGGGTTGGACCGAGCTGATGATCGCCGCCTGGAACGGTAAAATACTGGATGTTAACAACCTTCTGCGATCGGGTCAGCAGAAAGACGCCCAGAATCCCGATGGCATGACGGCGCTGATGCTGGCTACGGGCAAAGGAAATGCCGATGTCGTGCAATCCTTGCTTACCAACCAGGTGGACATCAATAAACAGGCGCGTAACGGCCGTACCGCGCTGATGATTGCTTTGGACGAAGGGCAATTCGATATCGCACGCCTGCTGCTGCCGTATAAACCCCGACAGGACCTTGCGGACAAGCAGGGGCAAACCGCACTATTCTACGCCGTCGACAAACGCCAGCTGGCTTTGGTGCGCGATCTTCTGAAAGCGGGTGCCGATATCAGCAAGCGTACGGAGAATGGCGATACACCGCTGACGGACGCTTTGAAAAACAGCGCGGACGATATCGCCGTGTTCCTGGTAAATGCCGGTGCCGGAATCCACTGGATGGATAACGACGGCAGAAATATGTTGTGGCTGGCCGCGCGTTACAAAAATGACAATGCGGTTCGTTTGTTGATAAAGAAAGGATTGGATATCAATCACCGCAAGCATAACGGCGAATCCATTGCTATGGCTGCGGTGCGTAGTGGTGACGCCAAACTGGTTGATTTCCTGTTTTCCATTGGCGCGGACCTGCGTTCCACGGATCAGCAGGGTAATACCGCTTTGCATATTGCCAGCGATACCGGCAATCTTGAGATCGTTAAACTGTTGATCAAGTCAGGCGTCGGCGTCAACACTGAAAATGAAGTGTGGTCGACACCCATCATATTCGCCGCGTCCAAGGGGCATCTGGCGATTGTTACCTACCTCGTGGAGCATGGGGCGGAACTGGATATCAAGAACAAAACCGGTGACACACCCTTCAGCATCGCCACTAGCCACGGCTACAAGGACGTGGCCAGTTATATCCGGCAGAAGTTATAGAGCCACTGGGAAGTCCGGGGTATCGGCGGGGTTACGCGGTGCCGTGCTTGGTTTCAACTTTGATGCCCATGGCTTTGAGCATGGGCATCGGTATCACCCCGCCGGCACTGACAATCACGATGTGATTGGGAATTTCCAGAATGTTGCCTTCCTGTTCCACCATGACGCTCTTGCTTTTGACTTCCTTGATATTGGATTTATAGAGGACGTTTATTTTCCCCGCTTTTTGCGCAGCATCGATTTTTTCGCGGTTCTTGGGTTTGGCACGGTTAAAGGACGCGCTTCGATACGATAATGTTACCGTGGTTTTCGGTTCATCCGCGATGCTAAGTGCTGCTTCCAGGGCACTGTCACCGCCACCGACCACCAGCACATGCTGGCCGCGGTATTGTTCCGGATCAATCAGGCGGTATACCACTTTGGGCAAGTCTTCACCGGGTACCTCCAGTTTGCGGGGTGAGCCGCGGCGACCGATGGTCAACAATACGGTTTTGGTATGGTATTGTTTTTTCGACGTGGTGACTACGTATCCGCCCTCGATGGGTTCCACAGCGGTCATGGTTTCATGGGTGTTGATTTTAATATCGGTTTGCTGCCGCGTTTTTTCCCAGAATTCCATTAAGGCTTCTTTAGTGGTCTCTCGGAAATTGACTTTGCCGACAATGGGCAGCATCGCGGGTTGGGTCATGACGATTTTGCCGCGCGGGTAATGTGACACAGTGCCACCGAAGGATTCTTGCTCAATAGTGACATATTTCAGCCCCAACTGATGGGCGCCGAGCGTGGCCGAAAATCCTGCTGGACCGGCGCCTACGATGACCACATCCAATAATTTTCCACCTTTGCCAACGCCGGGTTTTTTGGTGATACTGTCGATGGCCTGCTTGCCTTGGGTGACTGCATTACGTATGAGGCCCATGCCGCCAAGTTCACCCGCGATAAAAATTCCTGGAACATTCGTTTCAAAACTGGGATCCAGGGTCGGGATATCCACTCCCCGTTTTTCTGTGCCAAAAACAAGCGTTATAGCGCCAACCGGACAGGCGATTGCACAGGCGCCATGGCCAATACAATGGGTCGGATTAATCAGTTCAACGCGAGATCCAATGATACCCAGGACATTCCCCTCCGGGCAGGCGGGCGCGCAGGTGTTACATCCGATGCACAGAATTTGATCAATCTTGGGGTGTAAGCTGGCCGGTTCCATCAAGCCAGCTTTTTGATTTTCTTCCAGTTCCCGGATATGGGCCGCTTCCCGCCGCTGGTGTACGCGGGCGCGCCAGGAAATAAAAGCAAAAACGGGTATAAGATAGAGAATTATCACCAGATAATTTAGAATTTCTCCAGACATCCTGACCTCACATCAAAACATTATAATTTAAGATGTATAGTGTATACATGAATAATTAAGTCATTGTTAATGAAGGCCGGTTATAAAAAGGCCGTGTTCACAATATAACGGATGCACCGGCAATGTAATTAGGTTTTGCATAATTTTGCATAATGTAGGTAAATGTATACTTTGATTTTGTGACAGTGAGCGCATTATATTAATGGGATTATCCATAATATTGCAGGCTTGTGAGATTAAAGTATCTTACCTCGGTTACTTCATGTTGGTTGAGTAGGGAAGTCAGGAATGGGATATAACAATACTGCGGCCGATTTGGTCAGTTTTGAAAAATCAGGTACCGCGCGTGATTCTGCGGTAACTGCCACGGCCAGTGCCGAGCATCAGCGGCAAGACGAACCTAACGACAAGACATCGGCGGTTAATGCGCGCATCCAGGTGGCACGTGCCAAGGTAACTAGATTGGCGCAGGATCGCCAGGTGACCTTCGCTTTGGGTATCATGGTGTTGTTTGTCGTTATCTACGCGTTGGGCAGGATTTACTGGAGAGAGCGTTACTATACGCCGGAAGATGGTTTGGGTTATTACCTGGGCCTGGTCGGCGGCGTGGTGATGCTGTTTGCTATTGCTTATTCCGCGATGAAGCGCGTACGGTGGTTGCGCGCCACCAAATTCATGCGGCATTGGCTGCAATTGCACATTGTTTTGGGGATCGTCGGGCCCTATATGGTGCTGTTCCATTCGACGTTTCATATCGGTTCGCTCAATGGCGGTATTGCTTTGGTGTCCATGACCATGGTATTCATCAGTGGCGTTGTCGGCAGATACCTGTACTCGAAGATTTATCTGGGTCTGGATGGCACCCGCATGCAAGCGCAGGAAGTCCGTGACCTCATGCAGTTTTTCGGGCGGCGCATTCACTCCAGTCGCATCGAACGTTTTCAGGAATCGGTGCTTGATGAACCCAAGGATTTATTGCACGCGTTCTATAAGTTAGTGATGTTCAAGATTCGCAGTTGGATCGTCTGGTATGGCGTACTGCGGGACGCGAAGAAGTATGTTTATGCCATCGGTCAGCGTAAGGGCTTGAGCAAGAAAGAAGCCAGAAATAAATACCTGCATTTCAAGAGAGATTTTCGCGAATACATGAATACGCTGCGTAAAGCGGCTCTGATGGGTGTTTATGAAAAAATATTCTCCTTCTGGCGCCATGCACACGTGCCACTTCTCTATCTGTTGGTCATCAGCGGTGTAGTGCACGTCATTGCCGTTCATATGTACTAGACAATAATAAAGATGTTTACGGATGTTGGGAAAAAGATTGCTTCTGGCGGCAATAGTCGTCTTGTGTGGAATACCACCTGCGGGTGCGGCTACCGATGTGATCAATTCGGTGGAGCGGGCCTTAATGCCCGGCGAACTTTCCAAGCCGCACGCGAAATACGAGGCGGATTGTAACCAATGCCATGAATTCTTCCGCAAAACCAAGCAGAATGATCTATGCCTTAAGTGTCATGATCATAAGAATATTCGCAAGGATATAGAGAATAAACACGGCTTACACGGCCGTACGCCGGAAATCCGCAACAAAGATTGTAACGCCTGCCATTCCGAACACAAGGGTCGGGAAAACAACATCATTATTCTTGATAACCAGACCTTTAATCACAATTTTACCGATTTCTTTCTTCAGGAAAGCCACGCCACGGTACCGTGTACCAAGTGCCATGAGAAGGACAAGAAGTATTACGAAGCGAAATCGGAATGCGTTGACTGCCACAAAAAAGTCGAGCCGCATCAGGGAAAGCTGGGCAAACAATGTAACAGCTGTCACCGGGCCAGCACCTGGGGTGATTTCGTCTACGATCATGGTAAAACGAAATTTCCGTTGAAAGGTAAGCACAAAGGTGTGCGCTGCAGCGATTGCCATCCTAATGAGCAATATATCAATATTCCCAAGGAGTGCATTGGTTGTCATAAGGGTGATGACAAACACAAGGGCAAGAACGGCAAGGAATGCAAGAATTGCCATTCCGAGCAGGGTTGGGCGTCCTATAAATTTGATCATGACAAGGACACTAAATTTCCACTCGATGGCAAGCATAAAAATGTTATCTGCGACCAATGTCACAAGCAGACGGACGAAAAACGGAAATTAAAACGGGATTGCTATTTCTGTCACCAGTTCGTCGATGCGCATAAAGGGCTGTACGGCAAGAAATGCCAGGATTGCCATAAGACGGAGAATTGGTCCAAGCAAAAATTTGACCACGATAAAACGGATTTCAAGCTGGAGGGCAAGCATGAAAAAGTCCGTTGTCAGAGTTGTCATCCGGGTGATTTATATAAGGACAAGGCAAAGAGCGAATGCTATGCCTGTCACAAGCAGGATGATCCGCATGCCGGCAAACAGGGCAAGCGGTGTAATGACTGTCATAATGAACAGGGTTGGCAGAAACAAATTGCGTTCGATCACAATTTGACAAAATTTCCTCTGTTAGGAGCCCATGCCGGGCTGACGTGTGAAGAGTGTCACAGTTCTGGCACTTTCAGTGAGGTAAAAATAAACTGTTACTCATGTCATAAGCAGCATGACAAACATAAGCTGCGCATGGGTGAGAAATGTCAGCGTTGTCATTTTTCCACCGACTGGAAGGTATGGGAATTCGATCATGACAAACAAACCAAGTATCCACTTAAGGAAGCCCATAAAGGCATCGCATGCGAGCGTTGCCACAAGGAAGTTGTCAAAGAGGATCTGAAAATTTCCAGTGTTTGTTATCGATGTCATGCCCACAATGATATTCATGAAGGGCAGTTCGGACGCAACTGCGGTCGTTGTCATGACACCAAGGCCTTTGAGAATGTAAATATGCGTTAGCTTAACGCGCATGAATAGCGGCAATTAACTTGCGTACAATTGGCAGTTCGGGTATGAAAAATAAACAACTACTAAATCCCATCAATATCGCGGGCAAGATTGGCGTGTCCTGGTCGCTCTTGTTGCTGCTGGCCGTACTGTTCGTCGTGCCGAATGCTTGGGCAAAGGCCAAGGATTTTGATCATTTCGCCACCGGATTCGTGCTTAGTGGAAAACATGAAAACCTGGGTTGCGCGACTTGCCATCTCAAAGGTGTATTCAAAGGGACGCCCACCAACTGTACAGGTTGCCACAACGGCAGTATCGCGATGGGTAAAAATGAAAAACATATTCTCGTGACCAATACCTGCGATGATTGCCATACCACCGTCGCTTGGATGCCTGCCAATATGGACCATTCCGCGGTGATGGGGTCGTGCAAAGTGTGCCATAACGGCTCCACGGCACCGGGTAAACCCGCAAATCATGTCAATACCAATGGACAATGCGACGATTGTCATGGGACTTTGGCCTGGTCACCGGCTCGTTTTGATCATAGCAATATCACTGGTACCTGCGCGTCTTGTCACAATGGCGTGAACGCACAGGGCAAATCCGCATCGCACATTGCAGTGACGGCGGATTGCGTCGAGTGCCACGACACCGTGGGATGGCGGCCCGCGCATATGAATCACGATGTTGTGACCGCGCCTTGTGGCAGTTGTCATAATGGCAATACCGCCACGGGGAAACCCGGAGGCCATATCAAAACCAATAGTGAATGTGACAGTTGTCACGGTACCCGTGCCTGGACCCCGGCCAATTTTAATCATGAAAATGCCAGCGGTCCCTGCAGTGGTTGCCACAATGGTACTACTGCCACCGGCAAACCAGGTAACCATGTGCAGACCAGTGCTGAATGCAGCACCTGTCATTCCACGAATGCCTGGCTTCCCGTCAATTTCGATCATGGCACGGTGACCGGTAATTGCAGAAGCTGCCATGACAAGGACAAACCCGTGGGTTTTCATGCGGTGGTCACCGCGGATTGCGGCGAATGCCATCGGCCCGGCGGCTGGTTGCCAGCGAACATGAACCATGACGTGGTAACGCCGAATTGCGTGCAATGCCATGATAATGTCAAACAGCCCGGCAAGCCCGGGAAGCACAAACCGACAAGCAATGCCTGTGGCGCGTGCCATAACACAATTGCGTGGGTGCCGGTCACGCGCATGGATCACAATGAAGTAACTGGTTTGTGCGCTAACTGCCATGACGGGATTTTTGCCACCGGCAAACCGGTGAACCATCTGGTGACTTCCAGCGATTGTGGCGCTTGCCACAGTACCAACGCCTGGGTACCCGCCACCGGTTTTGATCACAGTGGTGTCACGGGAAATTGCAGCATTAATTGTCATAATGGCAGTGGTGTCGGTACTCCCAAGCCCAATAATCATTTTCTAACCACGCGTGAATGTGATACTTGCCATCGCACCACCGGCTGGTTGCCCGTGCGGTTTACTCACAGCAGCAGCGGTTATCCGAAGAACCACAACAACGCGGGCAATTGTACAATGTGTCACAGTACCAATGCGGACACGATTCCCTGGCGCAGTGTCAGCTACAAGCCCTATTGCGCCGGTTGTCACCAGAGTAAGTGGCGCGCCGATCCTCATTTGAAGACCGAGAATCCGCAGGTCGTGCTCTATACGCTGACGGAGTTGCAGGATTGCACGACGTCCTGTCATATCTATACGGATGCTACCTTCACAACCATCCTGAAGACGAGAAGCGGGCACCACAACGCCAGTGACGGTGGTTGGTAGAGAAAAGAATAAATTTGTTTGGGGAAGTAATATTTAATGCACCAAGTGTTTAGGTTTTTATTGTTGCTGTGCGCGGCAGGAGCGGCTGTTTCTGTGGCGGTCGCCGATCACCGGCCACCGGGAGAGCCTATTCTCCAGGGCGTCGAATACGCGGATCATAAGGATACCGCGGCTATTCAAATCATGTTCACTGACGAGGTGGAATATGTCTCCGTCGCGCCACGTCGGATCGCGTCCATCTATACCATTCGATTCAAGTTTCGGCAGTCATCGGCCGGTAAACCTGACGCGAAGAGCTCGAGCAATAAGCCCCCGAAAGGTGAGTCGGCATTTCATCCCAAGGAAGTTCTGAAACCGCCGGTATCACCCGCGATCCCTTTGGGCAATGTGGTATTCACCGAGGACAGCTTGGGTCCGAAGTTGTTGCTGAGTTTCAGCAAATATGTACGCATCGAAGTGCTGCCAGGTCCCGGTGCCAATGCCTTGACCATCAAACTGCCGGAGATCGCCGCCGGGGTAGAGCGCTCTCTTCCCAAGTCGAAACGCAAGCGTGAGGCACCATTACCACTGGTGGCACCGGCAGTTGCACCGATAGTTGCGCCGCCAGTTGCACCAAAGGATGCACCGACAGTCGAGCCGGCGGTTGTGCCGAAATCAGATTTGCCGACGAAACAAGTGACGGAATCAGAAGCCGATAAGCTGATGCGTTTGGGTAAGGACGCATTGACGCGAGGCGAAAATGACAAAGCCATCCAGATTTTCACGAAATTAATGGGCTTCGAGGGGAGCGAGCAGCAACGCGATGCATTGGAGTTCTTGGGCGTGGCTCGTGAGCGCAATGACCAGGTTGCACATGCCAAATCCATTTATAGTCAATATATAAAACAGTATCCCAAGGGCGAGAGCACGGACCGGGTGCGTCAGCGTCTTGCCGATCTCATTAGTCACCAGATGAAACCAAAGAAAAAGCTTAAGCAGGCAGACGAAAGTACGCTGGTCAAGAGTTATACTTCGCAAACTTTCGGCTCGCTTTCGCAATACTATTACTATGGTTCGAACGATATCAAGGGCACCAATAAGCACCTGGACCAGTCTTTGCTGATATCGCAACTTTCCACCAGTTGGCGCGTGCGTACCACGAACTATGATATTCGCAATTTCCTCTACGGCAATCACGACTATGATTTTCTGGATGATGAAAATGGCGATTTCATCCTCAGCCAGTTCTATTCAGACATCAAGAATTCAAAAGCCGGGTTTTATGCCAAGCTTGGACGCCAGTCGGGATCTTCCGGTGGAGTTTTGGGCAGATTCGACGGCGTATTGCTCGGTTACGATTTGTTGCGACAGATGCGGGTCAATGTGGTGTGGGGATATCCTGTCGAGTTTCAGAATAAATCGTCGATTTCCACCGATAAACCGTTCTGGGGCCTGAATTTCGAGTTCAGCGATGTCATCACCAATCTCGATTTGGCTCCGTACTACATTCATCAGGATGTGAACGGTATCACTGATCGTGAGGCCGCGGGTTATGAGTTACGTTACTTCCATGCCTCCAAGGGTAATTTCTTTAACCTTGTGGACTATGACATTTACTTCAAGGCACTCAATATCTTGTTGTTGCGGGGGCAGTATAATATTACTGACCGGAGCAACGTAAATTTCAATTTTGATTATCGACGGACTCCCTTGCTGCAAAGCAGTACCGCGACGCAAAGTGGTGCCGCAAACGGTGCCACCGTGGAAGACCTGTTGCAAACACTCAATGCGGAGGAAATACGCGATCTGGCCCTGAAGTGGACCGGCGAGTCCACAGCGACGACGCTTGGAGTTTCCCATCAAGCCAGTGAGCGCGTGCAGTTCAATGCGGATTTGACGCAATCGGAACAAACCAGCAAAACGCTTAACGTCGATCAGATAACCGTGGACGATAGCAAAGACAAGCAGCACTATGTTTCCACGCAGATGATTTTCAATCGGTTGCTAAATGACCGGGATACTTATGTATTCGGATTGCGTTGGTCTGATACCGCAAACTATGACAACTATCTATTGTCGGTGGCGGTGCGATTACCCGTTCAAGCCTGGCGTTGGGATTTAACTTATCGTATTGATACCCGCGAAGAGAAGGATGGACCGACCTTGACGCGTAACCGGCCTACTGTCAAGCTGGACTACAAAGTGGGCAAGGATATGGAATTACAGTTCCAGGTCGGCATGGAAATGTGGCGCTACGCCAAGGGCAACACGAAATCCGATCCAACGGCTACCAGTCCACCGGACGTTTCTGACGAGAATCATAACCGCTACAACGCAAATGTCGGATATCACTGGAACTTCTGAGGTGCTGGATTCCGCAAGCAAACGGGAGCATGTCAGTTCTCCCGTTAAAGTACTGGAGAAGTTAAGTGGTTAGCGCGGGGCAGTCGTGAACCCAGCGTTACGCAGCGTTATACAGATCTTCGAGGGCCCTGCTGTGGGTCTCAAAACAGCGTCTGCAGGTACGTTCATCCACTTCCCACTTGGGTTCGTCGAACGTGTTCAGTTTTTCTTGAACTCTGCATACCACGGGTGCCATTTGGCATTCGGCTTCAGGTGCATGGCAGATATATCGGAAATATTGCCGCTCCTGGGAACTCTCCAGTCTGCCCGCCAGGTTAAATGATTTGACGTGTTCCGCCTTGATAAAAATCAGTTTCTTTTCCATCGTTCAACTCCCGA
This sequence comes from Gammaproteobacteria bacterium, assembly GCA_024641505.1. Taxonomy (GTDB): domain Bacteria; phylum Pseudomonadota; class Gammaproteobacteria; order SG8-11; family SG8-11; genus UBA6920. The sequence goes on from JAHECY010000009.1 coordinate 50,546, forward strand.
TAGATGCCGCCGAAGATGCGGTGTCACAGCCCTTGCGTGGGCTGGATTACCTAGCGAAACACTAAATAATTAACCGCATTGCCTATCAGTGATATCGGCGGGCCGATATTTTTTTACAGTAATATTTGTCCATAACGATGTGCACAGAGGCCGATGGTAGCGGAAAATAGCAGTAACCTACGTGGTTGCTGTGAGAAAAATCCTACTGTTATGCTGCGTCATGGGCGCGCCAGGGAGCGGGGTAGACTCGCAATGTGCGATCGGATGGCCGTGATTTATGCGCCGTCGGCTGTCGGTTAGTCGTCAGTGCCACGCGCCAGCCAACCATCGCGTGCCAACAGCGCCACGCCATAGGCTGCTTGCCGATGCAACGGCGTCAGCATGTTAACTCCCAAGGTGCGGGCGCGGATGCATTCCCAAACTTTATTCCCGGCGCCGCCACCCACAGTATAAACCCCACGCAGTGATGGTCCGCCCAAGGCATGCAGTTTCTGGTATCCAAGGTGCTCAATCTCCGCCATCCCTTCCAACAAGCCCTGAAGGAATAGAGCGCGATCTTGCGGAACCGGCTTCATGCGCCCGGGCAGATCCGGGTCATTGACGGGGAACCGCTCGCCGGGGGTCAGCAGCGGATAGTAGTGGAGTCCAGCATCCCGCTGCGGGTTCACGCGTTGGCTCAGCACCACGAGGTCCTGATCGGAAAAAAAGTGCCGTAACACGGCTCCCCCACTATTCGAACCGCCCCCCACCAGCCACTGATTACCAAAGGGCTGGCTGTACACACCATCAGCAGGTGCGAAGATAGGTGTTGTCGCCAGCAGTTTAACCACCAACGTGGAACCCAGGGAGGTGATACCAGTACCCGGCTCACTGGCGCCTGTCGCCATGACGGCCGCGGTGCTGTCGGTGGTCCCCGCGACCAGCAACATGTCGTCTGGCAGTCCCCAGCGCGCGCAGAGCGCGGGTTCGACTTTACCTGCGATTGCACCGGGTTGGAGGACCCTGGGCAATATATCCATATTATTAAGGAGGCCATAAACCCAGTCAGGCCAATGGCCGTGGATGGCATCAAAGCCGGTTTTCAGGCAGCTATTGGCATCACTGATGCCAGGGTTAGCACCTAAATGGATCAGGGCCCAGTCAGCTTGATGGCAGACCCACGCGGCTTTCTCACCATAACCCTGATCAAGCAGCCATAGCACTTTTGCCAATCCCGATGCCGTGCCATGGGCCGCACTGGTGCTTGGCGCACAATCCCGGATGCGTTCTGCCTGGGCACGCGCACGGCTGTCGTTGTACAACAAGGCGGGGCTGACCGGGATGCCCTCATCGTCCAGTAGAAGCACTGATCCGGAGGTGCCATCGACCGCCACGGCGCGCAATTCATGGGTGTCCCAGACCGAACTTTTCCGGATATTATCAGTGGCAATACGGATGGCATCTTCCAGGGCAGCGCTCCAGTCCGCCGGGGCCTGTTCCACCCGAGCACCATTACCTCTTATAGAGTGAGGATAATTTACCTGGACTTCCGTAATGGCCTTGCCTTGGCGGTCGATCACCACCGCACGACACCCGGAAGTGCCCAGGTCGATGCCCAGAAAGAGTTGATCCGCCGCCATGGCGCCCCTGGTATGCGCGCGTCAGGGCAAAGTGACGGGGGCAGGGGGTTGCCAGCCGTTTTGTCGATGATCCACCACCACCGAGGTGTAAATGCCCCCCCGAACGTTGAAATCCGCGGTGATTCTCATAAAACGGGGCGCGCAGGCGCTTACCAGGTCGCTCAAGATCCGGTTAGTGACGGCTTCATGAAACGCGCCTTCCTCCCGAAATGACCACATATACTGTTTCAGGGACTTCAGTTCGACGCATTTCTGATCAGCAATATAGTCGATATTGATGACCGCGAAATCCGGCTGCCCGGTTTTTGGACACAGGCACGTGAATTCAGGAATCCGGATATGGATGGCATAATCCCGTTCCGCATGGGGATTAGGAAAGGTTTCCAATACTTTACTGGGCTGGGTAGGCATAGGGTATTCTCTGTGGTAGTTTTGTCGCGGTGCATTGTAGCCTTTTTGCGGTTTTTTTAGCCATTATTTCCTGGGAATTGCATGCGACTCACAAAAATTAAATTGGCAGGCTTTAAGTCCTTCGTCGATCCCACCCAAATCAGTTTGCACAGTAACCTGGTGGGCGTGGTGGGTCCCAACGGTTGCGGCAAATCCAATGTCATTGATGCGGTGCGCTGGGTGATGGGTGAAACCTCCGCCAAACATCTGCGCGGCGACTCCATGGCCGATGTCATCTTCAACGGTTCCACCCAACGCAAACCCGTGGGGCAAGCGTCGGTGGAATTGCTGTTCGACAACAGCGATAAAAAACTGGGTGGTCAATATGCCCAGTATAATGAAATTTCGGTGAAACGTATCGTTTCCCGTGACGGCAGTTCCAACTATTACCTCAACAGCAGTCGCTGCCGGCGCAAGGACATCACCGATATCTTTCTGGGCACCGGCCTGGGACCGCGCAGTTACGCCATTATCGAACAAGGCATGATATCCCGGTTGATCGAGGCCCGCCCCGAGGAACTGCGTAATTTCATCGAGGAAGCCGCCGGCATTTCCAAGTATAAAGAGCGGCGCCGCGAAACCGGCAACCGCATCAGCCACACCCGGGAAAATCTCGAACGCTTGCTGGATCTGCGCGATGAGGTGGAGAAACAGCTGGAAAAACTCAAACGCCAGGCGCGCGCCGCGGAGCGTTTCAAGGTGCTCAAGGAAGAAGAGCGTTTGCTGAGGGCGCAACTGCTGGTGCTGAAGCTGACCCGCATGCAGCAGGAATTGCAGGAGATCGACAGGCGCATCAGCGAGCAGGAAATCGCCTACGAAAAAGAAGTCGCGGAATTGCGGCGCATCGAGGCGGACCTGGAGAAGGGGCGGGAACAACAAATCGAGGCCACCGATGCTTTCAATGAGGTACAGGGTGAGTACTACCGGGTCGGTTCGGACATTGCCCGCATTGAGCAGAATATTCAACATGCCAAGGAACGACGTCAACAATTACGCCTGGATCTGCAACAGGTGGAAAAAGGCATCGCCGAGTCGGAATCCCATCTCGATATGGACCAGCGGCAAATCGCCGACCTGAGTTCACAACTGGAGGATCTGGAGCCGCGGGTCGCCGGTGCTCAGGAAATGTCGGAGGAGTCTTCCGCCCAATTGGAGGCGGCGGAGCAGGCGATGCAGGAATGGCAACAGGCGTGGGAGACTTTTAACCACGACAATGCGCTAAAATCCCGGGAAATGGAAGTGCAACGCACCACCATCACCCATCGTGAAGAACATGCCTTTAAAGCCCAGCAACGTTTGCTGCGACTCCAGGAAGAACTGGGCGGCCTGACGCTGGATACGCTGGCGGAGGAAATTTCCGTCGCGGAATCCAGCCAGCAGGAGAGTGGCGCACAGCAGCAGGAATTACAGGAGAAACTGCAGGATCTGTTGCGTGAGATCGGCGACCAGCGGCATCTGATTCAAGATGTCTCCCGGGAGCTTGACGGCGCGCGCAGTCGCGTGCAGCAGCAACGGGGCCGCTATGCATCGCTTGAGGCGCTGCAGCAGGCGGCGCTGGGCAAGAACGACAGCGGCGTTACCCGCTGGCTTGAGCACCACGGACTGGGAGGCGCCAAGCGCCTGGCCGAAGGCCTTGAGGTAGCGCCCGGTTGGGAGCGAGCCGTGGAAACCGTGCTCGGATTCAATCTGGAGGCTGTGTGCACCTCCGGCCTGGATCCCGTCGCCAGCGTGTTACACACGCTGGATGCCGGATCGCTGGCGGTGTTTGACACCGACAATCAGGTGGCTGTTTCGCCGGAATCAGACGCCACGTTATTGAGCGCCAAAATCCGTTCCCCCTGGGCCGTGCATTCCCTGTTGGGCAACGTCTATGCCGCGGCGGATCTGGCGACGGCGCTGCATATGCGTCAGTCATTGCATGCCAATGCCTCGGTGATAACGCCCGAAGGTGTGTGGATTGGTCCCAACTGGTTAAAAGTTGCCCGGGACGCCGACGCCCGTGCCGGCGTCATCGAACGCGAACAGGAATTGAAACATCTGCACCAGGAAATTGCCGAACTGGTAGCGCACGAAGCCGAATTGGTGGCTGCCCTTGAACACAACCGGGATGCGCTGCAGAGCAAGGAAGATGAGCGGGAGGAATTGCAGGAGGCGATTAATCAAGTCAACCGGCAGTTGGCGGAGATCAAGTCCCTGATCAGCGGCAAGCGTGCCCATTACGAACAGACCCATCAACGTGACGCCCGGGTGCGCGCCGAGGCGACGGAGTTGGAACAACAGATCGCCGCGGATGAGGCGCAGATGTCCGGCGCCCGCTTGAGTCTGGAAGGGTTGATCAACGAACTGGAAATATTGAGCCAGCAACGCGAACAGCTGGTTCAGGAGCGCGACAGCCGCAGCAGCTATTTGCAGGAAGCCCGAGACCAGGCGCGCCGGTACCAGGATACCGCCCACGAACTTGCCGTGAAAATTCAATCGGCGCGTACCGCGCTGGAAACCAGCCGACAGAGCCTGGAGCGGGTGCAATCTCAAATCGAACAACTTTATACGCGCCGCGACAGTCTGCAGGACGATATGCGTAATTGCGAAACGCCGGTGGCGGGCCTGGAAGAAATTCTGGAAGGCCTGCTGTCGCAGCGTTTGGAAGTGGAAGCCAAGCTCAATCAGGCGCGCCAGCATATGGAAGAAATCGAGCACACCATGCGCAACCAGGCAACCCAGCGCAACCTGACGGAACAACAAAGCCGGAAAATGAAGGACGCCATGGATGAATCCCGGTTCGCGGTCCAGGAATTGCGGATTCGCAGCCAAACCATGCAGGAACAACTGCTGGAAACCGGTCATGAGCTGGCAGGCTTACAGGATACCATGCCGGAAGAAGCCGCCGTGGAGCCCTGGCAGGAGCGTATCACCGAGATTGAAAGCAAGATTCAAAAACTTGGTCCGATTAATCTGGCCGCGATCGATGAATTTCAGGAACAATTGCAGCGCAAGGAATATCTGGATTCCCAGCATGCGGATCTCACCGAAGCGCTGGACACGCTGGAAAACGCCATTAGCAAGATCGACAAGGAAACCAAGAGCAAATTCGAGGAGACCTACGAGCGGGTTAATACCGGTCTGAAAGAAAAGTTTCCCCGGGTATTCGGTGGTGGCAGCGCCTATCTGGAACTGACGGAAGATGATTTACTGACGGCCGGGGTAACGGTAATGGCGCGTCCGCCAGGCAAGCGCAACAGTACCATCCATCTGTTGTCGGGCGGTGAAAAGGCGTTGACCGCGATCGCGCTGGTATTTTCCATATTTGATCTCAATCCCGCGCCGTTTTGCCTGCTCGATGAGGTGGATGCGCCGCTGGATGACGCGAATGTGAACCGGTATTGTAATCTGATCCGGGAAATGGCCGATCGCACCCAGTTTATCTTCATCACCCACAACAAGATCACCATGGAAATGGCGGATCAGCTGAATGGCGTGACCATGCAGGAACCCGGCGTTTCACGCCTGGTGGCTGTGGATGTCGATGAAGCGGTGGAACTGGCCGCCGTGTAACAATTTTCGGGAAGCTCTGACTGTAATGGGAGTCGGGCAGGGTGCCGAAGCGTAGATGCTGTATTTAGTTTCTGGTAATGGGTCGGTGTCGTGTTCGGCTCCCGGTTTCGCTTGGTTCAGGAATGACTCATACTGAGCGTGTGTTATACGGCCAAATCCTTACCTGCGTGGGTTCACTAAGAGTATGAATGAGTACATGAGCGATTTGCGCTTGAGTTTGCTGGCCATCGGTATTGTGGTGCTGATTGGTGTGTATTTCATTAGTGGACGTACGGTGCGCAAGCGTGCGCGGCGGGAATTCAAGCTGCGTAATGCCCGCAGCCATGATGCAGGCGAAGATGATGTATTGCGAGATTATTATTATGAGCCGGTCGTGCCGTCACCCGGCGGGAAGGCATCGGTGCCAGGTTCCGATGTTGACCATGGCGCCGGATTTGGCAAAGCAACGGTAACCAGGACGGCAGCGGTATTTGCTGACGATATCGTCGCCCCTGCCACGGAATCCGGATCTGGGGATGACTCAATGAATATCGCCGTTGATAACCCGGTTATCGAGAAAATGCCGGGCACCCCCAAATCTCCACCACCCCAGGGTGCGTCACCACCGGTATCGACGAAAACATCGTTCACCTCGCGCTTCAAGAGCCAAAACAAACCTGCCGCGCGCGCCGGCACTAACAGCCAGGCCGCTAGCGGGGTGCAGGATTTGCTGGTGATCATGTTCGTCATTGCGCGCGGTGAGCCTTTTACCGGTATCCAGATAGACAATGCGATGACCCGACTGGGTCTGGAGCGTGATCTAAGGGGCATGTACCAATTGTATGTCGAAGATGATAACCAGGAATTAAAACAAATGCTGGGTGTTGCCAACGCCCTGGAACCCGGTGTTATCGACTTTGATCATCTGGCGTCGTTCCGTACCACGGGTCTTGTGGTGTTTATGCAGTTGCCGGGACCCTGGGCGGGCTTGGATGCTTTTGATCGCATGTTTGAAGGCGCACGCGCGCTGGCGGCGATTCTTGACGGTGAGGTGCGTGATGATCGCCAAAGCGTGCTCACCGTGCAGACGCTGGGGCACCTGCGGGAAAAGATCCACGAGCATGAGTTGCGGATACAATTGGCGCAGGGCCGCAGCCGACCTGGTGCGTTACCCCGTTTCTAACTTCATGAGCGTAACCCAGTCCATGCGCAACGAAGTTGACGCGCTGCGTAACCAGATCAACTTTCACAATTACCTCTATTATGTGCTCGATGCACCGGAAGTTACCGATGCCGAGTACGATCGTCTGCTGCGGCGCCTGGAAACTCTTGAGCGGCAATACCCGGAACTGATTACCGCGGACTCGCCAACGCAACGGGTTGGTGCCGCGCCGGTGGCGGAGTTTGCTAAAGTGAAGCATGAGATTCCCATGTTGTCGTTGGGTAACGCCTTTAGCGCGGAAGAGGTAACGCAGTTTGACCAGCGGCTGTGCGCGCGCCTGGAGGTGGAGTGCATCGAATATACCGTGGAACCCAAATTGGACGGACTGGCGGTGAGCCTGTTGTACGAACACGGGCATCTGCAACGGGCGGCGACCCGTGGGGATGGCGCCACCGGCGAGAACATCACACAAAATATTCGTACCTTGGCCACTGTTCCCCTGGTACTGCGTGGCGACGATATTCCCACGCGCCTGGAAGTGCGCGGTGAAGTGATCATGACCAAGTCCGGGTTCGAGCGCCTCAACCGTGAACAGGCCGCCAGAGGCGAAAAAACCTTTGCCAATCCGCGCAACGCCGCGGCCGGCAGCTTGCGACAACTGGACCCGCGCATTACCGCGCAGCGCCCGCTGGAAATCTATTGCTATGGCGTCGGCGTCATCGAAGGCGTGCCGCCCTCGGCGCGTCACCGTGAGCTGTTGCAGCGTCTGCAGTCATGGGGGCTGCGGGTGTATGCGGGCATTGAAGTGGCGCGGAATATCGATGATTGTCTGCGCACCTACGCTGCTATGGCGCAGCGCCGTGATCAACTGCCGTTTGATATCGATGGCATGGTCTACAAGGTGAATGATTTGCGTCTGCAACAGGAACTGGGCTTCGTGTCCCGAGCCCCGCGCTGGGCCATCGCCCACAAGTTTCCCGCCCAGGAAGAAATGACCCAACTGCTGGCCATCGATGTGCAAGTGGGACGCACCGGGGCCATTACGCCGGTGGCCCGATTGCAACCGGTGTCCGTGGGTGGCGTTATCGTTACCAATGCGACCCTGCATAATCAGGATGAGATCGAGCGCAAGGATGTCAGAGTCGGCGATACCGTGATTGTGCGCCGTGCCGGCGATGTCATTCCGGAAGTGGTATCCGTGGTATTGTCTCGACGTCCGGCACATACCCAGGCTTTTGTCATGCCCTGCAAGTGCCCGGTGTGTGGTTCGGATGTGGAACGCCCGGACGGTGAAGTCGTGGCCCGATGCACCGGCGGTTTGTATTGTTCGGCCCAACGCAAGGAAGCCATTCGGCATTTTGCCATGCGCACCGCGATGGATATCGAAGGTCTGGGTGACAAATTGATCGAACAGTTGGTCGACGCGGACATGATCAAGGACGTCGCGGACATCTACCGGCTGCAAGCGGCGTCACTGGCGGCGTTGGATCGCATGGGCGACAAATCCGCCGCCAACCTGGTGCAGGCCCTGGCGCGCAGTAAGGAAACCACCTTGGCCCGCTTTATTTTCGCCCTGGGAATCCGCGACGTGGGCGAGGCTACCGCGCAATCGCTGGCGAATCATGTTGGTGATTTAGACGCGATCATGGCGGCGGACGGGGAACGTTTGCAACAGGTCCCCGATATTGGCCCGGTGGTAGCCGACAGCATCCAGTCTTTTTTCCGCCAGTCCCATAACCGGGAAGTTATCGAGCGCTTGTTGGCGGCTGGCGTTCACTGGCCGGCGCCAATGGTAACGCCCGCGAGTGCCCAACCTCTGGCTGGGAAAACTGTCGTGCTCACCGGTACTCTGACAACGATGACCCGAGATGCGGCCAAAGCCCGGTTGCAGGCACTGGGCGCCAAGGTCAGCGCCAGTGTGTCGAAGAAAACGCACATGGTGATTGCCGGCGCGGAAGCCGGATCAAAACTGGATAAAGCGCAGGAACTGGGTGTGCGCGTGCTGGACGAAGCGGCTTTTCTGGCATTGCTGGATGAGTATGCCGCACAGGATGCGGGATAAGTTGTAAAACCATCATCGGTTGCGTGACGCCCTTTACCAGGGTTGCCGCGAACCTGCAACGACTCGGTCTACTACTGACCTGAAATGCCGGCTTACGGGCCACCAGCGGCTCCCTTTCCGGATTGCCACCTGACGTCGGTTCCGCACCGGTTCAACATTCGGTAATGCTGACCGCCAGACCTCCCAGAGAAGTTTCCTTGAACTTCACTGACATCTCCTGACCGGTTTGTTTCATGGCGGCAATGCAGTTATCCAAGGGCATGAAATGCCTGCCATCGCCGCGAATGGCCAGTGACGCCGCGGCATAGGCCTTGACCGCGCCAAAACCATTGCGCTCGATGCACGGTACCTGCACCAGTCCGTTGACCGGATCGCAGGTCATGCCCAGGTGATGTTCCAGGGCGATTTCTGCGGCATTTTCCACTTGCGCGGCATCACCGCCCCACACGGCGCACAAGCCCGCCGCCGCCATCGCCGCCGCCGAACCCACTTCACCCTGACAGCCCACTTCCGCACCGGAAATGGAACTGCGGTGCTTGATGATACCGCCCACCGCGGCGGCGGTGAGCAGAAAGTCCCGCACTTGCGTGGGCGTGGCATGCAGGTGGTGGTATTGGTAGTAGAGCACTGCGGGGATCACTCCGGCCGCGCCGTTGGTGGGCGCCGTCACCACCATGTGGCCGGCGGCATTTTCTTCGTTGACCGCCATGGCATAGGCGCAAAGCCATTCGGTGACATTGGCCCGATCCGGATCAGCTTGTAACTGCTGATAGAGGTGTCGTGCGCGCCGCGCCAGATTCAAGCCGCCGGGCAACACTCCAGAGGTCGCCAGTCCCGTTTCCAAACACTGTTGCATGGCCTGCCAGATGGCGTCCAGACCCGTGTCCAAAGTGTGTTCATCAAGGCGTTGCAGTTCGTTTTGCTGTTTCATGGCGGCGATCGACAAACCGCTGCGCGCCGCCATGTCGAGCATGGCGGCGGCCGAGTCGAAACCGTAAGGGCAATCATCCAGTTTGTGCATGCGCAACGGAGCCGCCAGATTCTGGATTTCGTCGAGGGTGTTGATAAAACCGCCGCCGATCGAAAAGTAGGTTTGCGAAAGCGCGACATTGCCTTCGGCATCGAGCAGTTGGAAAATCATGCCGTTGGGATGTTGCGTGAGAATCCGATTGCGGTCAAAGACGATATCGGAATCCGGATCAAAGCGGAGAGTCGCGGCATTCTCCAACGTCAGTTCGTGCAGCGGCGCAAGTTTTTGTACCAGTGTCGCAATATCAAGGTGTACCAGCGCGGCCGGTTGGTAACCGTGCAAGCCCAGGAGCAGCGCCTGGTCGCTGGCGTGACCCTTGCCGGTGCAAGCCAGAGAACCCGTGAGCGTGCAATGTACCCGTAAACCAGCGCGCTTCCGATCATCGCTTGTGTATTGAAGGCAGCGCTGCCGAAAATCTCCGGCGGCGACCATCGGCCCCATCGTGTGGGAACTGGAGGGACCAATACCTATTTTAAACAGGTCGAGCACGCTGATGAACATGGCTGTGGATTCACTCCTTTGGTGATCCTGATCTGGTAAATCATACACCATGCTTTGATTGCATGATGTGAATCACATACCATCCTTTGTGAGATCGTAAGGTACGCAAAGCCGGCGGGAAATCAATAACGAAGCTGCTGACTGCGGTCTTCGATTGATAAGGTATCCTACACGCGTACCGGGTGTTTCTTGAGTTTACGCTGCAAGGTGCGCCGATGCATATTGAGTCGCCGTGCAGCCTCGGAAATATTGCCGTCACATTCCGCAAGAATTTTCTGGATGTGTTCCCACTCCAGCCGGTTTACCGACATCGGTTGGGCATTCACGGCGATACTGCTGTCGCCGTCCGTGCGATGAAAAGCGGCTACGATCTCGTCCGCATCCGCGGGTTTCGCCAGGTAGTGTATCGCCCCAAGCTTGATCGCTTCCACCGCCGTCGCGATACTGGCATAGCCGGTGAGCACCACAATGCGGGTATTTTCATCCAGTTCCTTGAGATAGGCGATCAATGTCAAGCCGGAAGCACCGGGCATATTGAGATCGACAATGGCGTATTCCGGAGGATTGCACTGTGCCAGTTGCTGGGCCTGCGCGACATCGTGGGCGATTTGCACATGAAATCCCCGGCGCTGCAACGCCAGCGACAGGACCTCACAGAAAACTTCATCATCATCGACCAGCAGCAAACTGAGTTCATCTTCGGTGACGGTTTTTGTGTTCACGATGGGTTACCGCCATGAGTTAATATTAGTCCCAGGGGCAGTTCGATGCGCGCGCAGGCGCCGCCGCTGGTGCGGTTCTGCAATGTCAGTTTGCCGCCAATGCGGTCCATTACCGCGCGCGCCAGAAACAGGCCCAGTCCCCGGCCTTCTTCCTTGGTGGTAAAAAAGGCCTGGCCAAAGCCGGTGTTGGGCTGTGGTAAACCGGGACCTTGATCACAAACTTCCAGGGTCAGATGTCTGGCATCCCAGCTGCCCGCGATTTCTACCTCTCGGTCATCGGCGGCATCCGCGGCGTTGTTCAGGAGATTGATGATAGCCTGCATGAATGTGGTATCGGCGACAATCACGGGAGCTGGATGGCTGCCGGAGAAATGTTGCCGTACCTGGACTTTGGGACGCATGTTTTGCCATTGCATCACGGTTTGGGCAAGGAAATCATCCAGCGCCTGGCCGCTGCCGCCTTCGGCCCGGTGTTGCCCGGCTTGCGCGGTCATGCGTGACAATGTCACTTTGCAGCGATCCACTTGCTGGCGCAGGATGCGAGCCTGAGCCGCAATTTCCGGCATCTGCTCCGCAGAATGCTCCAGTTCCCGGGTAACGACGGCCATCGTTGCCAGTGGCGTGCCCATTTCGTGGGCGGCGCCGGCGGCCAGCGTGCCCAGCGCCACCAGATGTTCATCCTGCAACAGGCGTTCCCTGGCTTCAGCCAGTTTGCGATCACGTTGTCGCAGATTTTCCGCCATTCTTACCACGAAAGCGACAATCAAACCCGCGCCAACCAGAAAGCTTACCCACATGCCCAATACATGCAGATCGAAATCCGTACCCTGTCCATGGTGCGCATGTTGCAGCGGCGTATGGAAAAACATCAATGTGGAATACGCTACCATGGTGAGCACCGCCATGCCCCAGGTGAAACGTCGGGTCATGGTGGTGGCAATGATGACCAGGGGCAGCAGCAACAGGGAAACAAACGGATTGGTGGCGCCACCGGTAAGATAGAGAAACGCAGACAAAGCAGCAACATCCAATACCACGTGCAAGAAAAATACCGGGGCGGCGATATCGCGTCGCCGGCCCAGATCCCAGTAGGTGTAGCCGTTGGCCAGCGCGTAACAACTTAATACCAGTAGCAGTTTGGCCACCGGCAGGTCCATTTTCAGTATTTCAATGGCCAGAATAATCACCAGCCCCTGGGCCATTAACACAATATTGCGCAGCACTACCAGGCGGCGCAAGTTGGTGACCGTTACGGTTTCGTTAATGTGAGTACGCTCAAACATGGCTTAATGCCCAAGTGACTGCATAGTGCGCCGTACCCGTACGGTTGTGTTTAATGATGATGCTCATGTTGAAGTTCAGCGCTACCGGATTCTGCACGCAAATCACGCACGGTAGCCATGGTATCCACGGTCTCACCGGAAGCCAGTTCCAAGGTGATCGTCAGGTTATCGCCCGGAGTCAGTGCCTGCTTTAGGTCGATCAACATGATGTGGATGCCACCGGGTTGCAGTACGGTAGTGTCTCCGGCAGTGATGGTAAGGGACGGGACCGGCCGCATTTTCATCACACCCAGTTCCAATTTCGATTCATGCAGTTCCGCTTTGTGGGCCGCGTCGCAGCGTACACCGGTAATGGTGACGGACTGTTTCCCGGTATTATGAACCGTTAAATAGGCCGCGGTGTTGTTAAGAGTCGGAGGTACGGATCTCACGTAGGCATAGGTAACCGATAAATCCTCGTTTTGGGCCATCAGCACTCCCGGAAACCAGCCGGCAGCGGTAATCAAGATCAATACGAAATGGCTGGCGCGCAGTCCACCGACAAGCTGGATTTGGTTCTCAAGATTCAAGAGGTTGCTCCTGTTAGTAGTGATCTGGGCTGGAACGAATACCATACGACAATATCCTGGGTGATGGCTGCTGATAACTGCAACCGGACGCAAGACTCGCGATTAACCAACCCTTAGTACTGTTTTTGGTTACAGACCCGATTTGAACGGGCCCGCAGGTATGTAGCGTATCATATTGAATTTCATATAGTTGACGATCTCATACGGGTTGCCACAAGGTGAGGCCCTATTATAGTCCGGTTAGTCAATAATACATTGCGGCAGGTTGCCGCGTGGCATTATGCCGCATTACCGCACTAAAATAATGATATTAAGCTCGGGGCGGTAAAGGTGCGATGGTTTCAGGATGAATCTCGATAACAGTGTGAATAAGGGGAGTCGGGATCAGCCACGAGAGTGTTTTGGAGAAAGACTATGTTGTTTTTAGATTGTCTGAGTCGCCGATGGTCCGATTGGCTGACCGTTATAGCCACAATGATTTTGCTGACACCGTCGGTATTAAATGCCGAAGACCGTCCCCATGCGCATGATTTCCATTTCCATCGATCCGGAAGTGGATCGTCCGGATAAACTGGCGGCCTACGCTCAAAAATTCTCCGCCGGTAACGACTGGCAATTTCTGACCGGCGCATTAACGGATGTCATCAGTGTGCTTAAATCCTTTGATTCCTACCGCGGCGACAAGATGAACCATGAACCAATTACACTGCTGCGTAATGCCGGCGCCCGAGAATGGGTGCGTCTGGATGGTCTTACTTCCGCCGCTGATTTGTTGCGGGAATACCGGACCCTGGTGCGTAACTGAGGTGTTGCAAGGGTGCACAATGCGCGCCCTACGCACTGCTTGCTGTTTGGTTGTGATACAGATAAACGTGATGCTCTATATTTCTCGTCTGCGGTACTCCCGCCGATACGATGGCGGGCGGGAAATCAACAACGAAGCTGCCTTGGGTATGCGCTCGATGTCAGCCCATCGTACGTGTCATTCTTGATTGATATGTAAGATGGGATCTACATACTTCTGTTGATCATCGTTTCCAATTCCGCGAAATTGCTGGCGCGCAGCGCCGGTTCCAGTTCCATGCCCAGTTGCATGGCGATCTGGGTTGCGGAAAACATGCCACGTATGGAATCGGTCCATTGCGCGGTAATGCCTTCCACCACCAGCAAATGCTGCCGTCCCGCCAGCTTCAGGGTTTCGACGATATTGCCGACCCGTGCGCGCTGAATGTCATCGAAGTGCAGCGCTTCCAGCAGCGTGATTGGTGTCATGATATCCTGCACCAGAATCTCGGCGCGGTTGCCGCCGTGTTCCTGAAGATAGCGATAAGGTTTTTCCCCCAGAATATCCGACGCCGTGACCAATCCCGCAATCGCGCCGTCCTGGGAGTTCACGAATAGCAGGCGTACGCCACAATGGATCATCTTGTCGTTCGCGGCATCGATGCCTACGGTCGGCGCAATAGTCAATGGGCGTATTGCCAGGAAATCTGTCATGACCTCCAGGGCAGGGCGGTCCAGGGTGGTGGCTCCGGCCCGGGTATGTGCCGGTTGCAGCAACTGGGTACCGGATTTTAAGATGGCGTGGGACAGTGATGGATACCTGTTCATGGTTACTCCTCTCTGGTTTAAACTGAATACGGCGACAGTTGTTTGGATAGGATTATTGTGGGATAGTAAGAGGAATCCCGAGTCCATTGATCGAGTATAAGAAAATTGAGAGGGAAGTCCAGTCCCGGATGCTAACGCCCGGTATGCTGCCGATACTGTACGTTGCTATTTCACTAGTTTTTTCACCGTTAGGAATGCATTCATGTCTGACGCGACCCAAGGCGCTCAACCAAGATTGATTCGGTTGCAGGATTACCAGGCACCGGCCTATTTTGTCGACCAGGTGGATCTGAGTTTCATGCTGGATGAAGACCAGAGTCAAGTGCGTGCGTGCTTGCAGGTACGTCGCAATCCGGATTACCCGGAGGCGGAGCCACTGCAACTCGACGGACATGATCTGAAGTTGTTGTCGGTGCATGTTGATGGCATGGCATTGACGCCACTGGCCTATGATCTCACTCCGGACATGTTGCGTATTCCTTCGCTCCCGGCGCAATTTCAGCTGGACATCGTCACTGAAATCATGCCACAGAAAAATACCAGTCTCGAAGGATTGTACAAATCCAGCGGTAACTTTTGCACCCAGTGCGAGGCCGAGGGTTTTCGCCGTATCACCTATTACCCGGATCGCCCGGATGTGATGGCGGTGTTCACGGTGCGCATCGAGGCCAGTGCCGCCGACTATCCGGTATTGCTTTCCAACGGCAACAAGATTGCCAGCGGCGCGTTGCCCGATGGCAGGCATTGGGTACAATGGCACGATCCGTATCCCAAACCCAGCTATCTGTTTGCATTAGTGGCCGGCAAACTGTCTTGTGTCAGCGATAATTTTACCACCCAGTCGGGCCGGCGAGTCGATCTGGAATTGTATGTGCAGGCTCATAATGTAGATAAATGCGCGCATGCTCTGCAATCGCTGAAGAAGTCCATGCGCTGGGATGAGGAGATTTATGGTCGTGAGTACGATCTCGATCTTTTCATGATCGTCGCGGTCGACGATTTTAATATGGGCGCCATGGAAAATAAGGGTCTCAATATCTTTAATTCCAGTTGCGTGCTGGCCAAACCGGCGACTGCCACCGATGCTGACTACCAGAATATCGAGCGTATCGTCGCCCACGAATATTTTCATAACTGGTCGGGCAATCGGGTAACGTGCCGTGATTGGTTTCAATTGAGTTTGAAAGAAGGCTTTACCGTGTTTCGAGATCAGGAATTCAGCGCGGACGTCACCTCCCGCGCAGTAAAGCGCATTCATGATGTCAATGTGTTGCGCACTCACCAGTTCCGGGAAGATGCCGGCCCGATGGCGCATCCGGTACGGCCCGACAGTTACGTGGAAATCAATAATTTCTACACTGTGACCGTTTACAACAAAGGCGCGGAAGTCGTGCGCATGTTGCATACTCTGCTGGGGCCGGCGGGTTTTCGGCGGGGCACTGATCTCTACTTCAGCCGGCATGATGGTCAGGCGGTTACCACCGATGACTTTGTGCGCGCCATGGAAGATGCTAATCACCGGGAATTCAGTCAGTTTCGTCGCTGGTACAGCCAGGCCGGCACGCCGGAACTGAAAGTGTCCATGGACTATGACGCCGCAGCGCACTCCTGCACATTGAAAGTTACCCAGCATTGTGGTGCCAGCCCCGGTCAGGCAATAAAGCAGGATTTTCACATTCCACTGGCCTTGGCCTTGTTGGACCGTTCCGGCAAGGAACTGCCGTTACGATTCGCCGGAGAAAGCGCGGCCGTGACCGGTACACGGGTACTGGAAATTTCCCGCGAGGTGCAGGAGTTTGTCTTTGTCGATATTCCCGAGCGGCCGGTGCCGTCCCTGTTGCGGGATTTTTCGGCGCCGGTGAAGATGACGACGCAGATTTCGCAGGTTGATGCGATTTTTCTCATGGGACACGATACCAATGCGTTTAACCGCTGGGACGTTACTCAGCAGTTGTTGATCGCGACATTGTTACGCATGTGCGCACTGGAACCCGATGCCCAAGGTGCCGCCATCAATGCGGATATCATTGATGCGCTTCGTCACACATTGATATCTGAAACCCTGGACGAGGCGTTGATTGCCCAAGCGGTTTCCTTGCCAGCTGAGGCCTATATCGCAGAATTCATGCCGGTTATCGATCCCGAGGCCATCCACTATGCCTGCCGGGCACTGCGGCTGCGCTTATGTCATACACTGCATGACGAATTGCTCCGTATTTATGATCGGTGCGCCGATGCCGGCCCGTACCGCACCGACGCTGCCGCCGTAGGCCGTCGCAGCCTGAAAAATGTCTGTCTTGGATATCTCATGGAAGGCGAGCAGCCGGCGATCATCGATTTATGCCGACGGCAGTATGAACAGGCGAACAATATGACCGATCGTATGGCGGCGCTGGTCTGCCTGGTGAATGCCGCGGCGGTGGATACTTCGGCGATGTTGCATGATTTCTATGAAGCCTGGCAGCAAGATAACCAAATGATGGAAAAGTGGCTGGCGGTGCAGGCGTCTTGCCGATTACCGGATACTCTGGATTGTACCCGAGCGTTGTTGTCGCATCCGGCATTCTCATTCAAGAATCCCAACAAGGTGCGCGCCTTGATCGGCGGATTCGCCGGCAACAGTGTAAATTTTCATCGGCGCGACGGTGCAGGCTACGCGTTTGTCGCCGCGGAAGTATTGCGGCTCAACGATTTCAATCCCATTATTGCGGCGCGTTTGGTCAGCGTCTTTACCCAATGGCGGCGCTATGACCGTGCTCGGCAGGAGTTGATGCAGGCGCAGTTACAGCGTCTGGCAGATCATGAGCAGCTGTCAAAAGATGTCTACGAGATTGTTTCCAGGAGTCTGCAGTGAGGTCGCTGTTTGCTGGTGCAGCGGCGATCAACGGTATCAGCCCATCAATTATTCCACGACGATGTTGGTCGTTGGTGGCACCAGCAGGTTGGTAACGCCCTCCATGCTGTAGCCATAACAGTTCTTCATATATCCATATAAATGTTGTCTTTTATACGACAGGCTATCTTCCAGGGCGCTGATGGTGTCACGTGCCAAGGCAATTGCCGCCTGTTCATCCAGGGGAATCGAGAATGTTCGGCCGTCACAATGGAAACCGGCGTTCAACAAGGCGTTTTGAATGTGTCCCCAGACATCATGACATGTTTTATCGGTGTGACTGTCGTAGTCGAGATTGATAACGATGGCATAGGTCATTGTTCTACCAGAAGTACTTGTTACTGACACTATGTCGGCTGGCATTGGGGGTTACTTTAGGCTCAGGGTGACCACAGGCTTAAAACGGGAATTACAGATCCCTGGCCGGTGGAGTATGATTGAGTGCAATTGCAGATACTCACTCTACACCGGTAGACGGACCGATCATGTTGCCTATCTCTGAATACATCTGGGACGCGAAATACCGGTGGCGCGACGCCGGTATTCCCCGTGAACAAACCATTGAGGAGACCTGGCGCCGGGTTGCCCAGGCGCTGGCGCGACCGGAATCCGATGCCTCTCTTTGGGAGCAGCGATTTTATGAATTGTTGGATGAGTTCAAGTTTCTCCCGGGCGGGCGCATACTCGCCGGTGCCGGTACCGGCCATAAAGTAACCCTGTTTAATTGTTTCGTTATGGGTAACATCCAGGATTCAATGGATGGTATCTTCGACGCACTGAAAGAAGGTGCTCTGACTATGCAGCAGGGAGGCGGCGTAGGTTACGATTTTTCCACACTGCGACCACGCGGCAGTATAGCGCGCGCCACCGGCACTGTGGCGTCCGGACCCGTTTCGTTCATGAATATCTGGAATGCCATGGGCGGCACGCTGCTGTCCACCGGTGCGCGGCGCGGCGCCATGATGGCTACCCTGCGCTGTGATCACCCGGATATTCTGGAGTTCATCGGCGCCAAGAGCACTCAGGACAGCCTCCGGCATTTCAATCTATCGGTGTTGGTCAGTGACGATTTCATGCATGCGGTGCAGCAAGACACTCTCTGGCATTTGGTTTTTCCATTGGCGCCCGGCGAGACCTGGGAGCGCGCAACCGTCGTTCGGCAATGGAGCGGTCAGCGGGCGCCAGTGACCTGTGGCATTGTTGATACCCTGCCTGCGCGTTCGGTGTGGCAGGCATTGCTGAGTGCGGCGTATGAAGGTGCGGAGCCCGGTGTATTGTTTATCGATCGTATCAATCAGTTCAACAATTTGCATTACGCTGAACAAATCAGCGCGACCAATCCTTGTGGCGAAATCCCGCTGCCTGCTTACGGCGTATGTGATCTGGGTTCCATTAATTTATGCGCATTCGTACGCCAGCCGTTTGCCGGGAATGCGGATTTTGATCTGCCTGGACTCGCGCAAGCGGTGCATGTAGCGGTGCGTTTGATGGATAATGTGATTGATGTTTCCGGTTATCCCTTGCCGCAGCAACAGGCAGCGCAGCAGGAGCGCCGGCGTGTTGGTATCGGTATTACCGGTTTGGCGGATGCTTTGATCATGCTGGGCCGTCGTTATGATTCGGAATCCGGGCGGCAGGCGGCCGTGGCGGTGATGCGTACCTTGTGCCACGAAGCTTATCGCGCTTCCGTGAATTTGGCGAAAGAGAAAGGAAGTTTTCCCTTGTTCGATCGGGATCGCTATCTCGCGGGAACATTCATCAGGAATTTACCCGACGATATCTTGCGTGGCATCCATGATCATGGCATACGCAACAGCCATCTGGTCGCGATTGCGCCCACCGGCACCGTCAGTTTGCTGGCAAACAATGTGTCCAGTGGTCTGGAACCGGTGTTTGCCCGATCCTATGAACGCTACATTAAGCGTGTTGATGGTGGTTCGGAGAGCTATCAGATCGAGTCCCGCGCCGCGCACCTGTGGGCAAAAAAATATCCTGGTCGGGAGCTGACAGAGCAATTCGTCTTTGCGCATGATATCTCACCACATGATCACCTGGCCATGCAGGCGGTATTACAACCGTTCGTGGATAATGCCATTTCCAAAACCATTAATCTCCCGGAGGACTTTCCATTCGAGGATTTTTGCGCCATTTTCACCGAGGCCTATGCCAACGGTCTCAAAGGCTGCACGGTTTACCGGCCAAATTCCCTGCGGGGGGCGGTACTGGAAACAACCGTCGATTCCCCGGGCCCTTGCTGTACCATTGACAGGGAAACGGACTAAGACATGTAATATGGATTCATCTGAGGAAGTTTCATGCAAACACCAGTGTCGGCTCATGTCGCCCTGATGATCATCGATTTTCACGTGCCACATGCCGGTTCCCTGAAAGACAAGCGCAGGGTGGTGAAGAGCATCAAGGATCGGCTGGCGCACCGCTATAATGTCTCGATCGCGGAGATCGCCTGTCTCGAGGAATGGCAACATGCGGTACTCGGCGTCACCATGATCGGCAACGAACGCCGTCATGTGGAGCAGAACCTGGCGGGATTGAGCGGTTGGGTGCAAGAGATGCGTGATATTCAATTGATCGCCATAAATCTGGAGTGGCTCTGATCATGCAAACGGATGTCGACCGTATGTTGCGTGATATCGAAATGGAAACTCGATTGACCGCGCCGTTGACGGGGCTGAAGATTCTGGATCCGTTAACCTTGCACGCCATGCGCCGCGTACCACGTCATGAATTCGTGCCGCGGGAATTGCAACGTTATGCGTATGACAATAGTCCCGCTACCATCGGCCATGGCCAGACTATTTCACAACCCTATATTGTAGCGCTGATGACGACGCTGTTGCGTCCGCAACCGGATCACGTGGTGCTGGAAGTGGGCACCGGTTCCGGGTATCAAAGCGCAATTCTCGCGCAACTCGTGTCTCGGGTATATACGATGGAAATCATTGATAAGCTGCATGCCACGGCAACCGACCGCTTGCACCGATTGGGTTATGACAATATCACCACTCGCCACGGTGATGGCTACCAGGGCTGGCCGGAACACGCCCCCTATGATGGCATAATCGTCACGGCGGCGGCGGCCCATATTCCGCAACCTCTGGTGGAACAATTAACGCCGGGAGGCTGTCTGGTGATTCCAGTCGGCGGTTCTCGTTCGGGGCAAGAATTGCTACGGTTGCAAAAAGATGCGCAGGGAAATGTTGAGATTCAGAATATACTTGCCGTCGCCTTTGTACCCTTGACCGGCGACGGACATGTTGCGCCTTACAACATCGTTTAGAGCGCAGAGTTGCCGGATACCGAGGTGCTGGAACTGAATTCCAGCGCTATGAACATTCGGACCTTCCCGCCTTTTGATGCGGTTACCGCGGTCAATCCTTGATCGTGGATTTGATGTTTTCGATCAGTTTCGCCAACGCATTCAGGTCGACTTCGTCGCCACCATAGTCATTTGCCAGTTCCAGAAGGGGGATGGCTTTTTCCAGCAAGTAGGGTAAATGCACCAGCAAAGATTCGATGTTTCCATGTTCAATCATTTGCAGCGCACCTTCAAGTTTCGGACGTGTGGGATTGTTTTCCGCCAGTTCACCCAATTTCTCGTTGGTGTCGGAAGCACATACCCGGTTGCGTCCCCGCGCTTTTGCGGTATAAAGCCGGCCATCCGCTTCGGTAATCAAGGCTTCCAGATTGACCTCGGTGTTAGGGTCGGAGGCGGCCAAGCCGAGGCTCAGGGTCACCTGCAGGCGGTTATCGTTGTAAATGAATTCGTGTTCTTCGATGTTTTTGCGCAGGCGCTCGGCCAATACCAGACCGGCCATCAAATTGGTATAAGGGGCAATGATAATAAATTCCTCACCACCGATACGCGCCAGCACATCGCTTTCCCGTACTACGCTTTCGAACACCCGGGCGGTGGTTTTTAATACATAATCACCGGCTTGGTGGCCGTAGGTATCGTTGATGGCCTTGAAGTGATCAAGGTCCATCATGATAATGCTGAAATGTTCGGATTGCCGCTGCATCAACGCCATCATATTCTCGGTTTTTGAGAAGAAACACCGGCGATTGATCAATCCGGTAAGCGCATCGGTATCCGCCTGGGACTTCAGGATGCGGCGGCTTTCTTCCAACTGGCGAATGGTCTGTGCCAGTTTCTGGTGCACCCGAACGCGGGCAAGCAATTCAACCTTATCGAATTTTTTTGGTACGAAATCATTGGCTCCGGCGATAAATGCGTCGGATTTTATTTTGATGTCTTCTGATCCGGCCAGCACGATTACCGGCATATTCATTAAATGACGCTTGCCGGAACTACGCATCTTGCGCAACAACTCCAGGCCATTCATCACCGGCATGTCGAGATCGGAGATGACCAGGTCGATGTTATTATCTGCGTCGAGAATATTCCAGGCTTGGCTGCCGTCACCGGCTTCCTTGATGGTGATGTCCGAAGGCATAGTCCGAGCCAAGCTGGCCCGAATGGTGGTGGAATCATCCACGACCAGGATGGTGCAACTTCCTGTTTCAGCATCAATCAGGGGATCGACCACTAATTGTGGTTGGACTTCACGGGTCATATTGGTTTAGCAATTGAGTTTTGCCGGGTACATTCAGACATCCAGAGTGCGCAATACATGGTATATCGAGCTTTTACCGAGAATACTTAACAGCAATTATTCCTTTAGATATATCATGTAATTTCTCGAGTTTTGAATTATCAGATAAAGCCACAACGGGTGCTGTGGCAACTAAACCGCTTCATTGCAAGGGAAACAATATAATAACGAATGATATATTTAGAAATTAAAACGGTATTGGAACCCTGGTGGCCTACGCGCAGTGAAAAGCTTGCGCGACTACTCTGGAATGTTGGCCCGCTTCTGGTGTGTATAGGATGTCATCGGAGGGTCGATAATACAACGGAACTCCGACGGGAGGTTCTTGCCTGGCGCAAACTCAGGAACACTTCGCTCGACCCGTGACAATATGTAACAATTTACGAATGGCGTCTTCTCCAGAGCAACGTGCAGAGTCCTGGCGTTTCTTATAGGGGTTCACAATGGTATAGTTGCAGAGTAATTGTAAAAAATTCGATCTAACGAAGTTATATCCGCACCCATAGGCCTATTATGACTCCGGGGTACACCATGAAAAATTCGGACGTTGCAGCGCTGATATTCTTGCTCCTCATCCAAATAATCCCTGCAATGGCTGCGGCAAGCGCTGACCCCGTCTATATTGCCATAGATGCGGAATTCGGGTTGCCCAACAGCAGCTCCGCACAATCCATCGAGAAAGGTGTGCGTGTCGCCATCGCTGAAATCAATCAACACGGCGGTGTGCTCAACGGGAGACCGTTGGCGCTGATAACCACGGACAATCGTTCCATGCCGGCGCGCGGTATCCATAACATCAGTGAACTCAGTAAACAGAAAGATCTGGTAGCGGTGGTCAGTGGCCGTTTCAGTCCGGTGGTGCTGGAGACCATGCCCGTGCTGCAGGAATACGGCATCATCAATCTCGTTCCCTGGTCGTCCGCCGACGGCATAACGGAAAACAACTTTGAGCCTAAATGGGTATTTCGCTTGTCCCTGAAGGACCGATATGCCATGCCTACTATGTTGAACCATGCGCGACACATTGGTGCCACAAAAGTCGGTTTCTTGCTCACCAACACTTCCTGGGGGCGCAGTAATGAGAATGCGGCCAAACGTTATTTGGATTCCATAGAGGATATCGTTTCAGTTGGCACCGCATGGTACAACTGGCGTGATAAATCCTTGATCGACAAGTATAAGGTTTTGCAGCAGGCGGGAGCTCAGGCCATCGTGCTGGTTGCCAATGACGATGAGGGTGCGATTCTGGTCTCGGAGATTGCCGCATTACCGAAGCATGAGCGCTTGCCCCTAATCAGCCATTGGGGAGTGACTGGCGGCAATTTCATCGGCCAAATGAAACAACCGGGAGACCTGGCGAGTCTGCAATTTGTGGTGGTGCAATCCTTCAGTTTATTCAAGGCCAAGCCCGCCAAAGTGGCCGCGGTCATGAAAATTGCCGGTGAATTGTTTGGCACCAAAGGTCCGGAAGACGTCGAATCTCCCGTTGGTTTTGGTCAAGCCTATGACTTGGTTCATATTCTGGCGCGTGCCATTGATCTGGCCGGTTCCACTGAACGCGCAAAGGTACGTGACAAGATGGAACAGGTGAAAAATTACGATGGTCTGGTCAAGCATTTCGCTCAACCCTTTTCCAAGGATAATCACGATGCCCTGCAATTGTCGGATATTTTTATGGCGCGCTATGACACCAACGGTGTCATTCGACCGCTGCCTTGAATTTCCGGTATCCAAGTAATGCTAAAACAACGCTTACCTTCATGATTCGGCATAGCCTTCAAGAGTTGACTGTAAGATTTGTTCAGCCGTTGCAGTCACGGCTCGCCTACAGAGTGACCACGGCGGTGGCGCTGCCGGTGGTGCTGTTCATTGTGCTGGGAGTCATTGCGGCCTCCCTGGTCATTTCACGGCAAATATCCTCGGGCGCCATGTTAAATTATCGGCACGACCTGGTGCTGCGCGCTGAACGCATCGGTGCGTTACTCGGCAATATTCTGGAACCCATGACTACACTGGCGCGCAATACCACGATCTCCAACGGGTTGATCGACAGTGCCGGACGCGAAACCTACCTGGTACCGTTGTTGACGGGATTCAACAACGTTGCCGGGGTTCATGTCACGATAAAATTGCTGGATTTTCTCGGCATTGACATCGCCAGTAATGGTGATGTGCCAGAACTCGAAATGTACAGGGGGTGGATCAGGAAGGCCATTGACGTCGGCAAATCGGCCGCAAAGGTAATCAAGGTTTCTGGTGCTGATTACATCCTGGTTGTGAATGTTATTGTATATTCACGCACCCATTCGGGCGAAGGCGCCCTGGTATTTCTTTTTCCATTGACGGGCACCGACGATCTGGATACCGGTAGCGGTCATACTTACCATATCACTTATCAAGGCAGCTTCAATCCGTTTCCGGCGATGGGCGATGTTCCTGGCGAACAACCGGACGGTTTCATTTCCACGCCGATTCCGGTGCCGCCCCTGTTATCATCACTCAAGTTGGCGATTGGCACTGTGCCTGACATGTCGGCAGTCAATCGCAATCGCAATGATGCCATTGCGTTGCTGTTGTTGATCGGAGCTGGTGCCTTGTTCTTTGTGGTGATACTGGCGTTTTGGATCGGTCAACGCTTGGTGAAACCGTTGCAGGAATTGGCTCAGACGGCGAGCACTATCGCCGATAATCTGTGGGTCGATCTACCGCCGGCGATACTTCGGAATGATGAGGTGGGAGCTCTTGACAAAGCATTGCGTGACATGCTCGGCAAGTTACGCGATGTCTATCGCACTCTTGAGCAACGGGTGAACGAGCGCACCCGGGAACTTCAGGAGGCGATGCAGGATGCGGAACATGCGAGCCGCGCAAAATCGGATTTTCTGTCGTCGATGAGCCATGAACTACGCACGCCCTTGAACGCAATCTTGGGTTTTGGACAATTGCTGGAATTGGATAACACACTTAATCCTGATCAGCAGTCCTCGGTGCAGCAAATACTGGCAAGTGGCAGGCATCTTCTCAATCTGGTGACACAGCTGCTGGACTTGACGCGCATCGAGAGTGGCGCCATGGAAATCACCTTGGAAAAGGTTTGTGTGCGCGATCTGCTGGAAGAGTGCGTAATCATGATGACGCCGGTCGCGCAACACTATAAAGTCGCTCTGGTCAACGAAAGCAAACTTCATGACAATCTGTATGTCACCGGCGATGTGACCCGCTTGCGGCAATGTGTGCTGAATTTGGTTAGTAATGCTATCAAGTATAATGTCGAAAGGGGTGTGGTAATTGTCAAACATGATCAAGGTCACGACGACACCGTGGTTATCTCCGTACAGGACACTGGAATTGGGATACCGGCGGATCGGCATGATAATATATTTCAGTCTTTTTCGCGCCTGGGACAGGAAAAGTCGGCCATAGAGGGTACCGGCATCGGTCTGGTGCTTACTCAGCGGATTTTACACCTGATGGACGGTAGCGTCACATTTATCAGTGACAGTGGCAAAGGCAGCACGTTTAGCATTAGTCTACCGATGGCCGAACCGGCGGAGACGGTGTCCGGAGAGAGAGTCCCGGGATTGGTGCGTGGGGCGCGAGGCGCGCGCACTTCCGAGCGTAAAACGGTGCTTTATGTGGAAGATAATCCGGCCAATTTACTGCTGGTGCAGAAAATTCTCGAAACGCGACCCGATATTGATTTGATTTCGGCCCACAATGCAGATCTCGGAATCGATATTGCGTTGTCGCATCAGCCTGATTTGATTCTCATGGATATACACTTGCCGGGGAAAAATGGCTTTGCCGCTCTCGCCGAATTGCGGAATCAGCAAGAAACATCCGCCATTCCGGTGATCGCGGTAAGTGCCGCGGCAATGCCAAGAGATGTGAAACGGGCACTCGATGCGGGCTTCAATGATTACCTGACCAAGCCGCTGGAGATAGACAAGTTTCTCGGAATCCTGGATCGGGTGTTCAATAGCCAGAATGAAAATTTGCGCGCTGGATGAGATTATTATCTTTCAGATCAAGTAAGAATGGACTTGCGACAGAAATAAGAAAATCCTGGTTTGACGCCTTTGTCTGGCATGTTGTTGAGGAAGTATAGGGTTTAATTGAAATACAAGAGTCTGCATATCCATGCCTGGAGCCAAATTACTTTATATTGCAGATCCAATGTGTTCCTGGTGCTGGGGATTTTCTCCGGTGATCAAGCGTGTGTTCGAAACCTACGGGCGATCGTTGAGTCTTGATCTGGTCATGGGCGGCTTGCGACCCGGAACCACCGAAATCATGAATGCCGAGACGGGCGCGCTGGTGCGTGATCACTGGCGCCACGTAACGCAACTCTCCGGCCAGACCTTTAACTATGAATTTTTTGATCGTACGACCTTCATTTACGATACGGAACCCCCCAGCCGCGCACTGGTGACGGTGCGTCTGATGCATCCCGGCTTAACCTTCAATTATCTTGATAGTCTGCATCGCGCGTTCTATCAACAGAATCTCGATATCACCGACAGCCAAAACCTGACAGATCTTGCCGCCGCTTTGGGTATTGAACCGCAGCTATTCGCCAAACGTTTTGTCAGTCAAGAGACGCGTACGGAAACGTTTCGGGACTTTTATCGGGCCCGGCAGTTGGGTGTAACCGGTTTTCCCACGTTGATTGGAATCGGAAATCGGGAGCCGCGAGTGATTACGGCAGGCTACCGGTCGTTTGATATGTTATCGGTGGAACTTGAAAGATTTCTGGTGGTTTGTGCCGCCAACTTGGCACAGGATGATCAGGATTGATGATTTTTGTGGATTGGTGCAAACGAATCCGGTCAGAGCAATAGTAGTATTGTTCCCAATACCATGATCAGCAGAACGATTTCCAGAAGAACAGCTTGT
This sequence comes from Gammaproteobacteria bacterium, assembly GCA_024641505.1. Classification (GTDB taxonomy): domain Bacteria; phylum Pseudomonadota; class Gammaproteobacteria; order SG8-11; family SG8-11; genus UBA6920. Next base: position 77,509 of record JAHECY010000009.1, read on the forward strand.
TCAGTGTCGTGCATGGGGAGGATCCTTCTTTGATGTAATAAGTGGCTGCCCAAATAATAATCAACCGAAAGGTGCGCAGCAGCGGCATTTTTAGCTCGCAAAGTGTGAATTATTTACGTTTTTCTCTGATCTCCGTTGTCTTTCTTAATGCTGTCGAAAAATTGCTCATATGGAAGTTTTGCCCATTGTCTCGCCAACTTCGCCTGAATAGGTGGCTGGCACGACAATTTTTGCTTTACATCACCTGATGTTTCACCTAAATTATGCGGCACATAAAACTAATTGATTCGTGGATTTATGAAGTTGATAGGGACGGAAACATTATAATAATTAGTGAGTTACAAGGAACGCTCGCAACCAATATAGAAAAATCATTGTTATGTTAAAAACGCTAGATAATGCCGGGGGGAATCACCAAATGGTTATGGAAAACGTCGCACATTTGAATAACGCAAGCTTTTTACTTCGTCTCAATGAACATGAGCGCGCGGAATTATTAAAATTGGGGAAAAAGCAGACCTTTCGCCGCAATGAAATACTCTTCCATGCGGGTGACGCCAGTGATTACGCGTACATACTCCTGGATGGCAGAGTAAAAATTTATCAAATCGCCAGCTATGGCAAGGAAGTAATTTTGTGGTTTTGCTTTCCGGGAGAATTGTTCGGCTTATCGGAAATTTTCAACGGAGAATTGCGGGAAGCGCATGCCGAGGCATGCCGAGATCTTACGGTGCTCGCCATTGCCTACAGTGATTTACGGGGTTATGTCGCGCAATATCCTAATGCCGCAATGCACATCATCGACATGCTTGCCGGCAGGGTACGCATTCTGAGCAATTCCATGTTGAATCTGGTTGCGGACGATGTGAACTCACGAGTAATGAAATTATTGTATCGATTGGCAAAATGTTACGGACAGCAGCAGGGTGAAGCCATACGTTTGCCTATGCACCTGACGCATCAGGAATTGGCGGACATGATCGGCACCAGCCGGCAAACAGTTACCGTGGTTCTGGGGGATTTGCGGCGTCAGGGAACTATTGAAATTAGAAATCATATGATTTCAATATTGCAGCCCGAACGCATGAAACCTTCGGATGGCGCCGCTAATCACACGCATTTTGAACAATCCGCTTCCATGACCGGTATTGCCATTTGACGCCGGAATTCATCAATATCTAAGAATGCCTGAGTCTGAAATTGCACGTTTCAGGCTCAGGCCCAATTCATAGTAACCACAAGGTATTTCGGTGTAAGAGCCGTCAGTGACTCGTGTATTCAGCAGTGATGCCAGCCTCGACGATCTGACCACCGCGTAAATTTCCGTGTCGCTTCCTCGGTCAGCGCTATAACTGACATCAATGTTTTCTGTAAGGCACCTGTAAGAACCGATAGCGTAGATTTTTCGAGGTTGGTGAGGTCGATGTCTGACGAAATAGGGATGCACGTGTACATATTCAGGGAGCAAGACAATGATCAACAGATTTTACTATGCGGTGATGACGTTAGGCATCACCAGTTCGGTGCTCTTTGCCTGTTCCGGCGGGGATGACGATGGTGCGAAGCGCGATCGTGAGGACAACGGCTCAGTTCAGTACCGTGGGAACAGCAGTGAAGCAACGGTAAATGGCGCCAATTCCAAGGAGTTGGGACAAAACGCGCTTGATGCCATGGCGTATTCCAAAGACGCGGACAATGCCCAAGGCATGGTTCCGGTGAGCCAGACTGGCACTGCACGCATCAATCTCGCCTTACATGCCGAGAGCAGCAACGGGGAGTGCGGCGGCAGTGTCGAGGTTGCGCATGTCGGCACGGATTATAGCGAAAAGTTCCATAATTATTGTATCAAGAATGATGATGGCGAAGTACGTATTAATGGCATTCTCCGCACCACTATCGATATCACAGCAAAACTCAGCACTGTTTCCTTTGTAGCGTTAACCGTTACCACGGGAGGCAAGGAAATTGTCCTGAATGGCTCGCAGGAAACAGATTTGAATTCCGGTCGGGTAACGATACGTTGGGATGTTACCCATGAGGGCAAAAGTTATCGCATCGTAGATTATGCAGTGATGGGCGATGATTTCTCCGGATATACGGTGACTGACGGCCGGCTTTTCCACGAAATATACGGTAGCGTCACGGTGAGTGCGCAAAGTCCGGTAACGTATTTCGATTGCGCCAACGGCAAGCCCATGCATGGAAAACTGATTTATTCAGGTGCTGCCGGCAGTACGGGTTCCGTGGAGTTTTTGAATTGTCAGCAGTATCAGGTGTGCGTGGGGAATTCTACAATGTGTGACGAGTATACCTGGCAGTAGTTGCTGCAAAGCGTCGTCGGTGGGCTGCGCCTGTTGATGGCCACGGATTTATGCATGCGCAAAATCAATTGGCGGATAAGGTTGTGCCATTGACGCCGGGGTCAGGTATGGCCAGTGCGTCCCGGAATTTTTCCGCTTCAACTTTACGTTTCGCGTAGCTATCGTCGTTATTGAGCTTGCTGGGGAAGAAATCAAAATATTCCTGCCATGCCACTTGGGCTTTTTCCCGGGAGGTGGAGGACGGACGCAATTTTTGAATTTGGTGATAGGCAAGAGCCAGATAATAATACGCGTCATGAGTCATGCCCATGCGTTTCAGTTCATCAATGAATCTGGCATGGTCGCGCGCCCAGAGCAGCGCATCGGTTGCTTTCATATAGGATAGCGCGGCGGCAGCGGGATTTTCAGCGACCAATGTTTCCGCCTGACTGTTGTAGGCGCGACCCAGTAACACATAGATATCGTTGTGTTGCCGATTTAGCGTTTGATCGATACGTTTTACACTGAGTGTGCGCTCGATTTCCTTAATGGCGGCAGTAGGGTCTTTTTTGTCGACGAGAAATAACTCGGCAAGCAAGTATCGGAGCGCAATATAATCCGGATGGTCAGGAGTCGACGCTTGCAATGTGATAATCGCGTCATCAATCTTTTTGGCTTGCTGCTGTTTACGGGCAATACCCAGAATGTCTGATGGCAACAAAATTTTTGCATTGCCCGTAAGATCAATGTTGGGCTTGCCGGCAGTAACAATTTGACGCCAGGCTACATACCCCTCGGGTGCCTGCAACTCCAGGGAATGGAATCCAGATGCCAAGGCGATGGGATTGGTCAAGGGGGTTGTGCCCACCTTGGCGCCATCAACGAGGATGGTTGCACCTGCGGGTTCCGAATCAATAACAAAATTCGATTTGGCAGGCGTCATCTCCAGCGTGATTTTTTCCCCTGGAATCTTGGGCATTACTCGTGCGCTGAGCGGCAGGTAACCGGGACGTTGTAATACCAGCCAAGCGTCCGCGCCTCGCTGCGCGGGCACATTCAGGGTACCATCACGTTTGGTTTGGCCGGTCCAGATACCATCCACGAATACGTTAACATTTTCCAGAGGGCTCATTCTGCCCCCCTCGCTGCTGTTGACATTAAGCGCCAAATAACTCCGGTAGGTCTGCATGCTGGTATCAATGCGGGTGATTTTGTCGCCGATTTTTATTTTGTCACCAGGTTTGACATTATTTTCAACAAGCACAGGTTGATTGTTGTTGGTGTAACGCAGGGCTAATGCGCCCACGGTTCTGGAACCGGTAACTTCGCCATGGGCATCTTTGATGATCGAGTGCACGGTAAACATGTCGTTTTCCGCAAGCGGGAATGCGTTGCCCATTAAATTGACCTTGATGCCGCTCACATCCATGCTGACTACCGCGCCTTCAAACGGAAAACGTTTGCGGACATTTCCAATGATTTCGACCACGGCTTTGGTGATGTCGCGACTGGTGCCACCGTCCATGCGTGCCAAGTGACCAAACAACAACTTGCCGTCAAAGCGGTAAAATCTCACGTCGAGCAATTTACCGGAAACGTCGTTTGCGACATTGCCGACGATCAATAAATCAAGATCGTCGCGCAATCCGGAGTTTTCCCAGCCGTCGGTGAGTAGTTTGTCAATATCCATGCCGGAAGCGTTAATGATATGAGTCAGTACGTCTTGAGGTATTTCCTGAAATGCCTGGCTTGCCCGGAAAAAATTCGATGCGAACTGTTGGCGTGCGTCTACGGCGAGGGAGGCACTGCCTCCAGACTCAGAGGTGTCTGAAAAAGTAAAGACCCCGGTTCGCAACGGCGGTGCGTTCGCGGGAAGATATTGCAGTTCAAACGATAACGGACCTTTCAGCGTGACGTTTTCTTCACGTTTTTCCGGTATCTGATTGCCGGCAATGAAGTTCAGGACCGCACTGCCGCCATGAATGCCGGTATGTAAATAGGTGAAGATGCCACGATTGTCGGTTTTGCCGAGCAAGGTTTCATTCAAGTATACATCGATATTCTTCAACGGCGTTACCAGCTCATTTGTTTCGGTGACCGCAGTAATACGCAGCACCGCCTGCTCTATTAAATTGGCGCTGAAGGTGCTGCCCGATTTATTTATTACCGCCAGGGTTGTGGGCATATAGCCGGATCTGGAAATAGAGACCTCGGTCATATTTTCAGGCCATTCCTTGAAAGCGAACTCGAACAAGCCTTTGCTGTTGGTTTTACCCAATTCCTGTTTGCCTTGGCTGATCACGGCATGCTCCAACAGTTTGTCACCGCATTTTGCCTCAAAGATGATAAAAGGCTGCAATACGGCATTTACTTCATAAATGCCGCCCGATCGTTTTTCGGTACCCGCAATATAGATCTCGCCCGACCATGATTTTGCCTGCATGTCGGCGGTTTTGTAACTAACAGTGATCGGTGTTGTCGTGTTGCGCATTTTCTGCAACGGCGTGGTTAGCATGCCGTCTGCATTGGTGACACCCACCGGTGCATCATCGATAACCACCTGCGCTTGCGCCAGAGCTTGTCCAGACAGGGTAGCGCTGACCTTGACGGTCAAGGACACGGGCTGCTCCGTGCACGCTGCCAGGAAGATCAAGATGAAGCCGCAGCAGGACAGTGTTCTCGGTAAGCGGGAAACGAATAACATGGTATAAACCTTCAGACTAGGGTCAGAGTGAGATACTTGCAAACTGGCGGACAACATTGCGCATTAACTGATGTTATCGGATACCTTTGGGGCGACTTTAAAATGTTAGTAATTATGCGGCTATTATTTGTCCTGCTGACTAGCCTTGCCACAGGGCTACGGGTGGCCGCCGCTACTGAAATATTGCCAGTCCAGGCGTAACCACGGGTTGGCAAGACCACCGAAATAGCCATAAATATTAAATTGAATTATGCGAATGTGATTGGATTCAAGGAAGTAGTGTGATAACCGATGTATTTTCAGGATATGCAAGATGAGAGAATGTGTATTAATGCATTATTGCAGGTGGTCAATGGTCGGTTTCGCTGACGGACAACAAGGAAACACACTATGAATCCGAAAGTACTGGTAATCGAGAGTAATATTGTCAGCCGCTTTGAAATTCGAAAGCTGCTCAACCAGTTGTGCTGCGAGATGGTCACCGTGGTCAATGGCGCGTTGGCAGTGGAGGCAGTGGAGCGTGAAGATTTCGATATCATCATCATGAATCCCAATATTGCGCTGTTGAGTGGCGTGGCGACGACGAAAAAATTGCGGGCACTGAGATCGAAATCTGAGTTACCGATCCTGGCCATGGTAAACGGTTACGATATTCGCCTGGGCTATGACTATGCCTTGGCGGGTGTCAACGATCTGGTCTACATGCCGGCCAGCCGGGAGAGTCTGGGTGCCGCGCTTTGTAAATGGCTGCCGGTGTATCGTTCCAGCATGACCGAGGCGTATTACAAAACCGGTACGCACTAATCTGGCAGGTACGGCGCCAACCCGCGCATCAGCCGGCGCGCGAGCAGCGCGCCGAGCGCCATGCCGGCGTTGGTCATGTTACGTTTTCCACAGCATGGCGTGACTCTCCGTAGATGTGTTACCGCTACCCATTCTTCGTTACAATACTCCGGATATTCGATAATCAATAGGCGGCGCTGCATCGCTGGTCTAAGAAATGTCTTGCCCACGGATTACTAAAGATGATTGCCATTTCCAGCAGATGCCACCTCAAGGACGAGGAGATCAAAATAAAGTTTATTCACGCCTCCGGTCCCGGGGGGCAGAATGTGAATAAGGTTGCCACTGCGGCACAATTACGTTTTTCCATTGCACGTTGCGAAGCGCTGTCACCGGAAGAAAAGCAACGGCTCACCCTGTTGGCGGGTAGTAAAGCCACGGTCGGGGGTGACTTGGTGATTACCGCCCGGCGCTACCGCACTCAGGAAGGAAACCGTCAGGACGCTGTCGAGCGCTTGGTGCAGTTGATCCGCAAGGCTCTGGAGAAGCCCAAACCCCGGATCAAGCGTAAGCCGTCGTTAACCGCAAAACGAAGGCGCGTGGACGATAAGCGAGTACAAGGTGAACGCAAACGGCTGCGCAAACCGGTGCTGTGATCTTGTTTGATCTTCACCGGTTGTGCACCACATCAATAGCCAGCTTGCAGGGTCAGGCGTTTGCCGGATCTCGTTCCGGCTGACGTCGCAGGCGCTGGTAACCGAACCATAGGCCGGCCAGGCCAATGAGCCCCAGTTG
>JAHECY010000058.1 GCA_024641505.1 Gammaproteobacteria bacterium
CGCCAAAGCATAGGCGAGGCTGACGCCCACCATGCCGCCACCGGCGATCACGATATCGAAATCCGTATCCTGTGTCATGGCGCCATTATCGCCTCAATCTCTCGCGCTCCTTTGGGCACATCCCGGGTCAGCACCTCGCTACCCTTGCGCGTTACCAACACATCGTCCTCGATACGCACACCGATGCGCCACCATTTCTTGGCGACGCCTTTGCTGCCTTCCGGAATATAAATACCGGGCTCAACGGTCAACACCATACCCGGCTCCAGCACGCGCCACTGGTCGCCGATCTTGTAGTCGCCCACATCATGCACATCCATACCGAGCCAATGACCGGTGCGATGCATATAGAAGCGCCGGTAGGCTTCCGATTTGATCAATGCCGCGGGCTTACCCTTGAGAATCCCCAACTTGACCAGACCACGAGTCAACACTTTCACCGCCGCCGTGTGCGGATCGTTCCAGTGATTACCCGGCCGCACTTGCTCTATGGCCGCCAGTTGCGCCGCCAGCACCAGATCGTAGATGGCCCGTTGCGCGGCGCTGAAACGGCCATTGACCGGATAGGTGCGGGTGATGTCCGCGGCGTAATATTGATATTCGGCGCCGGCGTCGACCAGCAATAAATCGCCATCGTCCAGCGCCTGGTTGTTTTCCGTGTAATGCAAAATACAACTGTTGTCACCACCGCCGACGATAGGATTATAGGCATTCAGGCAGCCATTCCGCCGAAAAGCGGCCAGCAATTCCGCCTCGACTTCATATTCATACATGCCGGGTTTACAGGCGCGCATGGCGCGCACGTGAGCGCCGGCGGAGACCTGCGCCGCGGTGCGCATCGCCGCCACTTCCGCGCTACTCTTGAACAAGCGCATATCATGCAGGATATGGTTGAGCGCGACGAATTCGCCGGGAGTGTGCACGCCGGCGCGGGCTTTCTTTCGCAATCCGTTGACCCAGGTCATCACGCGCTGATCGAAGGCCTGATCCGATCCCATCGCATAGAACACACGCGCGCAATTTTCCATCAACCCAGGCAGTATTTCGTCCATGTCTTGATAAGGAAACGCATCATCCGCGCCATACCGGGCGCAAGCGCCCTCCAGGCCGGCGCGGCGCCCGTGCCACACTTCCGCGACCGGGTCCTTCTCTCGACAGAACAACACATACTCGCCCTGGGGCCGACCGGGAATCAGCACCGCCACGGCATCAGGTTCGGCAAACCCCGTGACATAATAAAAATCACTGTCCGGGCGAAACGGATATTCCGAGTCCCGGTTTCGCATCGCCAGTCGCGCTGTCGGCAGGATGGCAATGGCGCCTTTGCCCATCGCGTGTAACAGACGCTTTCGGCGCCGGGCAAACTCCTTAGCTTGCATCATAGGCATATAGGCTTGTTATCTGACCATTCAGTGAATGCTGGGGCTCGGCGCCACGGATGATTCCCCGACGGCACCAGGCTGCGATTCTTCGTATATTACCAAAGCTGCCGTGTGCAGAAACTCCACCAGCTCGGTGTAAGCTTTCTCATCGTCTTCGCTGTCCTCCAGAGTATACATTTCCGCGCGCGCGATCTCCGATAAATCTTCGATCAATTCCGGGCAATCCCCCGGCAACGCGGCAAAGTCCGTGATTCCGCCCTGGTGCAGCCCGACCAGAAATCCCTGACACCACTCCGCCAGCATCTGCACCCGCAATGCCATGGGTGCATTGTCCGCCGGTAACAGCGGGTAATACCCGCATTCGGGATCAGCCAGCATGGTTACCGCCTCCTGGAACATACCCTCCAACAACAAACGGATTTTTTCCAGCTCCCGATTCCCCGTATCCGTCTGCACCAAGGCGCTTTCCAGAAATGATGTCAGCGCCTGATCACCCAGGGCACACAATAACCCGGTGAGCACGCCATGACATTCCGTCGCGCCATAGCTGGCGTCAGCCTGCGCCAACGCCTGGTCCAAGACGTCATATCCGATCTTCAATTTCCCTCCCCCCGCAACAGTACTTGTCACGTATTATTCCCGATCCGATCCATGCTCCGCACAGATCCCGCCGAGACTTCAATATATACATGAATTTCATTAAGTTAACGGAATATTCTCATATAAAACATAACTACCCATTGACCGGTTGATAACCGCCTTCTATAGTTTCATTCTATGGGCAGCCACCGTGAAACAGATTTTAACCGACTGGAAAGTCAGCTTGATCAACTGATCAAGATCTGCGAGCTGCTGGCCAATGAAAACGCCCTGCTGCGCGAGCGCCAATCCAGCCTGGTGACCGAACGCGCCAAATTGATCGAAAAAAACGAACTGGCACGCAACAAGGTCGAATCCATCATCGGCCGACTCAAAATCCTGGAGACCGAAGCATGAGCGAAACAATGGTGCCGGTTTCCGTAAAAATCATGGATAAAGAGTTTCAGGTAGCTTGCCCGGAAAAGCAACAGGAAAGCCTGCGCTCCGCGGCAAAATTACTTGACGGAAAAATGCGGGATATTCGCGATTCCCGTCGTGTTATCGGCACCGACCGCATCGCCATCATGGCGGCGCTCAATCTTGCCCACGAGCTGCTGCAAGCGCGCACCGATTCCATCACTGACGGGGAGTCTTTTAGCCTGCGCATCAAAAACATGCAGGAAAAAATACAAGGTGCTCTTAACCATCACCGCCAACTGGAGCTGTAAATAAACACCTGCCCCCAGGCTTGTCAACACTTCAGTTTCAATTTCTTTGGCCGTTAAATTGCAGCAGCCATCACAAAACAAAAGTTAATTTATCCGTATAAGAAAATTTTACATGCGTTTTCGCTGTAATTTGTTATGATGGAATCTAAGGTTTGTAAAGTTTGGCGCTACCTGCTGAGTTCGTGAAGGCCCTATGATTCTCTTGAGCCTTAATATATAGACCGGGGACTATGCGCGCGGTGCTGTGAGCACGTCCGATTCGTCGGGAAGCCTAATGCATCGACCACTGTTCCCACCTGAACCATCCAGGTTCAGAGCAACAGGGCCCAACGGCATCAGCGGGAGCGCCTCTTACAATAACATACCCATCCGGCCGCATCTGACTGCGGACGGTTTCAAATCGACGATGACTTCTCCCGCCAGCCTACGCAAAGCGATCCGTGCCCAACGGCGCGCCCTGTCGCGAACAGCACAACGACAACATGCGCGCGCCATTGCTGTCCGGCTGGCGCGCAATAATATGTTCCGCGCCAGCCGGCACATCGCGGTGTACTGCGGCACGGACGGCGAAATCGATCCCATTTTTCTCATCCACGCGATCTGGCGACGCAAGAGACGCTGCTACTTGCCGGTATTGACCACCCCTTACGCGCAGGCCATGGCGTTCGCGCCATACACTGCCAACTCTCGCATGCTACCGAATCAATTCGGCATCCCCGAACCGATGGTTAACCGCAAACACCTGCGCCCCAGCAAGCGTCTCGATTTGATATGCATGCCGTTGGTGGCCTTTGACCTGCAAGGCAATCGCCTGGGCATGGGTGCCGGGTACTATGACCGCACCCTGGCACACCTGCGACGCCACAAAAAATGGCGAAAACCAAAACTGCTGGGACTGGCCCATGAGCTGCAGAAAGTCGCCGCCCTTGACAGCCAACCCTGGGACATTCCCATGGATGCCGTAGCCACGGAAAAAACCGTGTACCTGTTCCGCAAGCACGGGTGAATCGGCCGCCAACCGCTTTGATTATTACTGGATTAACAACCCACTGCGCAGCAACGAAAGACTTGAGGAGAGTATGCATTACTGGCTGATGAAATCCGAACCCGACGTATTCAGCATCGACGATTTGCAGGAACGCCCCGGGCATACCACGCACTGGGACGGGGTGCGCAATTATCAGGCGCGCAACATGATGCGCGACGACATGAGCGTCAACGATCTGGTGCTGTTCTACCATTCAAGCTGCAAGGTGCCAGGCATCGCGGGCATCGCCCTGATCGCCAGAGCCGCCTACCCGGACTTCACTTCATGGAACCCGGAGAGCGAATATTACGACCCCAAGAGCAGCGCCGGAAATCCGCGCTGGTACATGGTGGATGTAAAGTCCGTTCGCAAATTCAAGCATCTGCTGCCCCTGGAAGAATTGAAAAAACATGAGGCCCTGCACGACATGCCGCTGCTGCGCCGGGGCAATCGCCTGTCCATCATGCCGGTATCAAAGGCGCACTGGGACTACATCCTGGCGCTGGCGGGACGCAACAACGGTTGACACCGAATCAGGGCGCACGCCCGTCTTTACAGCGGTCCGAGAAACAGTTGATACGCCGGATTGTCGCTCTCTTCGAAGCAGGTGTAACCGAGATCTTTCAGGAACGCCTGAAATGCCTGCTCATCGGCCGGTAACACCTGCATACCCACCAGCACTCTGCCATAAGCAGCGCCGTGGTTACGGTAGTGAAACATGCTGATATTCCAGTTATGTCCCATTTTTTTCAGGAAGCGCAATAAGGCGCCGGGCCGTTCGGGAAATTCAAAACGAAACAGACGCTCATCACACAAGCCGCGCACCCGGCCGCCCACCATGTAGCGAATGTGCATTTTCGCCATCTCGTTGTCGGTCATGTCGAGTACCGGATATTGCTTTTCCTGCAACGCGGTTATCACCTCCGCGCGCTCCTCCACCCCCCGGACCAGCTTCAGGCCGACAAACACGTGGGCCTGCTGCTCCTGAGCGTAACGGTAATTAAATTCCGTGATGCCACGCTGCCCCAATGTTTCGCAAAAGGTGCGAAAACTTCCCGGCCGTTCCGGAATCGTAACCGCCAACAGCGCTTCCCGCTTTTCGCCGAGTTCCGCGCGTTCGGAAACATGGCGTAGACGATCAAAGTTCATATTGGCGCCGCTGTTGATCGCCACCAGGGTTTTACCTTGAAGCTGCTCGCGGGCCACCAGCTTCTTGATGCCGGCGACGGCCAGTGCGCCGGCGGGCTCGGTGATCGCCCGCGTGTCATCAAAGATGTCCTTGATGGCGGCGCAAATTTCGTCGGTCGATACCAGAATCACTTCATCCACGCACTGCCGGGCCACGCGAAACGGTTCCTCTCCGGCCTGGCGCACCGCGACACCGTCGGCAAAGATTCCCACCTGGTCCAGGATCACGCGCTCCCCCGCGGCCAATGCATGGTGCATGCAGGGCGCGTCATCCGGCTCCACGCCGATGATTCTGATATTCGGATACAGCGTTTTCACATATGCCGATACACCGGCGATTAAACCGCCACCGCCCACCGGCACGAAGATCGCGTCCACCGCGCCGTCCGTATGCTGCAGAATCTCCATGGCCACCGTACCCTGGCCAGCGATGACATCCGGATCATCATAGGGATGCACAAAGGTGCGCCTCTCTTCCTGCGCCAATCCCTGGGCGTGCTCATAAGCGTCATCATAGGTATTGCCATGCAATACCACGCGCGCGCCCATCGCAGCGACCGAAGTAACCTTGATGTCCGGGGTGGTCTTGGGCATGACAATCACGGCGGAAATCGCCAACTTTTGCGCGGCCAGCGCCACACCCTGAGCATGGTTACCCGCGGAGGCGGTAATTACGCCACGCGCCCGTTCCGCCGGCGACAACAGGGTGATTTTGTTATAAGCGCCGCGCAGCTTAAACGAAAAAACCGGTTGCAGGTCCTCCCTCTTGAATAATATGGTATTGCCCAGGCGCGCACTGAGTCGCTTACCCTGCTCGAGTGGCGTTTCCAGGGCAACATCATAAACCCGCGCTTTCAATATTCTGGTAAGGTAGTCTCTTGGCATAAATCAGTTTCATAGATATAGAAGGTTATACCGGTATCACTTCTGCACCGGGGCATAATATAATACCAGCTCCCGCCAGAGGTGGATATCTGCAGTTCACAACAGGAGCAGTAACGACGTGACACAGGATGAAATGAAAAAAGCGGTAGCCTGTGCTGCCATTGAACATGTGCCCGTGGGCACCATCGTCGGCGTTGGTACCGGCAGTACCGCCAACTTCTTTATCGACGAACTCGCGAAAATCAAACACAAAATCGACGGCACAGTGGCCAGCTCAGAGGCCAGCGCCGAACGTCTGAAAAAACACGGTATTGCGGTGTTCGATCTCAATGATGTGGACGACATCGCCGTATATGTCGATGGTGCCGACGAGACCAACAAATATCTGCATCTGGTCAAGGGCGGCGGCGGCGCATTGACCCGGGAAAAAATCGTGGCCGCGGTGGCGCGAAAATTTGTCTGCATCTGCGACGCCTCCAAGCTGGTGCCAACTCTTGGCAAATTCCCGCTGCCCGTGGAAGTCATTCCCATGGCGCGCAGCTATGTGGCGCGGGAACTGGTGAAAATTGGCGGACAGCCAGTTTATCGTCAGGGCTTCACCACCGATAACGGTAATGTCATCCTGGACGTGCACAATTTGAGCATCGAAGATCCCGTGGCGCTGGAGACTCGGCTCAACAATATCGTGGGCGTGGTCACCAATGGCTTATTCGCCGCGCGACCCGCGGATGTCCTGCTGCTCGGCACGCCGGACGGCGTTACCACGCTCACCTGATGCGCGGTCACAATGAAGCTGCCCCGGGCGTTTACCGTCACCAACGGCACGCGCATCAGCGTGGATCCGGTGTGGCGGGCGTGGCGAAAAACCGGCCCCTGCGGGCAACCCGGTGAGCTCCTCATGCTAGAGGTAAAACTTCCGGGGCATTTTTCCGTGGCCATGCGGACCGCTGGTCAGCCTGGCATCAACATCGCCCCACCATGGTTATGGCGAACATAAAGTGAATTCAATGCTGCGCACACTTCCTGTCCTAACACTGGTATTGTTACTCAACGCCTGCGTCATGCAGATGTCCAGACATCCGTTTGAAACGCTGGACCAGCAGATCGTGCGCGCCAATTTTGACGCTTACAAATACGCGCTGCTCAACGATCTGGGCAAAGACGCATCCGACCTGGTAAGCGCACGTACCCTGCATTATTACGAAGAAATGCTGGCACTGGCGCTGCATGGCAACGAAACGCAAGTCAAGGCATTGCCCGCATTCGACAAGATGGTAGTACTGACCATGCGTCACACCATCCCCGCCGCCGATCTGAGCGTGCTGTCCGCGCAGGACATCTTCGCCTACGGCATCCGCGAAGAATGGATCAGCAAACACCAGATTGCGCCGTTCGAACTGGGCAATGTCGCGGTCTTCGGCAACTACGCCACCGGTAATGTGGTGCGCGGCGAACACAGCACGGACCGTTTTCTGGAATTTCGCAAGGAAAACGATGTCTGGCGCCTCAATCTGTTGCCCCTGATCGAAGACAGCAAATTGCAGTTCAGCGCCAACATCGCCAAAAGTCAGATGGATGAGAACACCACGATCACCGCCATGATCGAAACCCTGTCCAGCAGAAAAGTCGATAAGGACATCTGGCTGCCGGCGATCCGCACCCTGCAGCAGGAACCCGTCGCGAACGGCAAAAGCGACGACTCCAAAGCCAACTAGCGCTCGCCAACACACCAATCCTGGCGCCCGCATGAATACTGGTAAGCAACCTGGTGGCCGATGCGTAACATACGGTGACATCCATGCGTGCCGAGCGCAGCGAACAGATTCGGCAGGGTGTGCATTGCGCACCTTTAGCGGCACCGCCGCTACCAAGCATATACCGGTTGTTACCTGATTATACGCATGCACCGCTAGAGCGGATGTCCGCCGGTACTGCTGTCACTGAGTCGCGCAAGACCAACGCATGCTCATGCTTCCTTGGCCAACCTGGCGCGCTCGCTAGCCGCCGCTCACGGCCGCATCCGGCGGCGCCAGCAAGGAATAGATCACCGGCACCAGCAACAGACTCACGAGCATGGAAAACAACAGACCGGAAACGATGGTCACCGCCAACGGTTGCAACATTTCCGAACCCTCGCCGATGCCCAGGGCCAGAGGCACCATGCCCACGACCGTGGTCAGGGTGGTCATCAGAATCGGGCGCAACCGCAGACGCGCCGCCTCAAGTATCGCAGCGCGTCGCGCCATGCCACGTTCCCGGCAAATCTCGATATACTCCACCAGCACGATGGCATTGTTCACCACGATACCCGCCAGCATGATCAATCCCAGCCACACCGGCATCGACAAGGGCAGCGCCGACCACCACAAGCCGATCGCCACCCCCACCAGGGCAAAGGGTACGCTGAGCATGATCACCAGGGGATTGCGCAATGATTCGTACTGTACCGCCATTACCACAAACACCAGAAACAGCGCCAGCATCAGCAGCCAGGCACCCATGGCCTTGCCTTCCTGCAGCGCTTGCGCGGCGCCGCTTTCATAAACAGTGATCCCGACCGGCAACGGGAATGCGGCCAGCACATCGGAAATTTGACGATGCACGGCCCCCAGGGTTACGCCCTCACCGATGGCGGCGCTGACCTCGACGATGCGACGCTGCTGGTCACGCTGCACGCTGGCGGGCACGGCGATCAACTGCACTTGCGCCACATCGCCCAGATACACCGGCTCCCGGTTGACGCTGTCATAAAACAACACAATACGCTCCAGGTCTTGAGGATTGGCGATGTCCTGCGCCGGCAGGCGCACGCGAATATCGACGCTGCGATCACCGGCAAAAAATTCGGAAACGACGATGCCTTGCACGGCCATGCGCAAGGCATTGCCGATTTCGTCGGGACTCAGTCCGAACGACGCCGCGCGCACCCGATCCACCACCAGCGCCAATTCGGTTTTCACTTCTTCCAGGCTATGCGCGACCGAACGCAAGCCGTCAATGGTTTTCAACTGGTCCGCCAGCTGATCCGCCAATTGACGCAACTGTTCCAAATCATCGCCCTGGATGCGCAAACTGACGTCTTCGTCACCACTGCTTATACGCACCCCCCGGATACCCTGTGTGCGCATTTGCACCCGCATACCGGCGACACGCTCCTTGCGCATCAGAGCGGTCATGGCTTTCACCCACTCATCACTGCTCATGGCGCGCTGACGCCGCGGCACCAGCTGCACTTGCAAGGTACTGCTATTCGGCGTAATGGTCTGGGACCTGCCGAACACCCTGCCGCCCACCGTGCTGAACACCGTCTGCACCTCCGGTTGTGCTTGCAGAATATCTTCCACGTGCTGCACCATGCGATCCATTTGTTCCAGGCTGACACCAGGATCCGCGGTAAAAGACACGCTTATTTGCCCTTCATCCATTTTTGGCAGGAACTCCTGCTGATCGGACAGAAATACCGGCACCGACAGCGCGAGCCCGGCACCGCTCAACGCCAACAGCAACCAACGCCACGGCAACACCGCTGCCACGATATCGTGGTAGCGGTTTTGCAGCGCTGTCATCACACCGTCCACCACCTGGCGCACGCGGGAAACGTCGCCCACGGGTATCATGGCGCTGTAGGCCGGCACCAAGGACATGGCAACCACCAGGGAGGCGGCGATCGCCGCACTGATGGTAAAAATCAACTCTCGAAACAGCAAACCGATCAGGCCGCCGATAAACAGGAACGGCAACACCGCCGCCAGATTCGTCGAGGTCGACGCGAAAATGGCACTGTTGACCTCGCGCGCCGCATTGACCGACGCTTCGTGCAGCACCTCGCCTTCCCGCTGATGTCGGTAAATGTTTTCCAGCATGACGATGGTATTGTCCACCAGCATGCCCACGCCCAGCGCCAGCCCGCCCAGAGTCATAATGTTCAGCGTCAACCCGCCCATCTGCATGATAATAAAAGCGACCACCACGGCGATCGGGATGGCGCTGCCGATGATCAAGGTGCGGCGCACACTGCCCAGGAACACATAAACCACGAGCATCGCCAGAATGGCACCGCTGAGCGCGGCCAGGATGGCGTTGCCCATGGCATTTTCGATAAACACCGACTGATCCGCCACCGCATTGATCGCGATATCGGTGGGCACGATCTGCTGCTGACGCAGCCAGTCCAGGCGTTCCTTTACCGCCGCCACCACAGCCACGGTGTTGGCCTGCGGCTGTTTCTGGATCGATAATTTTATACCCGGTGCGCCGTTGAGGCGGATACGTAACTGTTCTTCTTCATTGCCGTCATTCACCGCCGCGACCTCATGCAGACGAATGATATCCTGATGCTGACCGGCACCGGTGATCGGCAACATCGACAATTGATCCACGGAGGTAAACCGCGCCTGTACCCGGCTGCTCATCTGCCGGTCCTGCATCTGCACGCGACCACCGGGCACCTCCACATTGCCTTCCCGGATCGAACGCACCAGATCCTCCATGGTCAGCCCGACGCCGGCCAGGCGTTGCTGGTCCGGCAACACCTGCACTTCGCGCACCAGCCCGCCGCCCACTTCCGCCGCCGCCACACCCGGCAGATTCAGCAACCACTTCGATAACACATAGTCCATCCATTCGCGCAATTCCACGCTGGTGCGCAGACTGGAACTGACCACCAGCTCATAAACCGGTATCTGGGACGGATCGCGTTTATAGATGACGGGAGGATCGATGGTGTCCGGCAGAAAGCGTTTTGCCCGATCCAGCCGGGTGCTGGCATCACGCAATGCGATATCGATATCCTTGCCATAAGGAAACGACAGATCCACGGAACTGGTACCTTCACTGGTACTGGACTGCACGCCGACCGCGTCCTCGGTGATGGCAAGCTGCTCCTCCAGATTGCGGGTGATGCGGTCCTCCATAATCTGGGCGGGTACGCCGGGATCGACGATACGCACGCGCACTTCCGGATAAATCAGGTGCGGCAACAAATCGATATTCAAGCGCCACAGGGAAAACAAACCCAGCACGATCACCGCCAGGGCAATCATGGTCACGCCCACCGGATGCTCGATGGACCAGGCAGCCAAACCACCACTGCGAAAACGCCGGATCTGACTCATTGCTTTGCGCTCACCTCGGATACCGTGGCGCCGGCGCGCAAGCCGAAAAATCCGCGCACCACCAGCTTCTCGCCCGCCTCCAGACCGTGACTGATTTCAACATTGTCATCGAGACGCAGACCGCTGGTGACCCGCCGCTTCTGCGCCTGGCTTTGCGCATCCACGACATACACATATTCCGATTCCAGGTCGCGCTGCAACACGGCGAAGGGGATGACCAGGCGATCCTGGAAGTGGGTGCGCAAGGTAATACGACACAACTGGCCCGCCATCACGCCCACCGGGTCCGATTTCATTTCCACCTCCACCACCCCGCGGCGGGTTTTGTCATCGACCGTGGGATGAATGCGCGTGATGACGCCGGGATAGACTCCAGCACCCAGGGCATCGACCACCACATCCACCGGATCGCCGACCTTCAGCAAGGGCAATATCAATTCCGAAACACGCAATTCCGTGATCAGGGACGATGGATCGTAGAGAGTCAACAGGTGGGTATGTTTCGCCACCACGTCGCCCTGCTGCACCAACCGTTCGCTGACGATACCGGCAAACGGCGCCTTGATGAGGGTATAACCCAGGCGGGTGGTGAGCACGTTTTCCTCCGCCTGGGCCATGGCCAACTGGGTGCGAGCCTTCTCCAATTGGTTCTGAGATTCGATATTTTTCTGCGCCAGCCCTTCCAGGCGCTTGGTATCCAGCGCCGCCTGAGCGCGAGCGGCCACGGCTTTCTGCAGCTCTGCTTGTAACAGCGCATCGTCCAGGGTCACCAGCACCTGGTTTTTCGTCACCCGATCGCCTTCAAATACCGTCAACCCGAGAATACGTCCCTCCTCGAGATTGAAGATACGGGTGGTGCGCAGGGCCCGCAAACTGCCGGTGTGCTCCGTGGCGTGGTCGAAGGTGCGCGTCTGCACGGTCATGGTTTCCACCAGATGCGCGCTCTTTTCCTTGCCCTTGCCACCCGTGGCCGGCGCCTCTCGGCCATCACCACAGGCACTGAGCACCGCCAGCATCAACAGGCTTATCCCTACAGAACCAACGTCAACCTTCATAAATTCAGAAATCCTAAATGCGGCTTTCAACCAGCGTACCGCAAACGTAAACTAGTCTCCAGTGGCCCGAAAATAACTGGATACTCATGCACCCCAACGCCCAAACCGAAGCGCCGGAAAACCCTCGTCACAATCTGCGCAATATCAAAGATGTGCTGCCTTTCTTACAGGAGTTTTTCGGTCGCGTAGTGTTCGCCCTATGCTGCCTGCTGCTGGCCAAATCGGCCAACGTCGGCATCCCCCTGGCCCTCAAAGGCATTGTCGACGCCCTGGATGCCAGCAAAAACAGCACGGTCGTTCTGCCGATCGTGCTGCTGCTGGCCTACGGTCTGTTGCGCGTCGCCAGCTCCCTGTTCAATGAATTACGGGATTCGGTGTTCGCCCGGGTGCGCTACCGGGCCATTCGGCGCCTGTCGACGCAATTGATGCAGCACCTGTTCAATATGTCGTTGCGCTTCCACCTGGAACGGCGCACCGGCGCCATCACCCGGGATCTGGAACGCGGCACGCGCAGTGTCAGCACCTTGCTGAACTACCTGACGTTCAGCATTCTGCCGACACTGGTGGAGTTCGCGCTGGTGGGCGGGATTCTTTTTACCAGCTATGACCTGACGTTTGCCGCCATCACCTTCGTCACCGTGGCAGTCTATTTCATTTACACTTTCGCCATGTCCGACTGGCGCATGCATTACCGGCACACCATGAACCGCCTGGAATCGGAAAGCAATATGCAGGCGATCGACGGCTTGATCAATTATGAAACCGTAAAATATTTCGGCAACGAGCGTTACGAGCATCAGCGTTATGACCAGACTTTGGCCGAATGGGAAGACAATGCGGTCAATAGCCAGACCTCCATGTCCGCCCTCAATTTCGGCCAGGGCCTGATCATTGCCGTCGGCGTCACTCTGATCATGATCGCCGCCGCCCAGGGCGTTACCGAAGGCCGCATGAGCCTGGGCGACCTGGTGCTGGTCAATGCCTATTTATTGCAGTTGTTTATTCCGCTGGGATTTCTCGGCATTGTCTACCGGCAAACCCTGCATGCGCTGGCGGACATGGATCATATGTTCCAGTTGCTGCGCCGCACGCCGGAAATTCAGGATTTGGCGGACGCACCGCAGCTGCGCGCCAATCACGGCGCGATCCGCTTCGAGCAACTCGACTTTCATTACTCCCCGGACCGACCGATTTTACATGACATCAGTTTCGATATCGCGCCAGGCGAGAAACTGGCGGTGGTGGGTCATTCCGGCGCCGGCAAATCCACACTGGTGCGGCTGCTGTTCCGTTTTTATGAACCAACCCGCGGCGCGATTCACATCGACGGGCAGGATATCAGCAAAGTCACCCAGAACAGCTTGCGTCAGGCGATCGGCATCGTGCCCCAGGACACGGTACTGTTCAATAACAGCATCCTGTACAACATCGCCTACGCGCGCCCCGACGCCACGCGCGCGCAAGTGGAAGACGCAGCGCGCATGGCGCATATTCACGATTTCATCACCGCCCTGCCCCAGGGCTATGACACGGTGGTGGGCGAGCGCGGCCTGAAATTGTCCGGCGGCGAAAAACAGCGGGTCGCGATCGCACGCGTGGTGCTGAAAAATCCCCGCATTCTGATTTTCGACGAAGCCACTTCCGCCCTGGACACCAAATCGGAACAGGCGATCCTCGCCGCCTTGCGCGAAGTGGCGGTGAACCACACGACGCTGGTGATTGCGCACCGGCTGTCCACCGTGATCGACGCCGACACCATCCTGGTAATGGACAACGGCCGCATCATCGAACAGGGTACGCACCAGAAGTTGCTCGCCACCGGCGGCAGCTATGCCAACATGTGGGAGCTGCAACAGAAGGAAAACCGGAAGAACCGTAAAGAAGATTTACGGGGTAGTCCGTGAACTTGGGTCTTGCACACCGGCTCGCAGATACCATCTCGCTTGTCGACCAATAGCAAGCGCTCAAGGGGGCGGTTTCGTTGTAGAATTCTGGCCAGCGCTTGATAGCGGTAGCGTAACCGTAACGGACAACAGCATGATTTTATTCCGGGGAGCTCCCCGGTCGAGAGCTAAACGGCCATACCGCGGATCACCGATTCCCCCATCCCGTGCTCGGGCGGTTGTTCTCTGGCATGTTTCAGGATGCGCGTACCCTTCTCCGTTTGCGCTATTACCGCAAACCCGCGCCGTATAAGCATTTGGAAAAGTTTTTCAGAACTCGGGAAACAACGCACATAAATCGCGCCATGCGGCAACAAGCGAGCGAGCAAGGCGTCCAGCAAAATCGCCCCGTAACCCATCCCCTGAAATTCCCTTTTGATGGCGATAGCACCAATTTCGATGCTGTTATCGCTTTTTTCCGTTGCAGTGACGATGGTCACGCCAATACGCTTATCGTCAAGCCATGTCACCATGGCCTGACTGTGCACCTGATTCTCGCCTTGTCTCCCATAGCCGATAACAGCGCCAAGGTGCCGGCGCAATGCAGCTTTATCGCTGGAGAATTGCGTAGAAAAGTGACCCTTGCGGGCCCCCGCGATGATCAGACTGAAAATGAAATCGGTATCCGGCAAAGCGGCGAGCACATGCGTTAGCGGCATACAATCCGGTCGGTAATTGGATGAAAAAGCGTAAATGAGCCGGATGCCTGCCGGCAAATCAACTACCCGATCGTCACGATTCAGAAGTAGAATCATATAAAAGACCGCAAAACTGACCGCCGGCCGCCAAAAAACCAGCAACACCGGGTGATGCTCACCACGCAAACGCGATCGGCAGCAACTGCTGGCTGCCACGATCGAATTCCCGCCATAGTTCGTTATAGGTCTGACGTAATACGGGATGCACGGCGTCGGGCGCAATTTCCGCCAGCGGCCACAGCACGAATGCGTTCTGGGTAATCTCCTCCCGCGGCAGCTTATATCCCTGACCGTTCTGCACCACATCATCATAGAGCAACAGATCCATATCCAGCGTCCGGGAGGAAAACCGCGGGCCGGCACGCTCGCGGCCGAAGCGATTCTCGATGTCATGCAGCAGTGTCACCACCTGCGCCACATCCAGTTCCGTGCGCGCCGCCGCCACCAGATTGTAAAACGCATCGCCCGCAAAACCGACCGCGGCGCTTTCATACACCCGTGACAAACGCAAATCCTGAAAATATTCACGCAACACCGCCACACCACCGCGGATATGCTGCTCGCGATCAATGTTACTGCCGATACTGATATAAATTAGGGCCACGACTTACACCTGCGAATACTTTAAATATGGAGTTGATAGGCCACCCGGCGGATTCCGCCGCCTGCCGCAGGGTGCGTGATACGTGCCCTTACAATCAGTGACGTGGCAAATTGAGCAGGGGCGTTTTACACGGTCTCGTACCCTGTACCGGTGCCGCGACGTCATCCACAGGCAGTTTATTACACGGTTCCACGCTCGATGATGACGCCGACATCCCGTGCATATCGCACCGCACCCTTCTTGTTCAAGGTCACCCGCACCCAGGGCACGTGAAATTCCTTGATAATGATTTCGGCCACCCGTTCCGCCAGCGTCTCCACCAACTGAAAACTGCTCTCGTAAACAAACTCCTGGAGCCGTTTGGCCACCGCTTTGTAATCCAAGGTATCGGCGATATCGTCGGAAGCGGCCGCCTTGCGGATGTCGGTGGCCATTTCCAAATCGAAACTGATGGTCTGACGCACCTGCCGTTCCCAATCGTAAATACCGATAAC
Organism: Gammaproteobacteria bacterium; assembly: GCA_024641505.1. Classification (GTDB taxonomy): domain Bacteria; phylum Pseudomonadota; class Gammaproteobacteria; order SG8-11; family SG8-11; genus UBA6920. The sequence continues at coordinate 15,698 of JAHECY010000058.1, forward strand.
CGTGTCAATCTTGAGATCTTTGAGATAAATAATATCCATGAGAAGCTGCTATCGACTACCCTATGTTGCATCAAGTTGGATTATAATGGCCCCGTTCACAACTATAAAACATAACGCGCGCGACCAATCCTGATATTTATGTTAATTGTCGGCCTCACCATCATCGCCTACCTGTTCGGCTCCATCTCCACTGCCGTCATCGTATGTCGCCTCATGGGCCTGCCCGACCCCCGCACCCAGGGCTCCCACAATCCCGGCGCCACCAACGTGCTGCGCTATGGCGGCAAAAAAGCCGGTATCGCCACGCTTGCCGGGGATATTATCAAAGGTGTCATACCGGTACTGGCGGTACGCCTGTTCACTGATGATCCCTTGTACCTGGCCCTGGCTGCCGCCGCCGCCTTGCTCGGCCACATGTTTCCGGTGTTTTTCGGTTTCCGTGGCGGCAAAGGGGTGGCCACCGCCTTCGGGGTACTGCTCGGCTGCAACTGGATGATCGCACTCAGCGTCCTGGGCGTGTGGCTGGCAACCGTCTTTGGTTTTAAATTATCCTCCCTGGGCGCCATCACCGCAGCCGTGTGCCTGCCCCTGATCACCTGGCTGTTGGATGGCCGCACCGAATACCTGGTACTCTCCGGCTTTATTACCGTGCTCCTGATCGTACGCCACCACAGCAATATCCGTAACCTGCTCACGGGAAAAGAAGATAAAATCGGTGCCGGCCGGAAAAAAGAATCCTGAGAAAAACATTCAACATTACCCCGGCCCGCTGTGACTGGCGGTGCTGCTTTACGTTAAACTACGCCCCTGATCCCCGACTGAACGCAAATCCACCGATATATTATGGCTAACAAACAGTACAAGGCGGTTGCCCTTATTTCCGGCGGCCTCGACTCCATGCTCGCGGTCCGGGTGCTGCAGGACCAGGGCGTACACGTGGAGGGCATAAATTTCTACACCGGTTTTTGCGTGGAGGGTCATACTCACGCCATCCGCCGCCAGGACCAGAACAAACACAAACGCAATAATGCCCTGTGGGTTGCGGAACAACTGGGCATCAAACTGCACATTATCGAGGTCATCGAAGAATATAAAAATGTACTGCTGGCGCCCAAGCACGGCTATGGCAGCCATTTGAATCCCTGCCTGGACTGCAAATCATTCATGGTAGGCAAGGCGCTGACCTGGATGCAAGAACACGGATTTGATTTTATCGTAACCGGCGAGGTCATCGGCCAGCGCCCCATGTCCCAACGGCGCGACACACTGCCCGTGGTGGCACGGGAATCCGGCGCCCAGGATCTGCTGCTGCGCCCGCTATGCGCAAAATTGCTGCCCCCCACCCGACCGGAAAAGGAAGGCTGGGTGGACCGGGAACGCCTGCATAATTTCAACGGCCGCAGCCGCAAACCGCAAATGGCGCTGGCGCAACACTATAATATAAAGGAATACGCGCAACCGGCCGGGGGTTGTTGCTTCCTCACCGACGCCAGTTACAGCCATAAACTTGCGGATCTGTGGCAGGCACGGCAACATCGGGACTATGAACTGGATGACATCATGCTGCTCAAAGTCGGTCGCCACATCCGCCCCAGCCCTGATTTCAAGCTGATCGTCGGCCGGGAAGAGGGTGAGAATAATTATCTGGAAGGCTACCGACATTGTTTCACCCACTTACGTCCCGCCGCGTGCCCCGGGGCTACAGTGCTGGTGGACGGCAACGTCACCGAACAAGATCTGGCGCTGGCGGCACGTATCACCGCCCGCTTCAGCCAACACCGGGATCGGCCGCAAGTTACCATCAGTATCACGCCACCCGGGACGGCGACCCGACAATTGGAGGTTGCGCCCCTCGCTCCGGACGACATTCCCGGCGCGTGGTACCTGTGAGCACCCATAGCCTGGACGCCCGACGCCTGCTGTGTCCGATGCCCGTTATCAAGGCGCAGAATCGGGTGGCGCAGCTGCAACCCGGTGATATCCTAGAGGTCATCTGCACGGATCCGGGCGCGCGCAACGACATCCCCGCCTGGTGCCGCATCAATGGTCACCGGGTATTGGACGTGCGCCAACAGGAGCGTGACATCATCATTCGTTTAGAGGTTGGCAGCGACCATGACTGAACAAACACAGGAAATCGACCAGGAAACCCTGCGCCGTTATCCGGCGATTCGTAAAGTCACCCTGGTGGGCGCACTGGTCAATACCGTCCTGGCCATCGTCAAAATCTGGGTCGGCTTCGTCGGCCACTCCCAGGCGCTGGTGGCTGATGGCATTCATTCTTTCTCGGACCTGGTCACCGATGGCCTGGTGCTGATCAGCGCCAAACATGGCAGCAAGGAAGCGGATGAAGATCACCCGTACGGCCATGGCCGTATCGAAACCGCCGCCACCGTGGTACTGGGCGCGATACTCATCATTGTGGGAGTCGGCATCATCATTGATGCCTATTACCGTTTACTTGACCCGACACCGGTCGCCCCCCACAGCCTGGCGCTGGTTATCGCCTTGCTGTCGGTGATTGCCAAAGAAGCGCTGTTTCACTACACGCGGCGCGTGGCCAAGCGACTGCGTTCCAACCTGTTGCATGCCAACGCCTGGCACCACCGCAGTGACGCCATCTCCTCCGTCATCGTGGTCATCGGTGTCGGCGCCGCCCTGGCCGGCTGGCCCCATCTGGACGCCATGGCCGCGATCGCCGTTGCCTTGATGGTCATCCATATCGGCTGGAAGCTGGGCTTTCAAAGCGTACAGGAACTGGTGGATACCGCGCTGCACCCCGCGCGTATCGAAATGATCAGGCGCATCATTCTGACCACACCGGGCGTGAAATACCTGCACATGCTGCGCAGCCGTAAAATGGGCGGCAACGCATTGGTGGATGTGCATATCCAGGTGGCCTCAAAATTGACAGTGTCGGAAGGTCATCTTATCGGAGAAAAAGTAAGGGAATCTCTCCTGCAGGGCATCGATGAAGTCACCGACGTGACCGTACACATCGACCCGGAAGATGACGAAACCACCCGTCCCTCGGCGATGTTGCCGCCACGCCGGGAAATCACCGATCAACTGCACCATTCGTGGCAAAATATCCCGGAAGCGCGTGCGGTTCGGGATATCCGCCTGCATTACCTCGACGGCAGCATCGAAGTTGAAGTAACACTACCGCTGACCGTGGCCAAAGATATAGAATCAGCGAAAATGCTGGCCGCACGCTTTGCGAAAAGCGCGGATGAGCATTCGGACGTAAGACGGATTCGTGTTCTTTTCGAATGACGCACTTATTCGGTGCATTTCAAGCAATGACGCACCAACACAGTGCTATCCTTCACCGAAAAAATCACCCTGTGCGTTATAATCCGTTGATAAATAACATGAATATGCTATGGCATAATTCATGCTGATTCACGATTCACTAACTTTAAACCAGCCCGTAAGGGCATCAACACACAATACTCGTTTCGGAGGGGCAGATGTCTGCAAAGAAAGTTCTTCAACTGATCAAGGAAAGCGAAGCCCGTTTCATTGATTTTCGTTTTACCGATACTCGTGGCAAACAACAGCACGTCACCTACATGACCAAGGATGTGGACGAAGACACATTCAAAGACGGTAAAATGTTCGACGGTTCATCCATCGCCGGCTGGAAAGGCATCAATGAATCGGACATGATCCTGATGCCCGATCCTGAAACCGCGCTGCTGGACCCGTTTTCTGACGAACCCACCGTGATTATCACCTGTGATATCGTTGAACCCTTAACCATGCAAGGTTATGAGCGGGATCCCCGCTCCATCGCGCGCCGTGCCGAAGCCTATTTGAAATCCACCGGCATCGCGGACGTCGCCTACTTCGGTCCGGAACCGGAATTTTTCGTGTTCGACGACATTCGCTGGGGCTCCGATATCAGCGGCAGTTTCTACAAGATCGACTCCGAAGAAGGCGGCTGGAATACCGAGCGCGTCTACCAGGACGGCAATATGGGCCACCGCCCCGGTGTCAAAGGCGGCTACTTCCCGGTACCTCCCGTTGACTCCCTGCACAATATCCGTGCCTCCATGGTGATGGCCCTGGAAGAGATGGGCCTGAACGTGGAAGTGCATCACCACGAAGTGGCCACCGCCGGTCAGTGTGAAATCGGCGTTGCGTTCAACTCCATGATCAAGAAAGCCGACGAAGTACAGATACTGAAATACTGCGTACACAATGTCGCGCATTCCTACGGCAAAACCGCCACCTTCATGCCCAAGCCCCTGGTGGGCGACAACGGCAGCGGCATGCACGTACACATGTCCCTGGGCAAAGGCGGCACCAATCTGTTCTCCGGCAACGAATACGGCGGCCTGTCCGAAACCGCGCTGTTCTACATCGGCGGCGTTATCAAGCATGCCAAGGCCCTGAACGCTATCACCAATGCGTCCACCAACAGCTACAAGCGCCTGGTACCGGGCTTCGAAGCACCGGTGATGCTGGCCTACTCGGCCCGCAACCGCTCCGCTTCCATTCGTATCCCTTATGTAGCGAATCCCAAGGCGCGCCGCATCGAAGTGCGCTTCCCGGATTCCACCTCCAACCCTTATCTGGCGTTCGCCGCCATGATGATGGCCGGTCTGGACGGCATCAAGAACAAGATCCACCCCGGCGATGCCATGGACAAAGATCTGTATGATCTGGAACCGGAAGAAGCCAAAGACATCCCGACCGTTTGCCACGCTTTCGATCAAGCGCTGGCGGCACTGGATGCGGACCGCGGCTTCCTTACCCAGGGCGGCGTGTTTACCGACGATGTCATCGACGCGTATATCAAACTGAAAATGGATGAAGTCACGCGCCTGCGCATGACCACCCATCCGGTTGAGTTCGACATGTACTACAGCGTCTAACCGCCAACCACGGTACGACCAGGCCCCCGAGGTGTGAACCCGGGGGCTTTTTTTTTACGCGGCTGCGGCGCAGAATGGCAACTGGGTCACCCATTAGCCGAAGCCGCCATGCGCCTCATTGCCATCTCTCTGATATTTATCATTATTATGATGCCAGCCACAGCACCGGCCGCCATGTACAAACATGTGGACGAAAACGGAGTCGTGACTTACACGGATAAACCAAGCGCTATCCAGGAAGAAGAATTTCAACCACCGGAGATCTCCAACGTGGAATCGGTGCGGCCACCACCACCGGGTACGCTAATCAAACGCCGTGAACCGGCCGCCAAAGGCAGTAGCTACAAAATCAAGGTGAGCAGTCCGGCCAACGACAGCACCCTGCGCGATCCCCAGGGTAATGTGAACCTGAGCTTCACAATGGAACCGCCGTTGGACCTTGACGCCGGTCACCGCCTGGTGGTTTTTATGGATGGCGCCAAGCTGGTCACGATTGAACAGAACACCCATAGCCTGTCCAACATGGACCGGGGCACCCACAAGGTGCGGGGCGAAATTCAGGACCAGGCAGGCAAAACCATAGCCCGCTCCAACGAAGCCACCTTTCATGTCAAACGGCAAACCAAGTAAACCCCCGGGCAGTGAGACTCATGCGCTATTTTGGTGCGTCCCGCACCATAATGGTGTAATATTTCTCCTGGCGAATTCTCCCACAGCGTCTTGATGTCCGGGCCAACACCCCGCCCAATATTGTAACTCTTTGTTTTTATACAAGTATCAACGAATGCCTGGGGCTCGGAAAATGTTTCCGCAAGTTTCACTATGACTGGATTGGAATTTGCTATCTATCCCCTATGGCACCTATTACCATGTCAAAACCAGCTAAATACCAGCGGTTACTGGATCACCAAACCACCGTGATTCTCGCATTTAATACCGCTTACCAGCTGGACTACATCAATCCCGCCGGCGAAATGCTGTTGGGCACTGGTGCCTCGCGGTTGCTGGGGTCGCGTCTGGAAGACATGTTTGCGGAGCAAAAAGACTTCGTCGCGGGGATTCATCTCGCCATGGACCAGGGATACGGCTTCACCGAACGGGATTTACCGTTGACCACTCCCACCGGTAAGCAACTTCGGGTTGATTGTGCCGTTACCCCCCTGAGCGATACCGGTTCCACCGAGGGTATATTGCTGGAAATCATCCCCATGGATCGCCAGTTGCGTATTTACCGCGATGAAAATATTTTTGAACAAACTTCCCTGACCCGCACCATAGTACGCGGCCTTGCCCACGAAATTAAAAACCCCTTGGGCGGCTTACGGGGCGCGGCGCAACTTCTGGAAAAGGAGTTGCCCAGCAAGCAGTTGAAGGAATACACGACGGTGATCATCACCGAAGCCGATCGTTTGCAGAATCTCGTAGATCGAATGCTCGGGCCCCGATCACTGCCGATGATGCGCCAAACCAATATTCATGAAGCGGTGGAACGGGTGCGCCAACTGGTACAGGCGGAGGTGCCGGGACGCTACCGGATCGGCACCGACTATGACCCCAGCATCCCCGACATCAACGCGGATCCGGACCAGTTAATCCAGGCCCTGCTCAATATTGTGCGCAACGCGGTACAAGCGACCGAGGGTCAACAAGATCCGCAGATCATTCTGCGCACCCGGCCCCAGCGCCAGGTCACCATCGGACAAACACGGCACAAAGTCGTGGCGAAAATCGACGTCACCGATAATGGCCCGGGGATTCCCGAGGCCATCAAGGAACGGGTGTTCTTCCCGCTCGTCACCGGCCGCCCCGAAGGCACGGGATTGGGCTTGTCCATCGCCCAATCCCTGATTCATCAACATGGCGGCGTCATCGAATTCGACAGCCAACCGGGCCATACCCGGTTCAGCATCATTTTGCCATTTAACAACCAGGAGACCCATCAATGACAGTCAGCGGCAAACACATCTGGATCATTGATGACGATCGTTCCATCCGCTGGGTATTGGAAAAAGCATTACGCAACGCCCACATGGAAGTAACGACGTTTCAAAGCGGTAAAGGCGTACTGGAGCGCATGCAGGACGGCTGCCCGGACGCCATTGTTTCAGACATCCGCATGCCGGGCATCGACGGCATTACCCTGTTAGGCCAGATCACCGAACACTATCCGGAGCTGCCGGTGATCATCATGACCGCACACTCGGACCTGGACAGCGCCGTGTCCGCCTACCAGGGCGGCGCTTTCGAGTATTTGCCCAAGCCCTTTGACGTGGATGAAGCGGTGGAACTGGTGCAGCGGGCCATACACATCAAATCCCAGGGTGCCGCACCGGCGAGTGGCGAACCCTCCCGGTCACCGGAAATCATCGGCGAAGCGCCTTCCATGCAGGAGGTGTTTCGCGCCATCGGCCGCCTGTCCCGCTCCAAAATCACGGTGTTGATCAACGGCGAATCCGGTACCGGCAAGGAACTGGTGGCCCGCGCGCTGCACCGGCACAGCCCCCGCGCCGACAAGCCTTTTATCGCGCTGAATACCGCGGCCATTCCCCGTGAATTGCTGGAATCTGAATTGTTCGGACACGAACGCGGCGCGTTCACCGGCGCTCAAACCATGCGTCGTGGCCGATTTGAACAGGCGGATCAAGGCACCTTGTTCCTCGACGAAATCGGCGACATGCCCGCGGAATTGCAAACGCGCCTGTTGCGGGTGCTGGCAGAGGGTGAGTTTTACCGGGTGGGTGGTCATACGCCGATCAAGGTCGATGTGCGCATCATCGCCGCCACCCACCAGAATCTGGAACAACGGGTAACCGAAGGCCGGTTCCGTGAAGATTTGTTCCATCGCTTGAACGTGATCCGTGTACACATGCCGTCATTGCGCGAACGCCGCGAGGATATCCCGTTACTGGCCAAACATTTTCTGGCCCGGGCCGCGCAAGAGCTCAACTCCGAGATCAAAACCCTGGCCAAGGACACCGAAACGTTCATCAGCCGGCTCGACTGGCCCGGCAATGTACGCCAGCTGGAAAACGCCTGCCGGTGGCTCACCGTGATGTCGCCGGGATCGGTGGTCCAGGTCGACGATCTGCCCCCGGAATTGAAAATGGAAACCCGCGCCACGGACAGCTCGGAAGACTGGGAAACCGCGCTGCGGCGCTGGACCGAACAACGCCTGGCCACCGGCGCTATCGGTATTCTGGACAGCGCCACACCCCAGTTCGAACGCATCATGATCGAATCCGCCCTCAAACAAACCGGTGGCCGACGCCAGGACGCGGCGCGCCTGCTGGGTTGGGGACGCAACACCCTGACACGCAAGATCAAGGAATTGAATATGGAGGAACACGCGGTGGCATGATTCCGGGATCGTGGCATCGTGGCATCGTGGCATCGTGGCATCGTGGCATCGTGGCATCGTGGCATCATG
>JAHECY010000153.1 GCA_024641505.1 Gammaproteobacteria bacterium
ATCATAGGCAGCACCCTTTACTTGCAGGCCACCGATGGTGTCAACGGCTATGAGCTGTGGAAAAGCGACGGCACGGCGGCAGGCACAGTAATGGTTAACGATTTGAATGCCGGCAATGCAAGCGGATTTAGCTGGATACTCAATTAAGTCACAAAACAAAGTACGAATTAAGATACAAAAGGTGAAGCATCATGACTAACAAACCCAGCTTAACTTCTAGCCCAACTCGATCTGCATGCAGCGGCTTGGGGGATGAAGAGCGCCGGAAGCATTTTGCCACCTGCTCAGCGCCAATAGCAATCCGGAATGTCTCACCAAGGTTGGCAGCACACTTTATTTTCGCGCCAACGATGGTGTAAACGGCATTGGGTTATGGAAGAGCGACGGCAACTCGGCGGGAACGACAAACTGGTCCATGCAGATAATCTGTTTAACGAATGTTCGACAATAATTTATTAAAGGTATAAAGGTAAATATCATGAATAAAAAAACCGGATGGGCTGAGATTTTGATCGTCTGCATGTTGGCAATGCTCGCTGCTTGCAGTGGGGGAGGCGGCGGAGGGTCTGCTGCCGTCCCTGCGCAAATATTGTTTGAAGAAAACAGCAATATTTATTCGGTGAAAGAAAATGGCAGCGCTTCTTCAGTGGCGGTTGCAGACACGCTGGAAATTGAAACGACCGCAAGGTGGGTCACCGGTTACGATGCGACACGTAACACCAATTACTACACCGGAGATCCGTATTCCCAACCTATGGTGCAAAATGGCAGGGCTGTATACCGGCAGCGCTATAACACAGGTTATGATGATATCTATGCCGCCAATCTGGATGGCAGTCAACGCGTGTCACTGGCGGCAACAGCAGATATGGAAAAGCCCTTCGCGATGGTTGGAGATCGACTGATATATACCGTCATGAATACTTCCACGTTCAACCAAAATCTACGTAGTGTGCGACTGGACGGCAGCGGCGATGTAGCCATTACCACCCTGCCTTTTCCAGATCGCGCTGCCGCCGTGGCCTTCGTCGGCACCAAGTTGATCTTTACCGAGTATACCGGCGTCACGGGCAACACCTACATCTGCGATGCCGATGGCAGCAACCGGGTGACCTTGTGGAACAAGTCACTGTATTCTGTGCAGGTGTCGGGCAATCGTTTAGTGCTCTTTGCAGGCACCCAACTTGCAGCAGTCAATCTGGATGGAACAGGCTTTGTAGCTCTTGCGACAAATGCAAATGGGGGAGGGGCGAGTATTACTTACAGTGGCCAGTCACCTTTTTTTGGAATTGCCGCAGGCCGGGTTTTTTATAATTCAATTGATACTTCAACCACGCCGTCGACTATCCGTTTGCATAGCGTGGCATTGGATGGGACTAATCCACTGGTGCTTGCATCTTCTACGACTGTTTATCCCCACGTTATGTCGGTATCGGGCTCTAAGTTGATCGTAAATGAAAATACCGGGAGTGCTTTTAACATTGTCAGCTACGATATTTCACAAGCTGATTCTCGTCTTCTGCTACTCGGAAATCATAAATTCATGTTCCAGTCCGGCAACCGATTGGCAGGATTTATGGCTGGCAATACTGTCAATACCTATATTGTCTCGGCGGTAAATCTGGACGGTAGTGAACTCACCTTGCTCACACCGGAAATTAATCCGGTCGATATCTTTCATCTTGGCTACACAAGCAATGGAAAATTTATCTACTCGCATAAGGCGGCAAGCGGGCAGATCGAAGGTTATTCGGTCAATCTGGATGGTACCGGCACGACCCTGCTTACTACGGCAGCGGGCGACAAAGAGTTGATGGCAATCCTGGGAAATCGTCTTGTTTACCAGAGTTATGCTACCGGTAACACCAGCGCCACGCGCAATTTGTACGGCGTGAATCTGGATGGAACCGGTGCCATTGATTATGCCACGACCTCGGCGGACGAACGTTACCTCGGCAAGTTTGCAGATAAATTGCTGTATACAAGCCTGGCTGCAGGCAACGTGGAGATGAAACTGGTACCGGCTGCAGGCGGTGCCGCTGTGACCTTGCAAAGCAGTGCAAACGGGAAATCATTCATTGGCGCATTTTGAATGAATGCAATTTGTAAATTAAAATTTTTTAGAACTTAGAATTGAAGGGTGACATCATGTTTAATTATAGAGTTTCGGGTTTATTCTTGATGGTGATTGCAAGTATGGCTGCTTGTGGCGGCGGGGGCGGGAGTTCGGCCAGTAGCGCATCTTCTCCGGTTGGAACCTGGGGTAATGCCACAGGTACGGATACCTATAATGCAAACAATACCTTTGTCACTTCATTCGGCGGATGTACATATACCGGTGGAACTTACACATTGAGCGGAAACAAGATCACTGTGACGACAGTACCCACGGCGGCAACACCGTCGGGCACGGCGCCAGCAGCTTCATGCCCGCTGTCTTCTACACAATCTGCGCTAACAGGATACAGCGCCACCTTTACGCTCAGCGGATACACAATCACGGTGACACCTTCTGCAGGCAGCGTGTCCACCAGTTATGCGCTGGCGGGAAAATGGCAGGGTGCGCCTGTGTCCGGCGAGACGACTACATTTACTTTCAACGGCGACGGCACGTATAAATTGACCGTAGCGATTACCGGCGGCACCTGTGATTTCACTGGCGGAAAATATACAGCTAGCGGAGAATTGCTAACGATCGATACGGCACCCACAACCGGGGTTGCCACGGGCTCGGTTACTTGTAATGTTGCCAATCTGGCCGCGCTTGCCGGTTCGACAAACTGGATACAGCTTTCAGCTACCACATTGGCAGCAACAGATACAAACGGCACTACGATATATACCCGCATGTAGGCGGGGCACTGCAACAAGACATTTTTTAACTTATCGAGCGGAGAATCAGCCATGAAAAACTTCAAAATATCATCAGCCATATTGTCTCTTGCAATATTGCTGCTTTCCGCATGCGGCGGGGGGAGTAGTGGCGGCGGAACAACGGTCGCTTCCTGCGGGGCAGTGACAACGGCGACCTTGCCTGTTACAACAGTATCGGCTGCCATATCAACACCGACGACCTGGACTGCCGACAAGGTTTATTACGTCAGCACCAGTATTAATATCAATGATGTTCTGACCATACAACCCGGTGCCGTGATTAAATTTGCAACAGGTGTATCCGGCGGTGCGTCATTGGTGGTAGGGAGCAGCGGAAAAATTGTCGCCAGTGGTGATTCCAGTAAAAGCATTGTGTTTACTTCATACAAGGATGACACGGTCGGTGGAGACAGCAATGCCGATCTTGCGGTAACTACGCCCGCGGTCGGAGACTGGGGAAAAATTTCACTTGCTTCGGATGGCTCTACGTTTAATTGCGTCAAGTTCGCCTATGGCGGCAAGACCAATTCAACACTGGATATCGGTTATGGCACGGCTAAATCGGCCACGGTCACCAACTCCACTTTTGCGCATAACAATGGTGGCAATAGCAGTATGTTGGTCGCGACCAGCTTCGATGCCAATGGTGTGGTGGACGCCAGCTTGGCGAGTGCAGCAACTGTAATTACCGGCAACACCTTTTATGATAACAAAGTGCCCCTTTCGATCAGCGGTTTGTTCAGCATTGATGACAGCAATGTATTTCATGACCCGGCAGATGCAAATGTAAAGAACACCTACAACGGCATTTTTCATATGGGGCACAGTAACAAACCCATCGTCGGCAATATTACCTATGCCGAAACTGAGGTGCCTTTTGTATTGGCAGGTTACATTGATGTACCCGATGGTTCTCAGTTGACACTGGGGGACGATGTGACCGTCAAGTTTTTTGAGGGAAGCTCCACATTGAATACCAATTACAACGGCAACGGCGGGTTGAATACTGTGGCGAAAATCATCGCGAATGCTACAGCCGGAAAAAAAGTCGTGTTTACTTCATACAAGGATGACATGCATGGTGGCGATACCAATGGTGACGGTTCGGCGACGTCGCCCGCAGTGGGTGATTGGGCCAGGGTAGTGCTGAATTCAAATGGTTCTATTTTCAATCGTTGCGAATTCTACTACGGTGGTTGGGATACGGCGAACAGGGAAACGCTGAGTTTGACGACCTACAGTGCTACAGTGAGCAATTCCACTTTTGCGCATAATCATGGCGGGGTGATTTCCGCTATGCCTTTTAACGTTTATGGTGCAATCAATGCATCACAAGCATCTGCCACAACATCCATTACCGGAAATGTTTTTTATGACAATAATATCCCGCTCATGATGAGTGGAAATTTCAGCATTGATGACAGTAATGTGTTTCACAATCCTGCTGCAGCATCGACCAAGAATACTTATAACGGGATATTCTTTATGGGTAATAGTGCAAATTATATTTCGACGATAACCTTGTCTGCAACGGAAGTGCCTTTTGTGATTGTCGGTGATATTTATGTTACTTCAGGAAATACCCTAACGCTGGGCAATAATGTTGTGTTCAAGTTTTCAGGGGCCCTTACCCAGATTACTTATGACGGAAATATTACGAATGCAACCGGCTCTGGAGTTGTGTTCACTTCGCTCAAAGATGATAGCTACAAGGGTGATACCAATGGTGATGGCGCATCTTCAGGGGTGGCCAATGACTGGTACGGAGTACGCAATAGTTCACATACTTACATAAGCCAGGGCAATACCTACTTTAACAAATGTCCGGCTACTGGATGCTAAGGATAGGAAAGTGCGGTCGGCATTGGGCAGTCTGGTTGCTTGCCTTGTAGTAGCAAGCAACACTTCATGGTTAATAAATAACGAGTTCACATAGCCCCGGCTCCATTCCAGTTTGGTCATTGTTCTGGAATTCATGCCCCGGATGACGGTATGCGTGTGTCTGGTCGTAGATAGATTGAGCCGCGTTTAAGGGATGCAATTCGCCCAGTTTATAGTGAACAATTTTTAGGGAGTAGCACATGAGTAACATCAGTATGTGTAGGGGCCGCTCATTGCAATTGCTGGCATTGTTAGTGCTCACAGCGTGCGGTGGGGGCGGTGGTAGTAGTGCAGGCGGGAGCAGTGGTGGCACTCCGGCAAACATCGTGCAATCCATCACGATCACACCGTCCTATATCAGTACCAATACTAATACGAGCCAGCAACTAACCGCTACCGCGACTTATGCTGACGGCTCAGTGTCGAATTTGACTTCGATTGCCAGTTGGGTTTCGGCTGCACCAACCATGGTGGCCGTGAGCAACACCGGTCTTGCTGCGGCTGGGTCTACGTTGCATGCAGGTGTGGAAATCACCGCGAGTATTGGCGGGGCGGTGGGCAAGAGCGTGGTGTCTGTGACGAGCGCGGCAGCAGCGTTGCAGGCCATTATCGTCACGCCGCAAACCATATACACAGGTCATGCCTGGTTGCCGACAACGTGGGCCTCGGCTAATTTTTCCAATGGAACGGGACAGTCTCCCTATGACAAAGTGCAATGGACCTTGTCGGGATGCAATCCCGCCAACGCGGCCTCGGTGAATACGGACGGCTTGATTTCCGCTAATTTACCGGGTACCTGCAGCATGGCCGCCACTTCCGGCGCGATTACCTCGTCGTCGGCGACGTTGACAATCCGTGCACCCTCGTTGCAGTCCATGGTCATTATTCCCTCTGCACCTTCCGTCGCTGCCGGGGCGACGCTGCAACTGACCGCGATGGGAACCTATATCGATGGAACGAAGAAGAACATTACCAGTCTGCTGCAATGGAGTTCCAGCAACACCGCCACAGTGAGCGCGGATAACGCTGCAAACAAGGGCAGGGTCAGCGGAGTGGCGGCAGGCTCGGCCATCATCACGGCGACGGCGATACTGCCTGCGAGCGATCCGGTAGTCACACCGGCGACGATGACAGTAACCGTGCCGGGCAGTGCGCCAGTGCAGACTGTACTAAATGCTTCACCTATCGAAGACAATACCGTCATGAGCAGTAGCCTCGTTACGGATCGCAAGACAACGGTATATGCCACCAATGCAATGTTGAGCAATCCTGCCGTCGCGGTTGGTTGTGCGTGGTATTACTCGCCGGCAATCGGTTTTGCGCCTGAACACATGGATGCTTCGTGTTCCGAGGCCAGGTTAAAATTCAATCTGACTGCGCTAGCAGGCAAGACGATCA
>JAHECY010000059.1 GCA_024641505.1 Gammaproteobacteria bacterium
TTGCAACACTGGCACGTCTGATGTCAGGTCTAAATTATAGGTGCATAGTGATGAAGGTTAGGGATCTGGTCAAGCCTGTCGATGTTGGCCTTGCGTTGACGAGATATTGTGCAATGTTAGTATTCCGCTCTTTTATGATAGTTTTGCGACGTGTTTTCTATCAGTGACCAAGATAGTTTAATTGTGTTTAGCTTGACATGAATACTACAGTATTGTTCTATAGTCAGCTGGTACCGGAACTGTGTAGCTGCCATCTTTCGTTGTGATTGGTAGTGTGACTTAGTGTGACTGCCGTCTGCTTCCGGAAAAAAAAGACTGGGGGCAGTGCATGCAGACGATGCGGCGTATCGGCGGGGGTGACCTCGCCATTGACAATCTTCATTATTCCTACGGTGGGAATCTCACCATCTTCGAAGGCCTGAACCTTCAAGTCAAACCCGGAGAATTTCTTTCGATTATCGGACCGTCGGGTTGCGGTAAATCCACCTTGTTGAATTTACTTTCGGGATTCGAGGCACCGGAGCAGGGGCAGGTGCGTTTGCGGGACCGGGCCATCGAACCCGAAGATCCGAATCTGGGTTATGTGTTTCAGCGTGCAAATTTGTTTCCATGGTTGAGCGCGATCGAAAATGTCGAATTCGGTTTGCGTATGGAAGGTATGGCCCCCAGCGAGCGCCGGGAACGGGCGCTCAAATATTTTTCCCTGGTGGGTCTGACAGGTTTTGAGGATTATCTGGTGATGCGCTTGTCCGGCGGCATGCAACAGCGCGTTTCATTGGCGCGAACGTTGGCCATGGAGCCTGCTTTGTTGCTTATGGATGAACCGTTTTCCGCATTGGACGCCATCACCCGCGAAACAATGAACGATGAATTACTGCGTATCTGGGACGAATTGGGTCAATCGGTGATCTTCATTACCCATGAAATCGAAGAGGCTGTTTATCTGTCGGACCGCATCGTGGTGTTGGCGCGTCCCCCTGGCGGCATCTATCGAGTCTACGATAATGCGCTGCCGCGTCCGCGCACCACTCAAATCACCAAGACATCCGAACTGTTCTGGGAATACAAAAAGAAATTGATCAATGATATTAGCGCGGTCATGCAGCAACGCCCCGCTAGTACTGAGGAACTGGCGGAGATGCGTTTGACCACCGGTTTTTAAACACGGCTAGAGGTGAGACTAAAACGAAATTAGTAGTGTCTGGTATTGATTATTGTCTAGTCCAAAATATTGATAATGGGGGGGGATCGCAATGCAGGTGGCCATGAGCAAGATCATATTGGTGTTGTCGACAGTGTTGGTATTGAGCGGGCAGGCACTGGCGGAGGAGCGGCCGCTGCGCATCGGTTGGGTATTTGCGATGGCCAATGCTCCGGTGGTGGTGGCGGAGCGCAAGGGTTTCTACCAGGATGAAGGGCTGAAAGTGGAGATCATCCAGTTTACCAGTGGACCCGTGGTGCATCAGGCGTTGGCCGCGGGTGAACTGGATATGGCGTACATTGGAACACCGCCGGTATACCACTGGTTTTCTCAAGGCTTGGATAGCCGTATTCTGGCAAAAGTCAATTACGGCCAGGCGGCCATCGTGGCGCGCAAGGATTCCGGCGTCAATGTCGTCGGTGATCTCAAGGGCAAGAAACTCGCCGGCGTGAAAAAAGGCAGCGGCATGGATGTGTTGCTGCGCGGGTATGTGCTACAGGACACCGGACATCTTGAGGGCGACAAGGATGTGTCCATCATCGCCATGCCCTCCGGCAATATGATGCCGTCAGTGGAGGAAAAGGTGGTGGATGCGGCGTTTATGTGGGAGCCCTTCACCTCCCAATCCCTGGCGCGCGGCAATACAAAAATTGTCATGGATGTTAATCAGGCGGAACCCAATTATCCCTGGTATGTGGTGATGGCGATGCCGAAAACCATGGAACAACGCAAATCGGATATCATCAAGGCTTTGCGCGCCCATAAAAAGGCCATTGATTACCTCAACTCCTCGCCCACTGCGGGTAATGATGTCATCGTCTCCACATTTAAAATTGATGCGATCATGTCCAGTGATGGCACCAATCACAGCGCCGACGATATCGTTGGCGAAGCCCGCAAACGCCTGGGTTGGCAATATGAGTTGACGGCCAAGGATCTGGCATTTGTGCAACGGCTGATGAACTATTCTTACAACCTCGGTTTCATCAAGAAGGAGTTGAAAGCAACGGATCTCGTTGACCGTTCTTTTATGGCGGCGGCACTGGTGAACTGACGGCGGTGAGGCCGTCAAGGAAGAGGGCACGCACACGGCGCATGTCTGCGGGCGCAATACCATGCCGAAAATTGACATGTGGCGGAATGTGTGATGACGGTTTTTCGCAAGTCATTGCAGGCTTGGCGTTTTGGTGCAAGCGGCGCGGTACAGGCAAGTATTGCCGAATTTCCGCGTGGCGTGTCAGTACTGTGCTTTGGTTGATGGTGTCTCCCCGGTGGCCTTGCGTCGCCGGGGGTTAGGGTGGGGGAGCATTAATGAAAAATGGTGTCAAAAAGCAGTTTTTTAGACTTGAGTATTCCTGGTCGTGGTGGAGCATTCCCAGCCTGCTGCTGGCGTGGATGCTCATTGCCACCCAGTTTCCTTCCTATATTTTACCCCAGGTGTGGGATGTGGCCATCGAAGGCGTCGATTGGGTCAGCAGTGGTGAGATCTGGCCCAATGTCTGGGCCAGCCTGCTGGAGGAAATCGGCGGATTCGGCGGCGCTATCGTCGTTGCCGTGGGCTGCGGTTTCCTGGCGGGTTTTTATAAACCGTTCCGCGAATACATGGTGCCCCTGAACGGTCTGTTCATGGCAATTCCGCCCATCGCCTGGGCACCGTTGATGTTGATTATATTCGGTATCGGTTACACGACGATTGTCGTCGTCATCTTCATTTCCGCGGTGAATCCCATGATATTGACGATCATGGAAGGAGTGTTGCAAATCCAGGGGCAGGAGGTACGGGCCGCCCGAGCGTTGGGCGCGCGGCGCTGGCAATTATTCCTGTATGTATATTTGCCCGCGAGTTTGCCATTTGTTACCGCGGCGCTGCGTATCGGTTTCAGCCAGGCGTGGCGCGCCCTGGTGGCGGCGGAAATGATTGGTGCTTCCCAGGGGTTGGGATGGATGGTGTCCACCGGCGGCGAAATTGGTAACTCCCGGCAGGTACTACTGGGTATTGTTCTCATCGGTCTGTTTTCCTATCTGTTCGAGCGCCTGATTTTCCGGCAGATCGAGAAGCGCTACGAAGTGTGGCGCCTGACATGATACCGAAGTCGATAGGTGAATGTGGCATGTGTAGCGTGCGAGACTGTGCACAAGCGCCCTTGTTCGTTATGCCGCGTTACTGAGTGTAGGGTGCGTATTACGCACCGGTTTTTTACGCGCAAACGCATTGACTATTCAGGAACTGGAAAATATGAAAAAATTCACCGATGCGGAATTGAAAGCACATCTGGGTGAGTATCACGCGCCTGTGGGTTTATATCACAAGACCAAGGACATGCCTTTCCTGGGAAAGGTAAGCTGTAATGTCGAAAAAATCGTTGCCGGCTCCTGGCAGGAAATCGTCATCGATTATGAGGTCGGCGCTTCCGGCATGGCGGACGGCTCCTGGTTCAAGGCCACGTTCCGCTTTTATTCCGACTGGGCTTTGTTCCAGACCACGAACCCCCAGGGCGCGAACTATGTAAGCGCGGAATACCAGGCTGGCTTCTGCGCGGAGGGTCAATCACCCGCATCACTACAGTACCTGAAGGTGCGTTTTGACCAAAAAGGCCATGAACGGCCGTTTCAGAAAGCCGTGATTGTCGATACCTTCGATGGCTACGTAAAAGCCGGGGATCATATTGTCATTCGTCTCGGTGATCGGCGCTTCGGCGGCCCGGGCACGCGGGTGCAAACTTTCGTGGAAGAAAATTTCAAGCTGCGTTGTTATGTAGACCCCCTGGGGACTTCGCGGTTCGCGGCGGTCAGCCCCGATCTGGTGATTCAGATTGTCCCCGGCGAGCCGGCGCAGCTGGTTTGGGCAGGGGCGCGTATCGTGCGTCAGGGAGCAGGTTTTCCCTTGCGCGTACGCGCCGAAGACGCCTGGGGCAATACCTGCAGGGAACGACCGGAAAAAGTGCAGATCACCGCGACTCGGGACGGAAAGGAAATTTATCGTAAGGAGCGGCGCCTGTCCGATAAAGGATGGGCGGTGTTGTTGCTGGAGGATATGCCCACGACCCAGGCCGGCGAGTTGGAGATTTGCGCCACGCTGCCCGAACATCCCTGGGTAAAACCGCAATTATTTTATGTCACCGTGGACAATGAATTTCCAGCGCCACGCATTTTTTACACTGATCTCCATGTGCATTCCGACGATACCATCGGCACCAATTCCACCCGTTATAATCTCACCTACGGCCGCGATGTCACCGGGCTGGACGTACTCGCCTTCGCGCACAACGATTTCAATATCACCACCGAGCGCTGGCAGCAGACCGTGCGGCTGATTCGTGAAATCAGCCACGACGGCAGCTTTGTGGCCTATCCCGGTACTGAATGGTGCGGTTCTTCCTGCGCCGGCGGCGACCATAATGTGGTGTTCCTGCATGAGGGCGAGCCGGAGTTTCCGTTTCTGCGCAGCGGTGAACATGTGCGCTCGGTGGACTGGAACGAAGACAGCAAGACCGCCCAGGTGGAGCCCGGCGCCTGGCCGCTGGAAGAGTTGTGGATGGCCTACGCCAAGGACCCGGAGGGTCATTTGTTGATACCACACGTGGGTGGGCGTCGCTGTATTCTCGACTGGCACTATCCGAAGCTGGAGCGGTTGATCGAAATCGGCTCGTCCTGGGGGCACTTCGGTTGGTTGTATCAGGAAGCCATGAGCCGGGGATACAAGATCGGTGCCACCATGGCGGGTGATGAGCATCGAGGCCGGTGCGGCGGCGGGGTGCCGGGTACCGCGGTGTTCGGCACTAAAGGGGGAATTTCCGGCGTTATCGCACCGGCGTTGACGCGCACGGAAATTGCCAAGGCGCTGCGGGCGCGTCATACCTTCGCTTCCACCGGTGAGCGTACCTTCGGGATGATCCGATGTGGGCAGTTCCTGATGGGTGATGAATTTAAGCACAAGGGCGCGGCGCGCATCGACTATCGTTTTCTGGGTGATGCCGGTTGGGACGAGCTCATCGCCTACGATCACAACGGCGAGATCTGGCGCCGGAATCTGCAAGCGGAGCAAGGGTATTCACAGCGTAATATCCGTTTCCGTTGGGGAGGCGCACGCGTCAAGGATCGTTACCGCTGGGCGGTGTGGCAGGGCAAGATCACCATTACCAATGGCATCATCAATAGTTTTCAGGGGCGGGGCTTCGAACATATGGAGGAGACCTGCTGGCGCGAAGATGCCACCACCATAGGATTCAAGAGCGACACATACGGAGATGTGGACGCCATAGAACTCGATGTCTCCCAGTTGGCGCACGCCACGATTCACGTGCAGGGTACCATAGACGGCTATGTGAAAGTCGGTGATCCACTGGCGGGTAATCCCTTCGTGCACTGTCCTACCTTTGAATGGCACATTACGGGTAAAGAGCTGCTGACTCATGGACAAATCCGTAATGATCTGCCTGGGGTGGATATGTTTCTAGGGCTGGAGCGCATGAGTGACCAGCCGGTACCGCGGGAGGTGAGTGGCGGCTTCAACGTCGATGCCCAGAACGGGCCGCACGGCCACCGCCCGGTGTACGTGCTGGCGCGGCAGGTGGATGATGCCAAGGTTTGGACCACGGCGTTGTTTATCGAGTTTTCCGGAGTCTGACCCCATATTCGGTTGTACATTTTTTCATGCGGCCATCAGGTAATGATTGATTTGTGTTTTCTAAAGGTGTATATGTTTGACTACTTTGCGAGTCTTGAAAAAGCCGTTCAGCTGGTTGAGTGATTAATGAATTATCCACCATAGGGTAACCGCAGATCATGATTGAACCTGTTGACCTTGATGACTTTTTTATCACCTTTTTCGCCTCCGCCATGATCATTCTGATGGGCGCGCTCTACGCCCTGTTCTTCACACTAGCCAAGCATCTGCAAAAATCCCGATGGTACCTCGCCAGTTATTGCAGCTATGGCGCCCTCGTGATGAATGTGCTCATTCTCGCGCATACCCTGCACCTGCAGGGCTTCTGGCAAAGCATAGTCTGGGTCATGTTGTTCGGTTATTTCACTGCGCCTCACGCCATCTGGTACTTGTGTGTTGCTACGCATGGCGTAGATGAGGCCGCGGCGAATGATGTGACGTTGACGGGAGAGGAAAGTATCACTTGATTTTCAATTGACCGCAGGGGGGTACATTCAGGATGCCAATGATCAATTGGTGGAGCAGCGAGAATTTCTGGCGCAAAACGGCGATCTGGGTGACGGCCTTCATGCTGGCGGTGCTCATCGGTCTGACTTTTCATTCCGTGTCGGCGATCCAGGCCGGCACGCACCGGGTACCCGCGTACAGTGTTATCAATCAACGGATTGACTACCGCTTCGATGCCACCCGCAACTACATGGTGCCGGTACTTGGCGAGGAAGCCCCTTTATTTGGCAAGAAATTATCGGCGGAGGAAGCCGAAGCCTTGGTGACCAAAGGTAAGCTCACCACCCAGGCGAAAAACTGCATGAACTGTCATACCTTGTTGGGTAACGGTGCTTATTATGCTCCGGATCTGACCAAAGCCTGGCTGGACCCGGGATGGGGCAGCGCGGCGGTGCGCGAGGAACTGATGCTCAAATTTCTCCAGGATCCCGGTGGCAATCCTCGGGGATTCGGTTCCGGCCGCAGGATGCCCAATCTGGGAATCACCGAGGAAGAGGCGCGGAGCATCATCGCCTTTTTGAAATGGATGTCGAGCATCGACACCAACGGTTTTCCCTATAATTTCAAACCCATCAAACAAGAGGGCTGAATCATGAGCGGCGTCCTGGACAGCAAGAATCTGAACGGCGGTCAGCGATTGGCGGTCAAATATTTCAGCGTTGCGGTGGTGTTGTTTTTGGCCCAGGTGGTGTTTGGGATGGTGGCGGCGTTGCAATATGTAATGCCTGACCTGTTTTATGACGTATTGGATTTCAACGTCAATCGGATGGTCCACATCAACGCCATGGTAGTGTGGTTGCTCTATGGCTTCATCGGTGCCGTATATTGGCTGGTGGAGGATGAGGCCGGCCATGAAGTGGTGGGGTTACCCCTGGGCAATATCGCTTTCTATGTGTTGACCGCCGCCGTGACCGTGGTGGTTGCCGTGTATCTGCTGGTGCAAACCGGCCCGGGCGAAATGCAGACCATCTGGCTCATCAACGAGGGTCGGGAATACATCGAAGCGCCGCGTTGGGCCGATATCGGTATCGTCGTGGTAATGCTGGTTTTCTTTTTCAATATCTCAGCGACTTTCATGAAAGGTCGTTGGAGCGGTATCTCAGGAGTTCTGGTGCTGGATCTGGTGGCGTTGGCGGCGATTTATCTGTGCGGTATGTTTTTCACCGCCAATGTGTCCGTTGATCAGTACTGGTGGTGGTGGGTCATTCATTTATGGGTGGAAGCTACCTGGGAAGTGCTGGTGGGCTGCATTATGGCCTGGGGCTTGATCAAGACCCTGGGTGCGCGACGCAAGATCGTAACCACCTGGTTGTACATCGAAGTGGCGTTGATGTTCGGTTCGGGTATTCTTGGGTTGGGACACCACTATTTCTGGATCGGTACGCCGGAATACTGGTTATCCATTGGCGGCTTTTTCTCGGCATTGGAACCCATACCGCTGGTGGCCATGGTGGTGCATGCGGTCTACGATGCCGGCGTCCATAAATTCAAGAGCGCCAATCACCCGGCTCTGGCCTGGTTGATTGCCCATGCTTTCGGTAACTTTTTCGGCGCCGGTGTTTGGGGATTCATGCACACCTTGCCACAGATCAATCTCTATACCCATGGTACGCAATGGTCTGCGTCCCACGGCCATCTGGCGTTTTTCGGCGCCTATGCCACGATCAATATCGCGTTCTTTTACCTGGCGCTGCAGAAGTGGCGCGGTGACGTATGGATGGCATCGGGTCTGGCGGGTAACGGCTGGCGTTGGAAGTGGGCGCTGGGCCTGTTGCATCTCGGTGTTGTCGGTATGACGGTTGCCCTGCTCATCGCCGGGTACGAGCAGTCGTTCATCGAACGCGCCATCGGCGGCTCCAGTTGGCAGGCATTCTTCGAGGCGCAAATGCATCCGTGGTTTGTCATGGCTATGCAGTGGCGGGTGCTGTTTGGCGTGATAACGGTTGCCGGTGTGTTATTGCTGGTTTGGGATTTGCTGACGATCGGCGCCCGGGAAACACGCCGTGCCGAGTTTGTGACCGAAGCGGTTTCGAGTTAGGCGGACGCGGGTCAGCGAGGCACTGCAGGGTCCGGTCGGCGCAAGGTCACGATCGTTGGCCCTGCAAGGGCAGCCCTGACCCCGTGTCATTTTGGTCTGCGGCTCGATATTGGTTGCGGCCACTGTTCTTTGCCTGGTAAAGCGCAGTGTCCGCCCGTTTGAATACGCTTTCCGGGGTGTCGCCCTCGTGGAACCAGGCGATTCCCAGGGAAATGGTGATGGGCACGAGTCTATTGTCCGAGTGAAATCGGCTCGTTTCCACAACGGCGCGCAATTTTTCCGCCACGACTAGCGTACCTTCGCCCACGCTGTGGGGTAATAGAATCACGAATTCCTCACCCCCGTAACGCGCGATGAAATCCGTTTCCCGCAATTTGCCGGTTAACAGTTTCGCTACGTATTTCAGCGCATTGTCGCCTGCGAGATGACCAAAACTATCATTGATATTCTTGAAGTGGTCGATATCCACGATTATGAGTGCAAGCGGCGTCGCATAACGTCGCCAAGTGGCGTATTCCAGCTGGAAGCGCTCTTGCAGTGCAATGCGATTGGCAAGGTTGGTCAACGGATCAAGGATTGCCTGGCGATGCTTTTCTTCCAGGGAGGCGCGCAGTTGTTGCGAATGCGCTTCCATGACCCCCAGACGGTCACGCATCGTGACCAATTCCTTTTCCAGATCCTGCTGCCTGGAGCTATCATGCTTGCGATACTCTCCAAGGAAACCGCGCAGACTGGTTATCTGGGTTTTGACTTTGGATTTTAGATCATCAATGTTGCTGGCCCGGGTAATGGTTGATTCCAAGTCATTGACCTGGGTTTGTACCGACTCGCCGATCTGGTGCCCTACCTTATAAAGCTCTTGATAATTTACACTGGTACCGACCAGGCCTGCTTCCAAATCCTGGAGCCGTTGCGCCAGGCTGATGAGAAATGCTTGAAATCCAGCTTTCTCCTTTTCCAGTACGGTCAACATGTCGGTGATCAATGAGACGGTGGCGCGTAGTGGTGGGGCGTAGTCGCTTGGATTCTCATCGTGCAGCAACTTTTCCTTGACGATACGTGCCTGTAGTTGCATGTCCTCCGGCAGGCAGAGATTTTCGATCAGTTGCAAAAACACTTCATTATAGGAAGTCACCGGCGTTGAAGGGAGGGTGCCACCGGTGCCGGGTGTGGTGCTCGCCGCACGACACAGTGCGGGCGCTAGTTTCGAAATCGACTGCTCGATCGCGGCGTGATCTTCATGTTTGATGCGTTGTGACAATTCCTTGAGGTTGCGGCTTTGGCGAACGTCTGCGGGCGCATGTTCGATTACCGTGAGCAAGGTGGCGCGTAGCGCTTCAGTCACCGCGCTGGTGTCAACGATGGGGGCTGCGCCAGTATTCCCCGAACTGCGAAACAGACGCGACCACAGGCTTGATGCGGCCTGCGCCTGCGCCGGAGCTTGCGCCGCGCCTGAATCAGCAGTGTCTTCCGCTACCCTGACGAATCGCTCCAGAAGATCCGCAAGTTGATCGAATTGCGCTTGTTGGCGCAGAGCATCCTTGAATGCGCCCGCCAATTTTTCTGCGTTGGAGCTGGATGGGTTCATCAGAAATGAAACGCTGCGCAATGCGCGTCGTGCTTGTTCCTCGTTATTGCGGCATTGCGCCGTGTTGGCGCAGTCAGCGCCATTGGTGACTGGGCTTGGTGCTTTTTTCATGGTTCTTTCCTGGTGACGAGATACAAATCTTTACAAAGAATCGGGAAGAAGCTCTGGTTTTGGGGTCGATCTTTGGCTTATGTCGACAAGGATTTTTTATACTTTAGACGGCAACAGCTGCTCTTCGCGACGGTAATGGGAGGTCGAGGAGCCGTGCTCCATTCCGCAGCGATACATTACTGGCAAGGTATACTATTTCGGTACACCGCCCGCCAGGCAATTTAGTGGAATTGTTGGTGCGCGCGATCATGGCTGGTGTCTCGTTGGCAGCCCCATCCGACCGGTATGGTGGCCGTGGCAACGAGTCGGCAACTGCAATCACCGGCGCCAACGGTCACTGCGCAACGGGGTATGGCGCATATATTAGGGCATTCACCGGTTGACTATGGTGCCAGGGTGGATAGGGCTTTATACTCGGTAAATTATCGAGTTATCCTGCACCTCACCATTATGGACGGTGGTCATGCGTATCTTTAGGCTTGACGCCGGTTGTTGGCTGCTCGCCACACTGGCGGTTTTTTTTCTTTTGCGGCATTCCGCGCAGGCCAGCGCCCTGGAGCAAATGAGCGCGGTAGCCAAAGAGCGTCCGCTGATTGGCTTGGTGCTCAGCGGCGGTGGTGCTAGAGGCGCTGCGCATGTGGGAGTGCTTAAAGTATTGGATGAATTGCGCATTCCCATCGATATCATCACCGGTACCAGCATGGGCGCGGTGGTGGGGGGGCTTTACGCCTATGGTTATAGTTCCGCCGAACTGGCGCGGTTGGTGACAAAAACCGACTGGGACGATATCTTCATCGATCGGGCACCGCGCCAACAGCTCAATTTTCGCCGAAAATTGGATGAGTATAATTATTTAATCAAGAAGGAAGCAGGTTTCCGGGATGGCAATATCATCATTCCCAAGGGGCTCATCCAGGGACAAAAACTGAGTCTGGCCTTGAAATCGCTGACCTTGTCCGCGCCCCAGGATTTTGACTTATTCCCCATACGCTTTCGAGCTGTCGCCGCGGATATCGAAAGCGGCGAGGCTGTGGCGCTGGGCAGTGGCGAGCTTGCCACCGCCATGCGCGCGAGCGTCTCCATTCCCGGCATATTTTCCCCTGTCGAATGGAAAGACCGACTGCTGGTCGATGGCGGTTTTGCCAATAATGTACCGATACGCCTGGCCCGGGAGCTGGGCGCCGATATCCTGATCGTCGTCGATTTGAGCACGGAGCCGCGCTCACGGGCGGAATTGACGACTCCACTGAGCATTCTGAATCAGATCATGGGATTTCAGATATTGCATAACAGCATCGAGCAGATCAACACGCTCGGTCCGCAAGATATCCTGATGCAGCCGGACATGGGTGCTAATTCGTCCATGGATTTTCAGAGTGGTACCGAAATGGTAAATAACGGAGTAGCGGCGACTGAGTCCGTACTGTCGCGGCTCAAACAGTTATCTTTGTCCGCTGATATGTACGAGCAATACAAATCATCACGTCGCAAGAAAGCCGACAAGCCCCTCGTGATCGATAATATCATCATCGAAAATCAATCAAGATTGAGCACGGATGTCATCAGGGCGCAATTCGATATAGAACCTGGTGAACCACTGGATCGCCAACTTTTGGAACAGAACCTGGCGCAGTTGTACGGGCTTGATATTTTTTCCACCGTCGATTATGCGATCGATCAATCCGCGACTCAAACCAATCTGATTATTAAGGCGCAGGAAAAGTCCTGGGGTCCCGACTATTTGCGATTTGGCATGAGTTTCGAGAGCGATCTGGATGGATCGAGTAAATTCAATGTCGCGGGCAACTACACCAGAACGCCGATCAATGCGTCAGGCGGCGAGTGGCGCTCGGATGTTCAGCTCGGTTATGACCAGCATGTTGATTTCCAGCTGTATCAACCGACGGACAAACGCCTGCTCCATTATGTCGATGCGCAAGCAGGTTATTCTCAGGTCCATTCCGGGCGTTATGAGTCCGGGCGGCAAGCCGCCGACTACACCATTACCGCCACGAAGTTTGGACTTGGTGCTGGTAGCTTGTTCGGCAACTGGGGCAGACTGGATTTTAACGTCATTTCGCAGTCCGGTTATACCGAGCCAAATATCGGGGACCTGTCACAGGGGAGAAATAAAATAAGCTCCGGCGGATGGACCGTTGATTTTTCCTATGATCAACTGGACAGTATTAATTTTCCGAAAACCGGTACCGCGAGTTTTGTCACTTGGGAAAGTGCCATGCCAAGTCTTGGCGCAACGGCGAAGGAAGATTTCCTGGGGATTTCGCTGATGCATGCCAGGACACGGCATGCCGCTACGCTCTTGATGTGGTTGGGTGTGAGTGGGATCGTCAACAGTGAACAGGCAGTGCCGATAGGGCCGACATTGGGGGGATTTCTCAACATGTCAGGTCTTGAAGAGTCGGAACTCGCCGGACGTTACGCAGGGGTGATGCGTTTCGTCTACTACAAGGAAATTGGCAGCAGTAAATCGGCATTGAATGTCCCTTTCTATGTGGGTGGTTCCATGGAATTCGGGCGTATCTGGAATGACCTGCACACCAGCAACCATACAGGCTCATTGTTGTACGCGGGCAGTTTGTTGTTTGCCCTTGATACTCCGGTGGGACCGCTTTTCCTCGCCCGTGGATTTTCCGAAGGCGGACGCGTAAAAAACTACCTCTTGCTAAATCACGCATTTAAGTTTTTGTGAGGGGCGTGACCATGCAGCGCGTCGGCGCAATGCCCGTTACGCAAGGCAATACGGACGCGCTTTACGGTTGCCAATGCCACCGTCGCCCTTTGATTTGCGCCACCCAAAAACCATTAAATATGTCATGTATATGATGCATACTATATATATGGTGCGTCCCTTATCCATGTCGACACTAACAGCCCGTTAGGCCAAGGCTTTTTCATTGGGATAAGCCGTATTAAGTTTAAATTGATCTGGTATTCGGTCGTAGCTTATGGGAAGATTACGCCCATATTATTAACATAATATAACCATATATATAAAATAGATAAAGGTTGTGGGTGAGTCGCCGACGTGGCGTGCTGGTAATGGCAGGTCACACTGGACGGGTAAGAAGCATGATGACCGCACAGATCAGTGTGACATCTTGCGACCGGATTTTTACCACAGTATTGAATGTCACCATGGGGTGAATGCAAGTGGGATGGGCGCAACTCACATAAATACATCGGATGTATGTGAAGCCCGTCATGACGAGTTCCTCCGGCATGGGCGCCGGCTGCACCGGAACGGGTGGACACACCCAAGTGCGTGGCGCCTGTGCTGGTTGTCATGATGATAAGCGTGTTGACGTCATATCGTCCGAGTAGCTGCCGCAGGTTTTCCTCTTGCTGCACCAGTCATCGTCTGTTAACAACAATTCCTTTCGCGATAACCATGATCTAAACGGGTTGGATTAATGTAGAACCCGTGGCATAGAATGCGACCTTGTTGTGAGTTGTTTATCAACTTGGCAACTGTCCGCAAGCCGACAAATGATGTCCGCGTTTTTGTCAGGGAAGCAATGCCATCCACGTGTCGTCCTGCTGTAATCGAGCAATTCAGAGTATATTCGGCCCTTTTTGGATTGTTATGCCAACGTGTCGCCTTAACATTTGGCTAATAAAGGTGCATTATTTTTCGCGATGGGGCTGTTGTTCACCGCTGTTATGTCTATACTAATATCCCAGTGTATTACCAAAGTATTGGATTCCACCCAATAGAGTGTAAGTTGTCAGTCGCGCAGTCTCACGTTGTTCATGAGGTCGACCCTATGGTGTAGGTGGCAGAAGAAAAATAATAAGCATACGAGTCAGGAAGCTGTCTGATCGTGTCCTTCATGCTGGAGCCGCATGGCCTATGGCGCAGAGGGTGAGAGAACTTATCGTCAGTTTAGTGCTCGGGTTGACCATGTCAGCACCCGCATGGAACGCCGTGGCCGACGCCACCACTCCCGATTTTGATCACGCCAACACCGGTTTCGAACTGACCGGACAACATCGCTTTCTGAACTGCGAAGACTGCCACGCTGAAGGCGTTTTCAAGGAAACTCCCCACGAATGCACCGCGTGTCACAATAGTACGCTCGCCACCGGCAAACCCGTTACCCACATTAGTACCGTTGAACAATGCGATGTCTGCCACTCAACTGAAGGCTTTGCGGTTTCTGCCCTGGTGGATCATGCCGTCATGGGCGGCAATTGCGTCAATTGCCATGATGGCGTAAGCGCCGCGGGTAAAAACGCCGCCCATTTACCGACCTCAAACAATTGCACCGCATGCCACAGCACCATTGCCTGGACGCCCGAACTTGTGGTCGATCATAAAGAAGTCACCGGCAATTGCGGCGTATGTCACAACGGCAGTCGGGCGACGGGCAAACCGGTGAACCATCTGGCGACAACGGATCAATGCGCTGCCTGTCACGATCCGGCGCCGGCTCTCTGGCAGCCGCTGGCGCCGGGTGGTTTTGATCATGCGCAGGTGCTTGGGGTATGCAGTGCCTGTCATAATAATGTGCGTGCGCGGGGACAGACGGCCAATCATCCCGTGACCGACGCCCAATGCGATACCTGCCATAGCACCGTCTCCTTTGCGTTTGCCGAGCTGGACCACAGCGCTTTCGTGAACGGCTGCGTGCAATGCCATAACGGTGTCATCGCCGTTGGTAAACCGACCGCGCATTTGCCCAGCAGCGATGAGTGCCAGACCTGCCACGAAAAACGACCGGCGCGTTTCGCGCCAGTGGCGTCCGCCAATGTCGATCATCTGCAGGTACTCGGCGCTTGCGTCACCTGTCACGATGGTCGTTTGGCCAGCGGTAAAAGTGCCACGCACATGAAGACCAGCGAGGCTTGCGCCATGTGTCATGCGCCGGGGCCATTGCCCTGGAAACCGGTGCAGGTGGTCAATGTGGATCACGGTGAGGTGATCGGCGCCTGTAGTGATTGCCATAACGGTGTGGTGGCCTCTGGTAAAGCGGCGATGCATGCCAGAACCAGCGATAACTGTCAGGCCTGCCATCAATCGGGTCCTCAACCCTGGTCGCCGGTTACCAAACCCGTAGACCACAATGAAGTCAGCGGTGACTCGTGCAAAGACTGTCACGAGTTCAGCTTCATCACCGCATCCCTGGTGGCGCCGGGCAAACCGATAGATCATATTCCGACGCCGGATTCCTGCGATCTGTGCCATGACGTGAATGCCTGGTTGCCCGCCACCTTTACCCATGAAAAACTCTCGATCGTTAATAATTGCGCCTTGTGCCACACCCCGGGCATTCGCGCCACCGCCAAATCGGCGACCCATTTACCGACTTCGGAAGTGTGCGAAGCCTGTCATACCGGATTCGTCACCTGGGGTCCTTTGGGTGCGGCCCAGGTTAATCACGGACAGGTGCTGGGAACTTGCGTAAGTTGCCATGATGGTACCCGCGCCACTGGCAAGACCTGGCGTCATATCAACAGCACCGAGCGTTGCGATGCCTGCCATGACGCGGCACCGGCGTTATGGCAGCCCGTGTCCAACAACCGGGTGGATCATTCGCAAACCGTCGGTGTGTGCATCGATTGCCACAACAATGCCACCGCCCGCGGCTGGCCGCCGACACACATCGATGCCAAACAGGCATGTGAGGCCTGCCATCAACCGGGACCGGCCCTGTGGGCGCCGTTGCCCCCGTCCGCCGTGGATCATACGGCAGTGTTTGGCGTTTGTTCCGCGTGCCATGACAACGTTAAGGCGCGCGGCAAATCGGCAACCCATATTCCCACCGCCGATCAATGCAGTGTTTGCCACAGCACCTCCACATGGCTGACCGCGATCGTCGATCACGGAGCGTTCACGGGCAATTGCCTGAGTTGTCACGACGGTGTCAATGCCAGCGGCAAATCCGTGCGCCACATCGCCAGCAGCGATGCGTGCCAGGCCTGTCACGACAAAGCACCCGCCACCTGGACGCCGGTGGCGGCGAGCCGGGTGGATCACCGCCAGGTCGTAGGCGTGTGCAGTGCCTGCCATAACGGCAGTGTCGCGCAAGGCAAAGCGGCGAGTCATATACCCACTAATGAAGAATGCGATGTATGCCATGGTACGACGGCCTGGCTGGGCGTCTCGGTCAACCATGCCAATTTCGTCAGCAACTGCCTGGCATGTCACGACGGTGTTGTTGCCAGTGGCCGTTCCGCCGCGCACATCCCCGCCACCAATGCTTGTGAAGCCTGTCATGACAAGGCGCCGGCGCGATGGGCGCCGCTGACTCCGGGTAAGGTGGATCATGGCCAGGTACTGGGTACCTGCGGCAGCTGTCACAACGGTACCCTTGCCACGGGTAAAGCGAGCACACATATCCCCACCGTGGAAGAGTGTGATGTCTGCCATAACACCACGGGTTGGTTAACCGGCGTGATCGACCATGGCAGCTTCACCGGTAATTGCGTCAGTTGCCATAACGGCATCAACGCCAGCGGCAAGTCCGCCCGTCACTTGCCCACCAGCGATCAATGCCAGGCCTGCCACGACCAGGCGCCGGCCGCCTGGGTGCCGGTGGCTCCCGCCCGGGTCGATCATACGCAAGTGCTTGGCGGCTGCATTGATTGCCACAATAACGCCTACGCCTCCGGCTGGCCGCCCACCCATCTGGACACCACGCAAAACTGCGGTGCCTGCCATCAACCGGGACCGGCCGCCTGGGCGCCATTACCCGCAGGCGCGGTGGATCACACTCAGGTGCGTGGCACCTGTTCCAGTTGCCATAACAATGTCAAAGCGCGTGGTAAATCAACCACTCATCTCGTCACCAGCCAGGAATGCGACAGTTGTCATGTGACGACACTGTGGTTGACGGCGACGGTGGATCATGCGGCATTCGTCACGAATTGCGTATCATGCCATGACGGCGTCAATGCCAGCGGCAAGTCCGCCGCGCATATCAACAGCAGTAATCAGTGCGAGACCTGTCATGACAAGTTGCCCGCCCATTGGATACCGGTGGCGCCGGCGCGTGTTGATCATGGCCAGGTGCTGGGTGCTTGCGCCAGTTGTCATGATGGCGCCGTAGCCGCCGGCAAGGGCGCCAGTCATGCGCCGACCACCAATGACTGCGCAGCCTGTCACGCACCTGGACCCGTACCCTGGGTGCCGTTGCCGGGTCGCGTGGATCACAATCAAGTGACCAGTACCAGTTGCGGATTTTGTCACGGTGATCTCGTGATCGCGGTCACCGCGGCGCCGGGACAACCGGCGGATCATATTCCGACCACGGCATCTTGCGATCTTTGCCATAATATTAGCGCCTGGCTGCCGGCGACGTTCACCCACGACAAGCTGGCGATCGTTGATAATTGCGTGTTGTGCCATACCGCGGGCATTCGCGCCACGGCCAAGTCGGCGACGCATATGCCCACATCCAATGTTTGTGAAGCTTGCCATGTCAATTTCGTGAGCTGGATACCGGTGGCGCCGGCGGCGGTGAATCATCGCCAGGTCATCGGCAGTTGCAGCAGTTGCCACAACAGCGTCATCGCCACCGGCAAGTCGCAGGCGCATGTGCCGACCGTCGAGGCATGCGATGTGTGTCATAACACCACGCAGTGGCTGGGCGCCGCCGTGGATCATTCGAGTTTCAACGGTAATTGCCTGAGCTGTCACGATGGCGTGATTGCCAGCGGCAAGTCCGCCGCGCATATTCCGTCGAGCAATGCCTGCGATGCCTGTCATCGCAAAGCGCCGGCCTTGTGGACACCGGTGCAGCCAACGAACGTGGACCATACCCAGGTCATCGGCACCTGTATCAGTTGCCATAATGCGGTCATCGCCAGCGGCCGCTCGCCGGCCCATATCGCCACCACCGATGCCTGCGACCGGTGTCACCGTCCGGCGCCGGCCCGCTGGATTCCGGTGGCCGTGGTCAATGTGGATCACAGTCAGGTCGTCGGTAACTGCGTCAGTTGTCATAACGGCACCACCGCCAGCGGCCGTTCGCCCGCGCATATTACCACTACGGATCAGTGCAATGCCTGCCATGGTACGCCACCGTCGGGTTGGATGCCGGTGGCTGCCGCCAATGTGGACCATGCCCAGGTTACCGGTACCTGCATCAGTTGCCACAACGGTACCACCGCCAGCGGCAAATCCAGCGCCCATATCGCCAGCACCGATCAGTGCAACGCCTGTCATCAGTCGGCACCGGCGCACTGGTTACCGGTGCCAGTGGCGGCGGTGGACCACGCGCAGGTCATCGGCAGCTGCGACAGTTGCCACAATAATGTGATTGCCCGCGGCAAAGGCCCGACCCATGTGCTCACCGTGGAGGCCTGCGATACTTGTCACAACACGCTGTCCTGGTTCACGGTCCAGGTGGATCATACCAATATCATGACCAACTGCATCAGTTGTCATAACGGCACCAACGCCAGTGGCAAGTCGCCGCAGCATATTGCCGCCACCGACACCTGTGAAGCGTGTCATAACAAGTTACCGCAGCGCTGGATGCCGGTGTTCGTCAATCGCGTGGACCACACCCAGGTAATCGGCACCTGCATCAGTTGCCACAACAATGTCGTTGCCTCCGGCAAGGGACCCACTCATATCAACAGCAGCGAGCAATGCAATGCCTGCCATGCGGTCGGACCCAGCCCGTGGCGACCGGTGGCGCCCGCCGCCGTTGACCATGGCCAGGTGCTCGGCACGTGCAGCAGTTGTCACGACAACCGCATCGCCACCGGCAAGCCGGTCGGCCATATTCCGACCACGGCGCAATGCGATACTTGCCACATCACCACTCAATGGCTGGGCGCGCAGGTGGATCATACGGCGATCACCGGCAACTGTACTTCCTGCCATAACGGCGTCAACGCCAGCGGCAAGTCACCGGCGCATATCGCAACGTCCAACCTGTGCGAGTTGTGCCATGACAAGCTGCCGGCCAAGTGGATTCCGGTGGCGGCCGGTCGCGTGGATCACAGTCAGGTATTGGGCAACTGCGTCAGTTGTCACAACAATGTCGTGGCCACGGGCAAGAGTGCCAGCCATATCGCCAGTTCCGATCAGTGCGATACCTGTCATGCGCCCGGACCGGCACCCTGGGGACCATTACCGGCGGCGGCCGTGGATCACAGCCAGGTGGTCGGTGCTTGCAGCAGTTGCCATAACAATGTGGTGGCAACCGGCAAGAGTCTGACCCATATTCAAACCACGCTGGAGTGCGATGTTTGCCACAGTGTCACCGCCTGGATACCCGTTACCTCCGTGGATCACTCCAGTTTCACCGGCAATTGCATAACCTGCCATAACGGCACCACGGCCAGCGGCAAGTCGGGGAACCACATCACGACTTCGGATGCCTGCGACAGTTGCCATGACAAGGCGCCGCTGCCCTGGCAACCGGTAGCAACCAACCGGGTGGATCATGCCCAGGTCATCGGCACTTGCGTGAGCTGTCACAATAATGTGAAGGCCAGTGGCAAGCCGCCCACGCATATCACCACTACCGATGTGTGCGATGCGTGTCATGCGCAAGGGCCGGTACCCTGGAAACCAGTGGCCACGGCGGCGGTCGACCATGCGCAAGTGGTGGGCAGTTGCGTCAGTTGCCATAACAATGCCATCGCCGCCGGCAAGCAGAGCACCCATGCGCGCACCACCGATCTGTGTGAAGCCTGTCATGCCCCCGGCCCAGCGCCCTGGGCGCCGTTGCCCGGGTTGACGGATCACACGCAGGTGCTCAACGGTTTCTGCAACGACTGTCATGGCGTGGTCGCGATCGCGGCACTGGCCGCGGCGCCGACCCAGCCGCCGGATCATATACCGACCACCGAGTCCTGCGATTTGTGCCATAACGTTAACGCCTGGCTGCCTGCCAAATTGGTGCACAGCGTGCTGACCATTACCAATAATTGCGTGCAGTGTCACACCGCCGGCATCCGGGCCACGGCCAGATCCGCCACTCACATCAATTCCACTAACCTGTGTGAAAACTGCCATATCGCCGGATTCACCGCCTGGACACCAGTGGCGCCCAGCGCCGTGGACCATGGTCAGGTCGTTGGGGTCTGCAGCAGTTGCCATAACAATGTGATCGCCACCGGCAAGAGCGCAGCCCACGTGCCGACCAGCGCGGAATGCGACACCTGCCACGGTACTTCCCAGTGGCTGGGGGCGCAGGTGGATCACTCGAGCTTTGCCAATAACTGTATCACTTGCCATGACGGCGTCATCGCCAGCGGCAAGTCTCCGGCCCACATCACCAGCAGCAATGTCTGCGACGCTTGCCATGACAAGCTGCCGGCTCGCTGGTTGCCGGTGTCGCCGAACCGGGTGGATCATACCCAGTTGAGCGGCACTTGTTTCAGTTGCCATAACAATGTGATCTCAGCAGGCAAAACCGCCAGCCACATCAATACGTCGAATGTGTGCGAGGCCTGCCATGCACCGGGTCCGGCGCCATGGGCACCGCTGGCGCCGTCAGCAGTAGATCATGCGCAAGTGGTGGGAGTGTGCAACAGTTGCCATAACAACATCACCGCCCGTGGCAAACCGGCAACCCATTTGCCCACCACCCAGCAATGTGATGTGTGCCATGTCACGACCTCGTGGCTGGGCGCTACCGTGGACCACACGCCGTTCACCGGCAGTTGCATCCTGTGCCATGATGGCGTGCGCGCCAGCGGCAAGTCGCCAACGCATCTCCCGACCACGGACAATTGCGAGTTGTGTCATGACAAGCTGCCGGCCAAGTGGCTGCCGGTGGTCGCGAGCCGTGTGGACCATACCCAGGTCATCGGCACCTGTTTCAGTTGTCACAACAGCGTCATCGCCAGCGGTAAGTCGGCGAACCATATTCGCAGCAGCGAGCTGTGCGATAGCTGCCATAAGCCCGGTCCCGTTCCCTGGCAGCCGGTGCCGGCGTCGGCGGTGGATCATACCCAGGTCATCGGCACCTGCAGCAGCTGCCACAACAATGTGATCGCCACGGGCAAGGGGCCGAACCATGTGCCGACCAGCGCGGAATGCGATACCTGCCATAACACCAGCCAATGGCTGGGCGCGTCCATCGATCACACGCCGTTCGCGGGTAATTGCATCAGCTGTCATAACGGGACTATCGCCAGCGGCAAGTCACCAACGCACATCAACAGCAGTGCCGCCTGTGACAGTTGTCACGATAAATTCCCCGCCAAGTGGCAGCCCGTGGCCGCCAATCGCGTGGATCACAGCCAGGTGGTGGGCAGCTGCGCCAGTTGTCATAACGGCACCACCGCCAGTGGCAAGTCACCGTCCCATATCAACAGTAGCGCCGCCTGTGACGCCTGCCATGCGTCGGGCCCGGCGCCTTGGCGGCCGGTGGCGCGGAGTGCCGTTGATCATACGCAAGTAGTGGGTACGTGCTTCAGTTGCCACAACGGTACCACCGCAAGTGGCAAGTCGTTGACCCATATCAACAGCTCCAATACCTGCGATGCATGCCATAAACCGGGTCCGGTGCCCTGGTCGCCGGTGGCTGCCGCGGCCGTGGATCACAGTCAGGTGGTCGGTACCTGCAGCAGTTGCCATAACAATGTGACGGCCTCCGGCAAGCCGTCCAACCATTTGGCTACCACATCGGAATGCGATCTGTGCCATAGCACCAGTGCCTGGACCCCGGCGACGATTCCGGACCACACCAGCTTCGTGAACAACTGCTTCAGTTGTCACAATGGCATCAACGCCAGCGGCAAGTCGCCGAACCACATCAACACCAGTAATACCTGCGATGCCTGCCACAATAAGTTCCCGTCCAAGTGGACGCCAGTGGCGGCGAATCGGGTGGATCATACCCAGGTAGTTGGCGCTTGCAGCAGTTGTCACAGCAAACCGGCCGGTCATATCAATACCAGCAACGTGTGCGATGCCTGTCATGCCCCCGGGCCGGTGCCATGGCGTCCGGTGGCGGCAGCGGCTGTGGATCATACCCAGGTGGTCGGCGCCTGCAGCACCTGTCACAGCAAACCGGCGGGGCATATGAATACCAGTAATGTGTGCGACGCCTGCCATGCGCCCGGGCCGGTTCCCTGGATTCCGGTAGCGGCCGCGGCGGTGGATCATACCCAAGTCGTTGGCACCTGTGTCAGCTGCCACAACAATGTCATCGCCACTGGGCAGCCGCCGACCCATATGGCCACCACCACCCAATGTGATGCCTGCCACTTGCCGGGACCCGTGCCGTTCAAGCCGGTGCCGGCCAATCGGGTGGATCACACCCAGACCCTGGGCACCTGCAGCAGTTGCCACAACAATGTCACTGCTTCCGGCAAGCCCGCCGGACATGTGGCGACCACCTCGGAATGTGATTTGTGCCACAGCACCAGTGCCTGGCAGCCGACTATCACTCCGGATCACACGGCGTTCTCCGGCAATTGCTTCACCTGCCATAACGGCACCACCGCCAGCGGCAAGTCGGCGCGGCATATCAATACCAGCAATGTGTGCGACGCCTGCCACAACAAGTTCCCGTCGAAGTGGACGCCGGTGGCGGCCAATCGCGTGGATCACAACCAGGTGATCGGCGCCTGCCAGAGTTGTCACAGCAAACCGGCGGGTCATATCAATACCTCGAACCTGTGCGATTCCTGTCATGCCGCGGGACCCGCGCCCTGGCGGCCGGTGGTGACGGTGGATCATACGCAGGTGATCGGTACCTGCAGCAGTTGCCATAACGGTGTTACCGCCCGCGGTAAGCCCGGCGGTCACATTGTGACCACGTCGGAATGCGATCTTTGCCATAACACCAGTAACTGGGGACAAGTGACGGTGGTCGATCACAGTACATTTTCAGGCAATTGCTTTACCTGCCATAACGGCACCACCGCCAGTGGCAAGTCACCGCGCCACATCAATACCACAAATGTGTGCGATGCCTGCCATAACAAGTTCCCATCACGCTGGACACCGGTTTCGGCGAGCCGGGTCGACCATACCCAGGTGATCGGCGCCTGCAGTAACTGCCATACCCGGCCCGGCGGGCACATCAACACGACCAATGCCTGTGACGCCTGTCATCGGGTGGGACCAGCACCCTGGGCACCGGTGGTGACGGTGGATCATAGGCAAGTGATCGGCACCTGTTCTTCCTGCCACAACGGTTCCACCGCGCGCGGCAAGTCGGCGTCGCATATACCGACCAGTGACGAGTGTGACGTGTGCCATAACACCACCACTTGGCAGGGCGCCACCGTGGATCACACCAATATCTTTACCAACTGCGTCAGTTGTCACAATGGCGTGTTTGCCACCGGCAAGGACGGCGGGCATCTCGCCAGTAGCGACAATTGTGAAATGTGCCACGACAAGGCGCCGCGCCGGTTTGCGCCGGCACGCATCGTGAACCATAACGAATTGTTGTCGACGGTGTGCGCCAATTGCCATAATCTGCCGGGAGATCACTGCGACACCCTCGGTGATCTGAATTGCGCCAATTGCCATGTGGCGCCGACCACGTCACCGTCTTCCTGGGCAAATAACATCGCCGATTGCCCGGCCGCACCTGCGCCGGCTCCGGCACCCGGTCCCGTTCCCGGTCCTGCTCCCGGTCCCGCTCCGGCACCCGGTGGCGGCATGATGGGCGGTGGCATGGGCGGCGGTGGCGGCGGAATGGGTGGCGGCGGCGGTGGCGGTATGGGCGGCGGTGGCGGTGGCGGTGGTATGTAGGGTGCGTATTACGCACCAGTTTTTAAACGTGATGCGTCACTGATACAACAGCAAAGTACGGATCCCATGTAGGGT
>JAHECY010000060.1 GCA_024641505.1 Gammaproteobacteria bacterium
GCCGGTGAGTGCCACGGTGGTGCCGGATTCCAGGGTGTCGTCCAGGCCCTGGTCGATACCGGCATTGGCCACGGGGGCGTGGTTGAGTACGGTGATTACCACGTTGTCCGGGGCGCTGCTGTCGTAACCGTCATTAACGATCAACTGCGCCGTGTAGCTGCCGTGGGCATCCAGGGTGAGGGCCGGGGTGGCGCCGGTGTTGCTAACCAGCACGGCGCTGCTGCCGGCGGGCTTGCTCAGCAGGGTCCACTGGTAGCTCAGGGTATCACCGTCGTGATCACTGCTGGTGCTGCCATCCAGGGTGACGCTGTCGCCGAGGTAAGCGGCTTGATCGCTGCCGGCCAGGGCCAGCGGCGGGGTATTGAGCACGCTGATTACCACCGTATCCGGAGCGCTGTCCACCAGGCCGTCGTTGACGATCAGTTGCGCGGTGTAAGCGCCTTTCGTCGCCGGCACCAGGGTGGGGGTGATGCTGGTGGCGTTGACCAAGATAACACTGCTGCCGGTGGGTTGGCTGAGCAGGGTCCAGGCAAAGCTGAGGGTGTCGCCATCGGGATCGCTGCTGGCGCCGCCGTTTAACTGCACCGTGTCACCGGTGTGGGCGCTGGCGTCCGGGCCGGCACTAGCCACCGGCGGTGCGTTGGGATTGTCCAATAGCTGGAAGCCGGCGTGGGCCAGGGTGCGGGTTTGGCCGTCGATGGTGGCCACCAACAGGCAACTGTAACCGCCCACCGCCAGAGTGACGGTATCGACGGCGCGGCTGTGATCCAGAGTGCCGTTACCCGCCAGGGTGATGGCGGTGACATCGTCCAGTAGCACGGTGGCGGTGTCGGCGCTCAGTAATTGATAGGCCACGGCCACGTCGCTCACGGCGCTGGCGCTGAGATTGACTATCCGGTCGGTACAGGTGAGGGCGTCACCCACGTACAGTTGTTTGGCGGTGGCGCTGACCGTGCCGCTCAAGGCTTGGCTGAGGAGGCGCGTCACGCTGAAAGTATTACTCTGGCTGGCCAGAAGGTCGCCGGATGTGCTGCCGATGAGCGTCATGTCCACGGTGTAGCTGCCCGCCGGCGCATCCGCCAGGGCGAAGCTGAACTGCGCGTCATACAGGGCTTGGGGCATGAGGCTGCTGGCATTGGCGCTACCACTGTAGACCACCACGCCATCGGCATTCTTGACGCTGATGCCGATCACCGCCGCCTCGCTGACGCTGTTGACGGCAAGGTTCTGAATGCGCGCCGCCAGGGTGACGGTATCCCAGGATTGATAAGTCTGTTTGTCACTGTATACCGTTGCCTCGAGTGTGCCGGCCGGGTTTACCGGATCTGTAGCCTGCAGGGTAATGGGTACACTGGTTTGCCGGATGGACACGCCGTTGCCGTCAACCAGTTCCGCCAGTACGGCGTAATTGCCAGCATAAGTTGTGCCAGTATTCCAGGTCTCGCTCAGGGACACCGTGGCCAGGGACGCCAGATCGGTGACGCTGGCGCTGGCTAGCGTGGCCACGGTATTACCGTCCGCGTCCGCCACCGACAACGCTATCGTGCCGGAAAAGTTTTGATTGATGTTATTGGTGACGTGCAGATTAATCGTGGCATCACTGTTGGGGCCGTAGGCGCCGGCGTCGGTATTGGCCGCCAGTTCCACATCGGTTTGCGCCAGCACGCTGGGGATGCTGATCGGCACTTTCACCACTTCACCGGGGGCGAAGGAGTTACTGTAGGTGAGGAAGGCGTCGCTGAGGATGGCGCGGGTTTCGCCTTCGCTCAGATTCTGGAGCAGCAGGTTTAGTCGCGTGTCCTGGCCTTTGATATCAACGTTTTGCAGGCTCCAGGTGTATTCGGTGCGGCCATCACCCAAGGGCAGTGCTGACGCCGGGGCGGGATCAGCGCTGTTCAGGTCCACATCGCTGCGGGTGATAATGTGGGCATCGACGTCGATGCCGCCACAGATGACGGGGAAGGCGAACATCTTGCCGCCGGCGCTGTCGGTCCAAATCAGCAGGCGATTGCCGAAGCGGTCATAGTACAGCACGTCCATATCCGCCATGGCGATGTCGATGCTCGGGCCGTAGAGAACTTGGCGGATTTCGCCGGTATCGCCGATTTTCTGGAGAATCATGTTTTCTTCCCCAGAAACTTTGAATTGCGGCAGTGATAAGGGAGCAAAGAGGATGTTGTTGGAACAGTCCGTTGTAACGGTTATGCCCTCGGCTTCAAAAGTCGCGTCCGTCAAATATGCGCTGGTCTCGCCGGCAGGAGATATTTTAACGATATTGTCAAGGCCGTTTTGCACATAGAAATTTCCATAGGCATCAATTGTTACGCCGGTTGGCTGGTTCAAGCCGATGGCGGTTACCACATTGATGGAGCCGTCGCGATCGACTTTTAATAGTCGATTACCGCTGTCTACGGCGTACAAATTATTATTGAAATCCATGGTGATGGCGGTGATGTTAAAGCTGTTGGTTGCAAGAATAGACACGGTGCCATCGACCGATATCGTATAAACCTTGTCGCGGTAAACAGCATAAATGACTCCTCTTTCATCCGATGCGAGGCTGCCGATGAATGTTACGCCGGTCAAGATGTCGGTCTGGCTGCCGTCGGGTGCGAATTTGCTGATTTTGTTGAATCCGGTGGAATAAATATTCCCTTGCGGGTCCGCGGTCACGCCTCTGCCGGAGCTATTGGTGGTGGCGACCAATGATGTGGCGGTGGGATCTATGGAGGTTATGCTAGTCGAGTCGGCACCTAAAATATTGAGGTGCGCTGCCAAAAGTTGATTGCCGGGAAGGGAATTGGTGCTGGCGATATTGATGGCTGCGTCAGCCTGCGGTCCCACGTGCAGCATGTTGCTGATTTCGCCTTGAGTAACGCCGTCATTTACACGCACCGTAACTTGGTAGTCGCCGGAGGAGTTCGGTATCCAGGAGCCGAAGTTCACCAGCGGATCGGCAGCGCCTTGGGCCAGCGCTTCAATGGATGCCGTAGCCGTATAGACGATGTCGCCTTTGTTGATTGGTGTGGCCGGACTCTGCATCGAAAGAAAGAACACATTGGTGGAATTCCGCATAAAGCCGTAGATCTTGTTGTTGCCATGGAACGCTAGTTTCTCGGCTGCGGTGTACAACAGCGTGCCGGAAGCCAGGTCATGCCTGACATTACCATTATCCAGAATGGCGATCGAGTTGGTGCCATAGGAAACGTAGATATCGTTGGCCGGGGAAATGGCAAGTGTGCGTATGTAGGGAAGCCCATCCAGGGCGACATGGGTTTCCCCTCGGTTGTTGAAACCGAGCAATGTGCCGGTATTGTAGTCCAGGGTATATAGCCGGCCTTGCATGTCGGATTCGATATCTAGTGCCGCGGTGATTCCGCTAGCAAGAGTGGTCATTGATGCGAATGTTTGGAAAGCAATCAAGGTATTATCGCTTTCGGACGTGATAAGGACACGAGAGTCTCCATCACGCACCAGGCTGTTTATCTGGAGAATATTATTGTAGTGAAAGACTGAGCTTCCCGTACCGGTGAGCTCGATTATTTTTTTGTTGGCGGCCAGTAATAGATTTCCGTTCAGGCTTTCACCGATAGCGTTGATACCGGAATAGTCCAGCATTTTTGAGTATTTTAATGCGCCGGTGACCACCTTCCCCGCTCCTTCCGGATAGCTGTTTACCGCGTAAATATCATTGTTGCCGCTAATGTATATGGATTTTGGACCGACCAATCCTTGCGTCATGCTCAGCACCTGCCCGGTAACGTCAAGGATGATCTGTGAGTTGGTGGATTGTGAATACAGATCAATATCACCGTTGGGCAACACGCTGATGGCATTGGCGGTGACGTTGGCCACTTGGGTCAGCACGCCGCTCGGTAGGGCTATTCGATATAGCGTGACGCCAGACAGTCCAAGGAGGCTGCCGTCCGTGTCGATGCCGAGCTTTGAATAATTACCCGTTGCGATTACGACGGGTAATTTATTGTAGCCGTCCAGGCGTAGGATCGTGGCGTTGCCTTGATTGATCATGTAGAGCTTCCCGCCCGCGTAAACCGGTTCGGTGGGTTGGTATAACGCGCTCCTGGTATCGAGTAAATTCCCCGATGGATCAGCTCGAAACACTACTCGTTTGTGTGTCACCATCTGCACGTTATGTTGCGCGTCTATCCCAATTCCGTAGATGACGTGACCATTAAGGAATCCGCCATAAACGAAATCGGAAACTAGTCCGGTACTGTCTATGCGCTGCGTCCAGGAGGTACCACCTACAAAAATGTCGCCGCTGAGCGCATCGCTGGTGATGGCGGTTGCTCCTGAGCGCACGGTAAATACCGTGAAGCTTTCATCCGGTGAAACCCTTATGACCTTCGCGCTGCTGGCGGTTACCCAGATATTTCCAGCAGTGTCTGTTGTCATCTCGCCTTGTACCGTGTAGGGGAGTTGCAACCAGGTGGCTGCTATTCCATTGTTCAATTTGTATAGGGTGCTGCTGTTATATCCGGCGACGATGATGTCGCCCGATGCGCCGATGGTTACGCTTCTTGGATAAAAGGGCAGCGTTGCAAGTTGTTCGACAGCGCCGCCGGCAGTCACCTTTAGCGCTTTTCTTGATAAGTATGTGACGATAATGACGTCTTCATTGGGGGTGATCGCCATATCGGTGGTGTTTGTTATGCCCAATGGGATCACGGTGGTATCACCGGCGAGGTCAACCTTTGTTAAGGTGCCGTTGTTGCTCAGAATGTATTGAATTCCCGTAGCGGTGAATTCCATTGCGCTGACATCCATGAACCCGGCACCAGCAAGGGTGCTCACCGATCCGGCATGATCGACGCGTTTGATCTGGTGGTTTTGGGAATCGGTGAAAAATACGCCGGTACCGTCCGGTGCGATCAGCAGTTGACTGCTAGAGCCTATGCCTTGCGCCAGAGTTTGTATTTCTCCACTGCTGGTGAAGGTCCTTAATGCTCTGTCGTTGGATAATACATACCCGGAGCCATCCGCATTTACGGCAATGCTGGCGGGTGGAGATGGCAGTCTCGCCACTTCCTCAAGAGTGTTGTCGGGCATGAAACGCACGATATTGCTGTAACCGGCATTGGCTATGTAATCGACCCCCGCCACGGTGACATAGGAATCAACGGGTTTGTTCAGGGTTTGGGGTACCAGTATATCGATGGTACCGGTTGGCGACACGGAAACGATTTCATTCGCGTTGTAGTTGGCGACAATAAAGTTGCCCGCGGCATCCAGTTTTACATCCATTGGACCGGACAAGCTTGTAGTAATCGCGGTGGTGACTCCGTTGGGAGCGATTTTCAACAGACTGTTATCACTGAAGCTCGTGACGTAGAGATTGTCCGCACTGTCAATGGTCAAGCCGTAGGGTGTATTGACGCCGGTGACAAAGGTTGACAGCGTACCGTCGCTTAAAACGGAAATGCTGTTTTCATTCTTATTGGCAATATAGATATTCCCGTTACTTGCGATGGCGATACCGTGCGGTGCGCTCAGGCCATCGCTGAGAACGGTTGTTACCGTGCCGTCTACAGCGACTTCATAGATCTTATTTTGATAGGAAATATATACCCGGCCATCGGGCAGCGCTTCGATGGCGTGTTGGTTGGGTAGATTGGTGACAACTTCGGTTATCGCGCCGTCACTGGCGATTCTAAGAAACTTAGTGCTGGCCAGTAAAACGTAGATGTTGTCGCTGTGATCAATGTCCACATCCATCGGGCAATTTAGGCCTGACAGGAAGGCGATTTTGGCGCCATCCGGCAGTATCTTGGTAACCGTGCCTTGCGCGCATTGAGTTACGTACACATTTCCAGCGCTGTCGGTATCGAGACCGGTCATGTTCGGCAAATCACCGGCGAGGCTGCCGGTGCTGAGTTCCGGGATGGAAGTTTGCGACCCTGGATTGTACATCGCAACCTGGGCCGTGACGGTGGTGTTCGCCACGGGCAAGTTGCCGCGATTGATGATTTGAGCGCTTACTCGTATCGGTTGTTGCTCCGCAAGTTGCGCGACCGGCGGATCGAAACTGACTGCGCCTCCGATTTTGGCTAACGCCGTCACCTCGATTCCCGTGCCGTGCTTGGCAAGCAGGGCGGAATCCGCGCTATCGTAGGCTTGGGCAACCAGAGTATAGGCGCCGGCGTCAGCATAGCCGATATTTAATATACCATTTGCCGTTGCCTCGGCACCGGCTGCCATGGTGATAAAACCCGCGGTTGGATCTCCCCCCATGGGGACGATTACCAGTGGAAATTCTTGTATGACCGAATTGGCGGCATTGATGAGTTTGGCTGTCAGATATACGGTTCTGGGTACCGTGTCACGATTCACCAGCGTGACCTGGAAGCGTGCCTGGTCATTGGGGTCATAGCTCGGTTTATCCTTGTCTAGCGCGACGATGGCTACAGTTGTGGATTTGATCGGGCTTAAAGTCATATCCATGCGCCATAAGCCGGCATAAGGAAGACTGATCTGTTTTTGATTGCCGAGATAGCCGATGGCATTGGCTGCCAAGGTGAAATCCGTAGCGTTTATGTTCTCGATGATATAAGAACCGGCGGCATCCGTGCTGATGTTGATGCCCAGGCTGGTAATGGCGATGTCGGCATGGGCAATGGCGGTACCGGTTTCC
Source organism: Gammaproteobacteria bacterium (assembly GCA_024641505.1). Lineage (GTDB taxonomy): Bacteria > Pseudomonadota > Gammaproteobacteria > SG8-11 > SG8-11 > UBA6920. Next base: position 6,653 of record JAHECY010000060.1, read on the forward strand.
CAGTCGGTCACTGTACCCTGCAATATCGAAGCAGTGGTTTGTTGCTGGCTGCTCACCAGCGTGATCGATCCCATGTCGATGGAGGCGCCTGCGACGGCGAATACTTCGTCGGTTCTGGCTTGGAAGTCGGGCGCGGAAACGGTAATCGTTAGTGATCCGGCCACCGTCCCGATAACCGTAAAGTGGCCGGTAGTATCGGATATGGTGGCATATGCACCACCATTGATGTCAATGTGCGCGGCGCCTATGGGCTGGTTGTACAAGGCGTCAACGACTACCCCGGCTATGGTGACAGTGGCGTCCGCGGGCGGCGCATCAACGGTAAAAATCGCTGGTGAGAAGTTGAGGGCGTTAGCACCGGCGATGTTGAAGTTGGCCGCTACCATGGAATATCCCGGCGTGACGACTTCTACAGAATATGGACCCTCCGGTAGTTCGAGGCTATAGCTACCGTAAGCATTTGTCAGCGTCGAAACGGTTTGCGTGCCCGACACTAAAACGGCGGCGCCACTAACCGGAAATTTCGATGTGCCATCGGTGACAACACCGAAGAGCACGCCCGTGGCGGATTTGGCTGATAACGCGATCTTGCCCAGATTCGTTACCACCCCATCCTGGATCGTGACCGGTAGCGAAGTGTTTTGGTACCCAGCGCGTGTTACGTTCAATGTATAGTTGCCTGGAGCCTGACCGGCAAGATTGAATGATCCAGTGGTCGTGGACGTGGTCGAAGCTCCGTTGGACAATGTAAACAGGGTATCGGCAAGGGGAATAAGAGTATTGCTATCAAAAACGCTACCCGTGACATCGCCTGCGGCGGTGGCGGCTTGGGTTTTCCGATCAATCAGGCTCAGGGCCCGTACTACCAGGGCGGTGGTGTAGACATCTTCATTCCAGGAACCTGAGGGACGTTGATTCTGTCGCAGAGTATCCGCGACTGGCGTGAATTGGCTGGCATCATCGGCCAGCGGTACCAGGGCGTTGAGCACCAATGCGGATTCCCACGGAGTTCCCCACCCCGCGCCAGCGGCGAGTTGGTGTTGTAGGAGATAGTGGGAGGCGCTTTTAACGGGCACCGCAACATTCCAATAGCGTGCCAGCAGCTGTAAGGCGTTTATTGATATGGCCGTAGCGTAAATTGAACCAGCGGTCTCATATGCGACCCTGAAGCCGCCATCAGGGTTTTGATTAGCGATCATAAAACCGATCGCGTCGCCAACACGAGCGTCGTTTTTAATACCGGAATTTCCCAACGCCAACAGAGCAAATGCCGTATCCAGGGCGGTGCTATCGTAATCGTGGAATTCACCAAAGCCACCGTCTAGATTCTGCATTGCCACTAATTCATCCAGTAAAGCGGTCGCATCGATCCCGGCAACGATATCGACCAGTATTTTGCGCGCCAGCAATTCGGTCGTGTGATGCGTATTACTGTTGATATATTGAAGGGCGTTGAGAAATTCAGGCTGTGTGGTGTCGCCGAGCGCCTGCAGCGTAATGATGGTTTCCGCGGTGGCCTGGTAGGGTGTAGCAATACCTGTCACTGAGGAAATACTGCCATCGGTATTGGCCTGACTGTGTAGCCAGGAAGTCGCTGGATCCGCTTGTGCCACGCCGACACATCCCCACAGGAGTAAACCAAGCGTTTTTACCAGCTTAACCAATCCGCTACAACTGTACTTCTTCATGATATGACCTCTGGATTTATCCCCGGCTATTACCGCTGCCAATGCCTGGGCGTCTGAGTAAATGGAACGGATCTAAGCGACGACGATGATGGGAGCGTTGCGCGTGTCATCAAAATTCGTTGTTTCCGTTTTTTTCGAAATCCACGTTTTGCATTATGTAAAAAAATGTTAAGCCTTACAAATAATAATTAATTAAGAAAAGGAGGGATTATTGTCCTGAAATAATATAAGAGAAATGGCTAATATAATTTGATGTGATCATGGCTGGACGATTTGGTATATTAGAAAAAGTTATTAAAAACAATTAATTATAAGACGGCCTCTTATAAACATACGAATAATCAGGTACTTGCTTTTATACCTGTTGATCAGTAGTTCACGCGGGATGGGAGGCTTGCGCTATCGACGGATTGTCGATTGCTCTGAACTCAACCAGATCGATATGATGATTGAATACCGCTTCCAGCTCCATCAACAAACCGAAATAGGCGTTGATACACAGGGGATTCATGTCGTGACAAATGACCGGAAAATCCACATCACTTTTTGTGGATCAAAACTATTGGTTGCGGCAGAGCCGAACATTTCCAACCGATCTACGCGGAAATTGTGCCAAAGGGCGGTAAGTGCTGAATGTTTATTGAGTACGATCTTGCTCATCTCAATATCGCACCACTGAAGTGCCTGCTTAGTTACAAGCCAACTAATAGTGCTAGTACTTCGGATTGACATGTTGCCCACTTGATCCGCGATTCATCTCCCTGCATGGATATGATCAATGCGGTCCGAGCTATCGGGACGGCCGCTGTGAATACCCGTACGGCGACACTACCGTAAGCTTCAACCAGCGCTCTTTACATAGCGGATGCGGCACTCTCCCGATTTAGTCAAGACAACCGGAGTGAGGCAGACATTGCGTGCTGCCACTCTGTTTTCAATTCGAGACGGGATTATCAGTGCGTCACCACCACTGTTACCTGTTCACTACCGCTGCCGCCTCGATCATCGGCGACGGGGGTGCTCTTGGTCGTGCCACACCCCGGTACCACCGTCACCAATACTACCGTTACCACTGGTGTGGCTTGCGTCAAAAACCATCAAAACATCGAATTGTCGTTTGCTGCGTGACCCGGAATGACCTGCAACACATCCCAATGTTCCACGATCTTACCGTGATCATCAAACCGGAAAATATCCATGCCGGCATAGTCGTGATCGCCGGGCCAGTGCTGATGGCAATGCAGGACCACGAGATCGCCCTCGGCGATTGTGCGTTTGAACGTTACGCGTTTTCCAGGATACTCGCGGGCCATGCGCTCGAAGTAGTCGATAAACGCTTGTTTACCATCGGCGACATGGGGATTGTGTTGGGTATAGTGGGCACCGGCATACCGGTCTATGGCGGCGCGGGGTAGGCATTGGTTGAACATGAGGTCATAGAATGCCATGGCATTGCGTTTGTTGGCTTCCAAGACGGGTGTTGTCGTGATTATTGTCATTGAATCCACTATTGAGCGTTATTTGGACGATGCCAACGGGTCTGGCTTCGTGCGGTGTTAAAACTGCGGGTGCGCAATACGCACCCATCTAAATCGGAGTCTACAGAATACCTGAGATTGGGCTTTGTTACATGCGGCCCTACATTCAGGGGGGGATAAAAGGCCCGCCTGCGGCTGATCCGCCTGGAATTGCCGTTTGCGTCACCGGCGCTTTTAGCCCAAAATAGGCCGCTTGCTGTGGTCTACGAGGTAAGTAATGTCACATTGGGGGTTTCTGGAACCCTATATCCGCGCCTGGCGTAAATCGCTGAATGGCGACATCAGCACTACCAAATCCCGCATTCACGCGTACCTGGACATGCTGTTCATTGATCACGGGTTGTTCCGTTATTTTTATGCCAACCGGTTTCGGGTGTCGGCTCAGGTAGTGCGGCAGAATCATCCGCCGCCCCTGATGATCGCGCGTGCGGCGCGGCGCGGAGTGCGTACCGTGATCAATCTGCGGGGCGACACCGGTTTCGGCAGTGATTTGTTGTCACGGGAAGCCTGCCGGCGCCACGGTTTGACCCTGGTGGATTTCAAGGTGTATTCACGCAAGGCACCCGATAGGGAATTGATACTGGGCGCTAAAAAACTCTTTGAACAGGCGGAATATCCGATCCTGTTGCATTGCAAATCCGGGGCGGACCGCGCCGGACTAATGGCGGCGCTGTATTTGATTCTGCATGAGGGCCGGTCGGTGGCGGAAGCCAAAAAGCAATTGCATTGGCTGTACGGTCATATACGATTGACGAAAACCGGCATTATGGATTATTTTTTTGAAACCTACGAGGCGGCGAACGCCAAACAGCCGATCACGTTTCTGGACTGGGTGCAAAACGAATACGATGCCGAGGCCCTGGGCAAGAGCTTCAAAGTCAATCGTTGGGGGATACTCTTAGATCGCATCATGAACCGTGAATAACACTATCCCTGAAAAATCCATGTGGCCGCTGCTGTACCGGGCCTGGAACGACTACCTCAAGCGCCGCATCGGCCTGTTGGTGGTCGCCACCGGTCTGATGATGATCGACGGTGGTTCCCTGGGCTTGCTGAGTTATTACATCAAGCCCATGATCGATGATATTTTCATTGCCGGCAACACCGCCGCCATCCTGCCCATCGCGGTGATCATCTTTTTCATTTTTCTGGCGCGCGGTCTGGGATCTTACGGCCAGCGCAGTTTGACCGCCTATGTGAGCCTCGGCGTGGTCACCGATCTGCAGCGGGATTTATCGCAACATTTATTGTCCCTGGACAGTGCCTTCTTTCACAAACATCCTCCGGGCGCCCTGCTGGAACGCGTGCGTGGCGATTCGCAAACCTTGCAGTCGGTGGCCAGCAATGCCTTGATCGTGGTCGGGCGTGACAGTTTCAGTTTTATCTCGCTGGTGGTGGTGGCGGTGTCCGTCGATTGGCAATGGACACTGGTGGCGTTCGTGGGTTTACCGTTACTGGCGTTGCCCATCATTTCACTGCAGAACTATGTGCGCAAGGCAACACGTTTGGCGCGCCAGGCATCGGCGGATTTGTCCACGCGTTTGGATGAGATTTTTCACGGCTATAAAGCGATCAAGACCAACCGCATGGAAGACTATGAGCAACAGCGGGTAGGGGCGGGGGTCGAGAGTTTTCGCCGTCAGCAGTTTCGCTCGGAACGTGGCAAGGCGGCGATCCCGTCGTTGATCGATATCGTGTCCGGCGTGGGCTTTGTGGCGGTGATGGTGTACGGTGGCCAGCAGATTATCGATGGCGAGAAAACGCTGGGTGACTTCATGAGTTTCTTCGCCGCCCTGGCGTTGTTGTTCGATCCGATACGCCGCCTGGCCGCCGTGGGCGCCGCCCTGCATGCCGCCTCGGTGAGTCTGGAGCGGTTATATGGGTTGTTCGATGAGCTGCCGGAAATCGTAAACCATCCCGGCGCCCGGGACTTGGCGCAACCCAAAGGCGATATTGAATTCAACAACGTGACCTTCGCCTATCAACCGCAGCAGCCGGTGCTGAACGGACTCAGTTTCACGGCGCCGGCGGGCAAGATGACCGCCCTGGTGGGACCCTCGGGCGCCGGTAAAACCACCGTGTTTAATCTTCTGACGCGCTTCGAAGAACCCGGCTCCGGCAGTATCACGGTCGGCGGCCAGGATCTGGCGGAGGTGAAGCTGGAGTCTCTGCGCCAGCACATCGCCATGGTCAGCCAGGAAACGGCCCTGTTCGACGAGAGTGTACATCACAATATCGCCTATGGCCGGCTCGATGCCGGTGACGCGGCGATCAAGGCGGCGGCGGACCTGGCGCAGGTGACGGACTTTCTGAGCGAACTGCCGGCCGGGCTGGATACGCCTGCCGGACCGCGCGGCTCTAACCTTTCCGGGGGCCAGCGCCAGCGGGTGATCATCGCACGCGCCATGCTGCGTGACGCGCCCATCCTGTTGCTGGATGAAGCAACCTCCGCTCTGGACAGCGGCACCGAGAATAAGATTCAGGCGGCTCTGGAACAAGTCGCCAAGGGACGCACCACGATTGTTATTGCCCACCGCCTGTCGACCATCCGCAATGCGGACCTGATACACGTAATAATCGATGGCCAGGTGGTGGAATCCGGGCGGCATGAAGAGCTGTTGCGCCGGAAAGGCGCATACACGCGGTTTTATCGACAGTTCGAGCACGGTAGCGCATAACTGATTTGCGTTTAAAGTCGATGCACGGGGTGGCCGCCATGCACGTCGCGCACGTGCCTCTGGCCTAGGGTATGAAACAGTCGAGGTCGTTGGCGAACGACACAGGCTTGTCGTAATGATTTCGGATTATGGCGAGGGTTTGCGCTTCAATACCCAGGGTTCGAGCCATACGGTGCGACAACACCAGTTGTTTGACCTTGGCGGCGTCGGCAATTTCCGCGATCACTGACGGCGGCATATGCAGTGCTCTCTCAATACCAGTGGCGCCTTCCGGTATCGCGTTGTGCGCCACCAGCAGATCGGCATTGGCGGCCAGTTTTTCCAGCGTGTGATAGTCGCCGTTCATGTCGCCGCTGAATACCATGGATTTCCCCGCCACCTCTACACGCCAGGCGACGGCGGGCACCGGACCATGGTGTACCGGAATGGCGCTGATTGCGATGTCACCCAATAAATCAAGCCGCTGAACTTCATGTTTTGCGATACCGATCACTTGTGCGTGGATTTGGAAGTCATCGCCGCCATTTAAGTACCTGCTGAGGTACGGATATGCAGCGGATTTATCGCCAATCATCGCGGCCAAAAATTCCACAATCGACGGAAACGCACCACCAGCTTCCGGTCCATAGACATATAAATCCTGATTTCTGTCGGAGAAAAATGCGGACTTGATATAGCCGGGAAAATCCGCGCTATGATCCACATGTAAATGGCTCAGCAAGATGGCTTGCAGCGTATTGAAATCAGCGCCGCTTTGGGCAAACCGAAATTTGCTGCCGCTGCCGGCATCGACCAATAGCAAGGCTTTTCCCTGGCGCCGGATCAGATAACTGGTGGACGCACGGTCTTGATAGAATTCCGGGCCGCCGCTGCCCAACACCTGCAACGCCACCTCCGCCTGTAAACATGGGCTCGTTACCGCAGCATCGATAGTTGAAGCAGTTATGCATAAGGTCAACGAAATACCGGTGATCAAGCAGCCTATGGCGCGCATTCGCAGCTCCCGGTGGTTCGCGCTATCCACCATGCCAAATAAAGTCAAGATAGGGCTTTTTATCTATCGGCTATCGCGGTGTTCACTGGTGAATGCGAATATTGAGTGCGCACGGCGCAGCGATCTACCGTTCAACCAACTCCCGCCAGAAAGCGCGCGATATCGTCTTTCTGGTTGAGAGTGTCATGATAGCCGAGATCGATCAGTGTATTGCAATAGCCTTTCTCGAACAATAAATAACTGGCCAAGTTGCTATTGGTTTTGGAGTAGACGCCCATGCCGCGCATCAAAGTGCGCAGGGTCCAGGGAAATTCATGCATGTGTCGCCGTGCCAGTTCGCCGAGATCCTGGCTGGGATAAATCACTTGTACATCGACTTCGCGCAAGGTAATACCGTGTTTTTCTTTGGCGTTTTTGTCGATGAGTCGTATCGTGCGATTGATACGTTGCAGGCGCTCGATATCGGCGCCCAGGCTGTCGAGAAATATGCTGTCCAGGGCATGGCCCGCGATCTCACCCAGGGTGGGAAAATCAGGGTTTTCGATTTGTTCCGGTTCGGGTATGGTTTCCATGCGATTACCGATGATCAATACGCGCTGCGCGCCCAGGTGTAATGCCGGGCTGATGGGTGCCGTCTGGCGCATCGAGCCATCGCCAAAATATTCCCGGTGGATCTTTTGCGGTTCGAATAAAAAGGGAATGGCGGAGGAGGCCATTAAGTGGTCGATAGTGATAGGTGTCGCCAAGCCGATGCGTTGCGCCCGCTTCCAGTTTTTAAGGTCTCGCCGGCCATGAAAAAAGGACACCGATTGATGACTGGAATAGCCGGAAGCGCTCACGCTCAAAGCATCCAAAGCGCCGGCGTCGATCCGGGTTTGAAAAATCGCGCTGTCCAGATAATGCTCCAGCAGTTTACGTAAGGGCTGTCGGTCCAGTAGATAAATTCGGCCGTGCTTGCCCAATCCCCCGAGCATCATGGTCAGCAGCCAGTGGGCGCCGGTTTTGATGATGCCGGGTAAATCGGTACGAAACACCTGATCACTGCTGAAGTTTGACCAGATATGGTTGAGTTGACGCACAGCGACATGGTAACGGTCCGCTCCGGCAGCCAGGGCCGCGGCATTGATGGCCCCGGCCGATGTGCCGCAGATAATGGTAAACGGTGACGGTGCGCCCTTTTCCAATAATTCACCAATCGCTTTCAGAACCCCGACTTGATAGGCCGCGCGCGCGCCGCCGCCGGTCATGATAATGGCGAGTTTGGATTTGGCATTGTGCAAGGTGCGATTCCTCTGTCAACACGACCGTTCCATGCGTCTTAGTAGTATTATCGGATTAGCGCCCTATATCCTTGATATTGGGTGAAAATGGCGTTGGTGGGGATTATCTGGTGATCCTGCAGGCAGGTTCCCCGGAGTGGCCCGTTAACTTTTGTTAAAAACCCCGGGAACCGGCCTTTGGCCGTAAATTGAACATCGGCAACAGTTCTCGCGCGTGCGTGGACGGCGCAGACTATGCACTATACGGATGTACGGGGGAAAACCATGATTCTCGACAATATTCACAATTATTATGAAAAGCTGGTGTTGGAGGAGTTGCGGCGACAAATGGCGGAATCGGGCGCACAGTACGACAATGATACCCAGGAGGATATTCTTTGTGTGGCGCTCAACGACCTGCCGCCACGCTATGTGCGCCATACCGTGGACATCATTTATTATATGACCGGCACCGAACGTGAGGCCATCACGAACATGATTCGACATGCGGTGCAAGAGGCCTTGATAGTGGTCGCGCGCAACCCGCATTCCAGCTGACGGGGTAACCTGCAATAACCCAATTTACCGGCACCGTTCAACCGTTCAACCGTTCAACCGTTCAACCGTTCAACTGGTTCAGTGCCTGAGCATACTCCGCCGGTGCAATGGAGTAAGTCGAATCGAGATTGTCCTTCTGCAATTTTTTCACGGGGAAGCTGAATGCCTCTAAGTAGGATTTCATGCCTTCCGCGTATATAGCAATTGACAGTGACAACGGTTCAATGGATCCGGGAGTGACGGAAAATCTCAATTCCTTCAAACGCAGGGGCAGTTCGGGGTAGAGTACGGTGTTGACGCCCCCTTGGAACTCGCATTGTCTCCCATCTTCATGGATACGCCAGTATGGCGTGCTGCCGGTTGTGGCGGATTTTGCCGTGTTGGAATGAACTCTGCAAATACAGGTCAGATGTTTCGCCGCATCTTGGCCCAGATTGACCAGCACGATGTTCACCAGAAAATGTTGCGTATGTTTCACCTGTACGGCGTGCGCATTGACCGCGGCTTTAACCACGGGAGCGGTGCGTCGATGGAATAAGTCGGCAATCTGATAGTGTTGCATCTCGAAGGTGGAAAAATTCAGTCGTTGATAATAGTAACGTTCGTTCACCCTGTGCGGTGCTTTGGTGCTTGCCGGAACATCGATCAAAAACACGGAGTCTGATGATTTGTCGGATTTGTTAACTTGTACTATGGTCAGATTCTCGATCGGGAATTGGATTCGCGCCAGCAAACTATGCTGCAGCGACTGTGGGGTAATGTTAGGAGGCAGCATGCTCAATTGACCGGGGCTGATCCTGACGACTTGACCCTTATATTTCTCGACCTTGCTCTTGACGCCCAATACCAACAGACCGCCGTCGGAGTTAGCGAAACTGACCACTGATCTGGCGATGGCGGCGTAGCCGACAATTTCATCAGGACTTTTCGGTTGCAGAATATCATGTTGCTGATTGACGAGAGCGGTTTTCGGCTGATATTCCAGATTCAGATGTTCATCGACTTTTTGTTTATAAAACTCAAGAAAGTCATCAAATGTAATCGAACCGGGAGTTTCTTTGCCGATGAAACGGTTTAGAAAATGGCCCATAAATTCTCCCCTACCACTACCACTGTCCCAGTTGCCGTCGTCGAAAAACACAGCCTGCCAAGATCCCGTAGTTTAACGATGCGGATGCACTTACTGTTGTTGCTGCCCTGCGCTTTGACAATAGTAGTTTAGATATGATTGATTTCAATGTCGAATTGAACAAAAAGTTAATGTGCATGAATGAGCCAAATAGTTGGCAGGGAAGAACCGGCGGTGTGATGAAAAGCCATGCATTCTAGCGTTCTGCGCTGTAACCTGCATCACGGATCTCATTATTATAAAGTGGTAATTCCTCAGAGTGGCAGTTCATGGCAATTTCTGAAGAATTATTAATATCGGCTCGCACGGCAAGCAAAAGCATTTGTGGCATATGTGTCTGGCACGACGATACCGTTTTATCGTTTTTGACAGTCTTTGCGGCGAGCCCGAGCCTTCCGCAAGCTGACTCCCGCGTATCGGCTTCGACATCGGTGCATACAGGTCGCTTCGATGCTGATCGGCAAGGCCGGATATGCCGGGATACCTGGGATTTGTCTTTCCGGTTGTAACGATAATTGATAACAGCGTGCCCGGCGAATAACGGCATCAAGTCGTACTTGCCGCTCAGGATTGTCGTCGACGTTTCAGATCTGTGGTTATTGTTTTTGTGGCTCAACAATAAGATTATGTCACTCAGGCATCACAAGTTGGTTTGGTCCAGTAAGACGTTCTGGCAAGTTACGGATATTTCGCAACCAATATAATTAACAATGTTCAGCGTTCGGCATAGTTGTTTGAATTGAACGTTGCGGAAAAATATTGTTGCACGACAGTGCCGGAACTGGTTCGGCCCACTGAAGGCGCGGGACTGTGTCCTGTTATCAAAACACAGCCTGTCGATACGGGTCCTCCGCGAACCAGGCGCTCAGAAACTGCACTAGTGCCCGAATGCGGGAGCTGAATTGCACATCGCTGTGGCAGACGATCCAGAACTCCAGCGCCGGTAAAGGCACCCATTCCAGTATACGTTGCAGCTCGGGCCAGTGTTGCGCCAGACCCACATGTGTGCCGATGATGCCGGCACCGGTGCGGCAGAGGTTCATGTGCGCCAGCAAGTGGTCGGTGCGCACCGGGAAGTCTTCGCGCCTCAGGGTGTAACCCATTTGAGCTGCGCCTTCGATAAACTCGCGGTTTTCGTCATAACCTATTATTGTATGATTCTTGAAATCTTCGATATTCGCGGGTATGCCATGGCGTTGGAGATAATCCCGGTGGGCGTAAAAACCCAGAGGCATATCCGGCAAGCGTTTCGCCACCAGGTCGGGTTGACTCGGGCGAAACATGCGCAGCGCGATGTCCGCTTCCCGCTTGCTCAAGCTGCTGACCTGATTGGAGATGACCAGCTCGATCTGCACGTGGGGATGTTGTTCACGAAACGCTGCCAGTGCCGGAGGTATCAGGTGAATCCCCACAATCTCGTTGGCACTGAGACGCACAGTTCCCGTTAATTCCAAGGACAGTCCTGACACCTGACGGGCGAACAGATCCGCGGCGTCATCCATGCGCGTCGCGGCTTCCACCAGCGACTGACCGGCATCGGTGAGATGTAATCCCTTGGTTGTACGCTGGAATAGATTGAGCTTGGTGGTGATTTCCAACGCTTGTATATCCCGGGTCAATGTGGGCTGAGATACCCCCAGCTCACGGGCAGCGGCGGACAACGAGCCAAGGCGAGAAACGGCGAGGAAAGATCGAATGAGGTCCCAAGGAGGATCAATATTCATGACTGAATAACCAGGGCTGATAAAGTATGAGCATATTTATATATATGAATTGAGATGGTAGCTCCTTCCGGTGAAAACTTCAAATCAACGGTCTGGCGGCGTTGGCGTGTCCAAAGCTCTCATTAAGGGCCACAACGGCAACCGAGCGATGACTGGTAACATTTCTGAAATTGTGTTCGTGTGCGGGGGAGAACAAGAACGTTTCCGATGGAATGATGTTACCCGGTTGGCATGTGCTTGTTTTATCTGTGGTGCCCCCTTATTATTCAATGTCGTTCACCTTTTTTGCATGTGGTAATTATGCTGCGGCTTGGAGCGAACTGGAGAAGTTGTGAATCAGGTTGATTTACTTTGAGGAAGGGACAGATGAGAAAAAAAATTGGGTTCTACGTTTCAAGCATCATTTGCGCTGCATTCTTGCCTGCTATGGTCGCGGTATCGGCGGAACGAAATTTTACCGCCACCGCGGTTACCGTCGAGTATGTCTATTCGGCGAATCAAATCGATCATACATTGAGTGTGTATCGTGTTGGTGAAAACGGTGCATTGGAGCAAGTGCCGGGGTCTCCTTACCAAACCCAGTCATTCCCTGTTTCCGTGGACGTGTCTCCCGATGGCAAGCATATTTATGTGGCGAACCAGGGTTCCAAATCGGTATCAGGATTTGCCGTCACGGGTAAGCAGGGGGAACTCGCGCCTGTTCCCGGCTCGCCGTTTGCGGTTGGCAAATACCCTGACGGTATAAAGATCAGTCCGAATGGGCGGTTCGCACTGGTCACCAGCGAGAACGACAACATGGTTAGCAGCTATAAAATTCAAGACAATGGCGCCCTGGTCGCGACATCCTATAACGCGCCAACAGGGGAGCATCCGATTTCCGTCACATTTTCGCGGAACGGTAAGTTTGCCTATGTCTCAAACTTTAACTCCGATAGCATTAGCGCTTTTCGCTTCGATCAGGATACAGGGAAATTGACGGCTTCCGGGAATCCGACAAAAACCGATACGCATCCCATTTATGTCACCGTAGCCGCGAACAATAAATTTGCCTACGCCAGCAACTATGGCTCCACGACCGTTTCCGCTTTTTCGGTGGACGCTAATACCGGTGCGTTGACTGAGCTCGCGGGTTCACCTTATGTAGCTGGCGGTCAACCGTATTCCGTCGCGGTCGATCCGGGAAACAATTTTCTCTATGTCGCGAACTGGGGAAGTCATGATCTGTCTGCGTTCCGGATAGATGCCGCAACAGGACAGTTATCGGAAATCAAGGGCTCTCCCTATGCAGTCGGCTGGTATCCCTACGCCGTGGTAATTGAGCCCACTATTCATCACGTCTATGTGGCGAACAATGGCGAATCGACCATTTCCGCGTTCACCTTGGACACGATTACTGGTGCGTTAACCGCAGTGCAGGGTGGACCCTATGTGTCCGGCCTTGGTCCGTACTCGTTGACGATCTCGAGTTTGAGCATGTAGCTAATGGTGCAAATCTCGTCACCATGCGTAGACGTGTGGCGGATTGCGGAGATCCGCCGGGACTGCGGGTGCAGCGCAGCGTACATCGCGTGATCGGACGGGGCGGGCCAATACCGTACTTAGCGTTCATAACCGGGTGCATTTTGTGCTTGGGCCGAAGTCGATGTTGACAGCCGTCACATCGACTTCGGTCCTCGCCGGTTCAGATGCATAAAGCTAAAGTTTTGTTGGTTTTGGCGTTGTATTTACCGGGTTATTCATTCAATACATCTTGTAAGGCAGGAATTTTCCGCTCATGACAATGTGCACTCGGTCACCCTTGGGATCGGGTTCACGGGAAATATCCATGGAAAAATCGATTGCGCTCATGATGCCGTCTCCGAATTCCTCATGAATCAGTTCCTTGATGCTCGTACCGTAAACATTCACGAGTTCATAAAAGCGATAGATGAGCGGATCGGTGGGTACGGTGGTGGGCAGCGATCCCTTGTAGGGTACCACTTGCAGTAATTCGATCGCGTCGACGGGCAGGTCTAACATGATGCCAATCTTTTTCGCCTGCTCCAGGGTTAAGGCCATCTGTCCCATCAAGGCGGCAGTGGTCCACTCCTTGCTCTGGCCGATCAGTTCCGCAATCTGGCTCCATTTAACCTGCTTGCGCCGTTTGTGAATCAGGATGAGTTGGGTAACGTCGTCTCGTGTCATGTTGGTCTCCTTTCACTGAAGTAAGTAGAGGGCCGGTAATTTCCGGAATTGTTCATTCAAGTATCGGATGCCTGCTGAGCAACAGAATTACGATCAGGGTAAGCATCAAGGAAATACTTTTCCACACCAGCACCGGATTGCGTTCCAGCAGCGGTGGGCGGGTTTTGTTGAGAAACTCTTTGTTGGGATATCGCAAATCGTAAATAAACTCGGACAGTTCCTGGTACCGTTTGTAAGGGTTAGGATGCACGGCCTTCTTGATTGAATCGTCAATCCAAGCAGGAATTTCACGATCGTCTTCAAGTACGGAAATATATTTTAAATTCCTTTGCGCGGCTTTGGTTCGCGCTTTCGCCACTTGCGTGCCATAGGGCAGCTTGCCTGACAGCATTTGATAAGTAATTACACCCAACGAAAACAAGTCGGAACGCGTTGATCCGCCTTCACCTAAAAAGTATTCAGGAGCGGTATATTGCGCAGTACCCAATAGATTACTTTGCTCGATAGGCCTGGTATTTTCCACGATGCCGGCGACCTTGGTCGATCCGAAATCGATAATCTTTACGGTGCCGGTGCTGTCTATCATGATATTGTCGGGCCGCAAATCCTGATGCAGCATTTCCAGTCGATGGAACGCCCGCAATCCCCTGGCGATTTGTTCTACGATATCACGTACCGGTTCTATGTTGGGCCTGGGATTATCGATCATCCATTGCGTAAGGGTCTGACCGTCAATGAACTCCGTTACAATATAGAGATAGTTGGGTTTGCGCGTCTGTATGCAAGGTTTGAGTACATGGGCGCAATTGATGCGCCGTGCGATCCACTCTTCCATCAGAAATCGTTCCAGATAAGCGGGGTCGTCGCGCAAATCTATGGAAGGTGTTTTGATGATAACTTCGGAGTTGGTTGTCTCGTCCACCGCCAGGTAGACATGACTGCGGCTGCTGGCATGCAGTTGCCTGATGATCTTATAGCCATCAAAAGTCATCCTGGCATCCAGGGCAGGTGGATAGGGAAGACTGATTAATTGCTGGTAAATTTCGTTGGCATCCCGCCCAGGTAAGTCGTCGATGCGCACAATCTGAATTGTCAGATTGTCCGTGCTGCCTTGCGCGTATGCCTCATCCAGGATATCTTGAGCCGCTTGGTCCAGATTGTCGCCATGCTGATTGACGGCATTAACGATGAAATGCGCGTTGGCGTATTCATATATACCGTCTGTCGCGCAGACAAAAATATCACCCAGCGCCACCGGCAGCGACTGATAGTCCAATTCCAGGTGGGTGTTTATGCCCAAGGCGCGGCTCAGGTAGCTTTTGTCCTGTGCAATCCAAAGTCGGTGGTCTTCGGTCAGTTGCTCAAGAGTGTTGTCATGTAATCGGTAGATGCGCGTGTCGCCGGCATGAAATATATGCGCGGTTGTCGATTTGATCACCATGGCGCTGAAGGTGCACACATAGCCCCGATCTTTGTCGTAACGGTATTGGCTTTGTCGAGTCTGCGCATGCAGCCAGGAGTTGGTGGCAAACAAAACCCGCTGTGCCGAAGTTTTAACCGACCAGGCATCCGAGGTGCAATAGTAATCCGCCAGGAAACCCGTAACTGCGGCCTTACTGGCGATTTGACTGACATCGCTGCTGCTGATGCCATCGGCCAGCGCGATCGCAATTCCTTTTGAAGTTAACAGCGGCTCATCTGGAATAGAAACGCCGTGAAAGTCCTGATTGGATTTCTTGCGCCCTTTGTCAGAGACTTGTGCTACCGATATTTTCAATTGACTTGACATATTTGCACGCTAACGGGAGTCTCAGCTTGAAGCTAGGTCCAAGACTCCCGTTTCCCCAATGTTCAGGAGAAGCTGCGTTGAGGCGCAGTGCGCACGTGTGTGCTGTACAACGTCAAACCGGTAAAGGCCAAACCACCCACCAGGTTGCCCAGAACCGTCGGAATTTCGTTCCAGAGAAAGTAATCCATGATCGAAAAATTACCGCCCATGATCATCGCCGACGGGAACAGGAACATATTGACAACAGAATGCTCGAAACCCATGAAGAAGAAGAGCATGATCGGCATCCACATGGCGATGACTTTACCGCTCACTGAAGTGGATACCATGGCTCCCACAACGCCCATCGATACCATCCAGTTGCATAACATGCCTCTGACGAAAATGGTGAACCAGCCGGCGGTGCCATGTTCCGCATAACCCAAGGTACGCGCCACGCCGATACCCGCGATTTTCTGGCCTACGGCGCCGGGTTCAACGGAAAAAAAGAAGGTAAAGACCGCAGCCATCATAAACGCGACCGTCAGCGCACCCGCAAAATTGCCGACAAACACCAGGCCCCAGTTTTTAAATACACCGCCAAGGGTGACGCCGGGGCGTTTATCCAGCAATGCCAGCGGCGTCAATACGAACACACCGGTCAGCAGATCAAAACCCATCAGATACAACATGCAAAAACCCACCGGGAACAGCACGGCGCCCAGTAATGGGGAACTGGTAGTAACGGCGACGGTAATGGCGAAGACCGCGGCCAATCCCAGGATGGCACCGGCCATATATGCACGGATCAAAGTATCGCGGGTAGACATGTAGATTTTTGATTCACCTGAATCGACCATCTTAGTGACGAATTCTGAAGGAATTAAATAAGACATAATATTTTTCTCTCAGTGTTGTAGTTGTGGCGAATTCTTCACCTGACGAATTCATTAATGACATTCCGGTGCTCCCAGCCTGGTAGAGCAAAAAATATTCCAACGCTTAGTGTTTTCGTTAAGGTGTTGAAATGGGGATTTATATTCTTGTAATCGACGTAAATATAAAATATTTGCCCACTTTGGCTGCCTCATATCGGTGCAATTTTCATTGCTGTCAGGCTTTATTGGTGCCCAATGTTATCGATCAATGGCTCCCAGCCAATCGTGGTCAGATGCCATCCACTTCATTTGCGTACAGAGATATCGCGGGGAAGCAATGTAATGCCATGGGTCGGTATCGCAGGCAACGCATGGGCGTCCCGGTTCGCATCCCGGCATAGAAGTCACCGCGTTGATGGGTGTCCTGATTTAGCTCCTGCATTTAATTAATTTAAAGTTTCAAACTGGTGGGCGCAAACTGGTGGGTGTCCTGGTTTAGCTGGTTTAGCTGTGGTTTAGCTGGCTGGTTTAATCGAACTGGTGGGTGTCCTGGTATAGCTCTGGTATAGCTCATATAGCTCAAACTGGTGGGTGTCCTGGTTTAGCTCTGGTTTAGCTTTAGCTACTGGTA
>JAHECY010000221.1 GCA_024641505.1 Gammaproteobacteria bacterium
CCCACATCACTACCGCACAGGATTGCTCCGTGTGCCACAATACCACGGCGTTCGCCGGCGCACGCTTCGATCACCAGGGCGTCGTCGCAGGCTGCGCCGTTTGTCATGACGGCACCAGTGCCATGGGAAAACCGGCAACCCATATACCGACCGCCAACGACTGCAGTCAGTGCCATTTGACGACGGGCTTTTTGCCCACGGTTTTTGATCACACGGGAATCGTCGACAATTGTCAGTCCTGTCATGACGGATCCCATGCGCAAGGTAAGCCCGATTACCACATTCCCACCAACGAAGATTGCAGTGTGTGTCACAACACAATCCATTTCGCCGGCGCGAAGTTCGATCACCTGGGGATTGTCGATAATTGCGCGTCCTGCCACGACGGTCGGACGGCAACCGGGATGTCGCCGAATCACGTACGCACCGTCGAGGACTGTTCTCTGTGCCATCACAGCACGCAAAGTTTCGCGGGAGGAACGTTCAACCACGCGGGCATTGTCGGCGACTGCGCGTCCTGCCATGACGGCGTTACCGCCACGGGCAAGCCCGCCAATCATATCCCGACATTGGATGATTGCGGCCTGTGCCATGTCGTCGGCACCACTTTCCTGCCGTCAACGTTCAGTCATCAAGGCATCAGCCGCGGTTGCGAAGGCTGCCATAACGGCAACTACGCCACCGGTAAGAACGCGGCGCCTGCGCATATTCCAACGGACCAGGATTGCTACCTCTGCCACACCACCGCCGCCTTCAAACCATCGACCTTCGCGCATGTCGGCATTACCGGCAACTGCGCCTCATGCCATGACGGCGTTGCGGCGAAAGGAAAGATAGCTACCCATATACCCACTACCGGCGATTGCGGGTTGTGCCATACCACCGACAGTTTCATCACCGGTGTGTTTGATCACACCGGCGTCGTGGCAAATTGCGCATCCTGCCACGATGGCGTCAAAGCCGTCGGCAAGAATCCAGGCCACCTTCCGACCACCCAGGACTGCAGCGCATGTCACGTACCCGGGACCTTCAAGAACGCGGCATTCAATCATGTCGGCATCGTCGATAATTGCGCGTCCTGCCACGACGGTGTTCAGGCGTTAGGTAAGACGGCCACCCACATCCCCACGACGGCGGATTGCTCCGTATGTCACAACACCACGGCCTTTGCCGGCGCCCGCTTTGATCATAAGGGAATCGTCTCCGGCTGTGCTGCGTGCCACGATGGTACCGTCGCCCCCGGCAAACCCGTGAACCACGTACCGACGGACCGGGATTGCAGTGATTGCCACGTAACCGCGGGGTTCCTGCCCGCGACCTTTGATCATGCGGGGATCGTTGACAATTGCCAATCCTGCCATAACGGCGTGTACGCCCAAGGCAAATCCGTCAATCACGTCGCCACTACCCAGGACTGCGGTGTATGCCATACCTTCGGCAGCTTTACCGGCGCGGTATTTGATCATACCGGTATCGTTAGCAATTGCGCTTCCTGTCACGACGGGAACACAGCACTGGGCAAGAATCCGGGGCACGTTGCCACCACCTTGGATTGCTCCTTCTGCCATACTACCGCCACTTTCGTCGGCGGCGCTTTCAGTCATCAGGGGATCACCGGTAACTGCGTGTCCTGTCACGATGGTAAAACCGCCACCGGTGTTTCGGCGGGTCACTTCACAAGCACCCGGGACTGCAATTACTGCCACAAAACAGCCGCCTGGAAACCACTCGCGTTCACCCATCAGTCGCTCACTTACCCTGGTAACCACAATTCAAAGGTAACGTGCACTTCGTGCCACCGGACGAACAACGAGACGATCAGTTATACTTCGCCGTCGCTCGCACCCGCATGCGCCGGCTGTCATGAAAAGAAATATAACCCTGACGATCACAATAAGAAGACGGTGTCGCAGAACAGTGACTGCGGGCGATCCGGTTGCCATCGCGTCAGCAGTTCGAGCTGGTGATTTCTATTGCACAGAAATCGCAATGGGAGCTATGTTCGTAGTCGGTGTCGTTTGCATATGATCGCTGCTCACCGCACGCAGCACAGGGGCGCCGCAATGCCCCCGTTGCATCGGTAGCGTCAGACGCGCGCGATGATTTATTTCTTCAGTTACAAGGCCCGCCGCGAAGTGTCGTATAAATACTTATAATGACACCAAGCTCATTCGAGATATGCTATCGACAAGACGTTATGTGTTGTACCGATAACGCTAGTGCCTAATCAGCAAAGCAAGACCTTTACTGCCGAATAATGGAAGAGTGATCAATTGAAAAGTAATAATGCCGGGGTTGATATGCTGATGGCCGAGAAGAAGGGTGTTGATGGATAAGTGGGTAATGTAATTGCAAGTACCGTCCAAGAGGAATATGCAATTCTAAATTAGCAAACGGTACTGCGAATAATTGAACCGGCATCCAGACGGGTGAAATGGTCTAATACCTGCTGGTGGTATTAGTACAGCATATTGTTCTATTTTTCACTCGACTATCGAGGGTGGGGACGGTGGCCAGCCCTCTTTGTACCGTGAGTGTCGTGCTAATTACAACTCGATTCTGCAAATTGTGTCAGTTGGATGCGCCACGATAACTTCCTGGCTACCAAGGCTAATGGTGACAGTATTTCCACTAAATTGTGAATCTGCGCTCAACGTAAACTTCGCCATGTAGCTAAGTGACTGCGCCCATTTGTCGATTTCACTCTTGATGTTTTCAGGTTTGTCCATCTGTACCACAGCACCTCTACTGCCCGCGAAAGCCTGTAAAGTTGCTAAGTCAGCGTTGCTAGTACCCAACATAATCACAATTGATTCACTATTTTCAATCAAATCAGTCAGCTCAATGATATCGGCATAAGTGTTTGGGGAGTTTGGTTGTGGATTGTTCAGTCCATCGGAGAATACCATCATCATATGTGCTGGACGACAACGCTCAATAAGACCATCGCCTTGAGTTGTAGGAGTCCCGACGATACTAGGATCACCCATCAGAGTAAAACCGATTGTGTCATAAAGCGCGGTACCGTTTCGCTTAATAGTATCATCGCGATACGTTGCGGCGACTATTGCGTCGTAGTTTTCAGAAGCTTCTGTCCAACCAATTTCAACATGATAGTTATCCGAAAAATTGATAATCTGTGCTTCGTAGACGAGAGGTAAATAGGTCAATATGGTTTTAAAAACGTCACCGATAGCATTTAATGCGCTATCGTCTATACTGCCTGAATAATCCGTAATCAATGACAATGACAGAATTTTATCGCCAGCGGAATTCACGGGCTGAATAGTAAGCACTGAGTCGCCATTAATATAGTTTGTGGACTCCGTCGCCGTGGTTACAGTGACACTGGAATTTTGTAACTCAACATCAGTCAGTGGTTCACCATTAACAGCCGTGCCGTTAACATAAAGAATCAAATTACCATCAATATCGATTTGCGACCCTAAGATAAAAATCTTATTGACTAATGTGTTTTGGGAGTTAAACGATTTAGATTCATCTTTGGCGCAGGCAAGAAGCAGCATCGAAGATACGATAGACACGCTCAAAAACCACAGGCTGGTCTTGATCAACGGAGCGATGTGGACTGACGCTTTCATGGAGGTTCTCCTTAACGTTGACAGTAGTAACAGTTCGCAAGACTAGGGAAAGTGTAGCTTTATAATGACCTTTCGGATATTAGAAGAAATGCTATGAAAAGCCTAAAATTAAGATAGTCGCTTGATATAGATCATTCAAATATATAATGGAGGAATGGTGGCATCACTTAGTAAAAATACGGTGGTAATCGCCGTTAGAATAGTCCATTTCCAGGACGATACGTACATAAAGACCCTGTTGTTGAATAAGAATCGGTTCATTTAAGGTCAAAGCGGCGGCATCCACTGCACCGTCTGGTAACGTACGCATCACGTGCGAGGCAGACACAAAATCAACAAGTTTAGTATATGATGCGTCAAGGTAACTCAAGTCACGGGCGAGATATATCGGTTCGCAACCGCCATTTCGCCTGGACACGTTTTTACAAACGCTCATCAAACTCGAATGCCGGCGCAAGCAATATTTATAGTCGCGGTAACGGGTTCAATTCAACAACGGCGATCAAGGCCCGGGGGCGCGGACCTCGCGGCGACGGTATACTTTTTTTGTAGGTTGTCGGTAGAAATTCGTGCGGGCTAAATCCGTTGTAATAGCTACAGATTGTGGACGTTTTTAGCATGCGCAAAAATCCATCAACGATTCCATAGTCATGGAGCGTCTGAACTGCGCAGGTCTTCATAATCACTTACTACGGTACGCCTGTGGCACCTATTGCGCCACAGGCGTACCCATCGGTTGCTGACTCCGGTTGTCAGCCCCAGATGTCCCGCACGATACCGTGATACCAGCCTTCCGCATAGCTCGCTTCGAGGCTGCGCGTGCTGGCTTCCGCTTCCCGGGAACTGGTGCCGCCGGCCCCCTCTACGGCAACGATACCCTCGTCGGCATGACGGTATACAGCGGCTACCGAAATGCCATAGGTCGGTGTTACCAGGCTGTAGCAGGTATTGACCCATGAAGGTTCCACTTCCGCCATGCCTTGCAGTGACGCGCTGATCTGTACTGCGCACACTTTTGCCTGACTGTTGGCTGCATAGCCGGATTTCGGCATTTTTCCGGCGATGCAGGCATCTCCTATCACATATATATCCGCGTGCAGGCTGGATTCGAAAGTGCGCTGATTCACGGGACACCAGCCGGCATCATTGGTAAGTCCGGTGCTGCGTGCGATGTCACCGGCCTGCTGTGGCGGAATGATATTGATGACATCACCCTTGTGTTGCTCGGTACCGACGTACACAGTATTGGATTTGGCGTCCACTTTCGTTACTTTACCACCCTGACTGCCGGGTACCCACTCGATCATATGTCCATAAAGGCTATCCCAGGCGTCTTGAAACAAAGGTTGTTTTGAAAACTTGTCCTTGGCATCGAGAATAACGATCTTGGATTTCGGTTTATTTTTCTGCAAGTAGTAGGCGATCAAGCTGGCGCGTTCATAAGGGCCAGGTGGACAGCGAAAGGGATTGTCCGGAGCGGTAATGATGACCAAGCCACCGTCCTTCATAGCTCTCAATTGTCTTCGCAGCAACGCGGTTTGCGGACCTGCCTGCCAGGCATGGGGAAGCTTGTCAGCCGTTTTTTGTTCATAACCTTCGATAACGCCCCAACGCATATCAATACCTGGGGACAAAACCAGCCGGTCGTAACGTAAGGCTTTGCCTTTCTGCAACTGCACTTTTTTTGTCACCGGGTCTATACCCGTGACCTCATCATTGATCACCGTAATTTTAGTATCGCTCTGCAATTTGTCGAAAGAATGGGTGATGTAGTCCATATCATGCAAGCCACTAATTACGGTATTGCTGAATGGGCAGGTGACAAAATTCTTGTTGCGTTCGACCAATGTTATGTGAATCGCCGGATTCAATAACGCCAGGTAACGGGCGCAAGTTGCACCGCCGAAACCGCCTCCGATCACGACGATCCGGGCATCATTATGGGTGCCGGCCAAAGTCATGCCCAACCAACCAAGATTGGCGCTGCCGGCCAAGGCAGCGCCGCCAGAATACTGCAAAAATCGTCTTCGGTTAATCATGGTACGGATCTCCCAATAATGGATATAGCGTTCAGTGGGTGAAGTAGCGTGCCAACTCATCGATTTCCTCGTCCGTATAGCCTTTGGCGATACGGTTCATTACCGTGCCTATTCGCTCGTCCTTCTTGAAGGCGAGCAATGCGGCTTTGATATTTTCCGATGTCATCCCCACTACGGGCGGTATGCTGCCTGCACTGCGAGTGTCGGGACCATGACAGCTCAGGCAGGGATTGGCCAGCATCTGGGAGCGCAAATCGGCCGCCAGGGAAATTACTGGAAAATTTAGACATATCAGGGTAGCAACGATCGTTAATCCGAAAAAACGGTTTTTCATACTCTCCCCCTTCACAAAATGATTGCATGGGTGCAATGAAACACGCTTGGCGCAACAGCGATACCACTGTTGTTCCTGCATTTTAAATTAATAGCAGTGCAGGCGAATTCATGAATAGGTAGAATTCACAATACGCGCTGAACTATGAAAAAACTGGCGACCCCAACAGGTTTTTGGCCTGGACTCCCATATCTTCCGCCGTCGCCAAAAGCTCTTCGGAAGATGCCGCAGTGCTAAGCGACAAACTATCCAGTTTGGACATTATGTCGGAAATCAGCACCATACCGGAAAACTGCTCTCCCGAGGCAGCGGAGATTTCCTGAACCAAATCCTCAGTCTTTATATTTCCGGTACAATTTCGTCGATGATACTTCCCGCGCCGACGGCTATCTTTACGCTATTCCCTGCGACATCATCTATTTCTTGTGCGGCAATCTGACTACGTTCAGCCAATTTACTAACTTCATCCGCTACCACCGCGAAGCCTTTACCATGAACACCCGCACGCGCCGCGTCAATTGCCGCATTCAAATCCAACAAGTTGGTTATATACGCGATGTCCTCGGTCATTCCGATGCAATCCGCAGTATTCTTCATCACATTTACGGTATCGGATAATGCGGTGCCACTTTGTACCGCTTTCTTTGCGGTCGTTTGCGTGATACCATCCGTGGTGCTGGTGTTATTCCATGTTATTTAATATATGTAGATGTTTATTGAAGATTCGGAAAACATTCAGAATACTTGCACGCTATTCGTTTTACTAATAGACATTTCTTTCCGCCGCCGCCTGCAAAATTTCCCAATTGTCTCTCTTTGTCTATTCTGAAAACTTACGGCGCTGGTATTGTCCTGTGCAATTATTAACAAATACAACACGGTTTAAACATGCAATGAGATCGTCTGGGATTGTAAGTGAAAGACGAGTTTAGACACGAATCACGCCGGCTCATCAGAGGGCGTTGAGTTACAGCGCTCATACGCGCCCGGGGAGTGACATGCTATGCAGTACTAAATACCTGCGTAATGAACTATCTAATCATACTAATATGCCGACTGGTACAATCTCGCCAGCAATTATTCTTCATCAGTCCCGTCACGAGACCCGTCGCAACTATTTCTTCCTTAGCCACGGTTCCTTGATCGCTTTCACAAGCTGAACATTTCACATAGTTTAACCACCCACCAACCGGATATTCACCCTGCGTGTTACTTGTCTTATTTTAGGGCTTGCATGACGACGGTGACAGCACCGAAGGACGCCGCGACATTGCGTGTTTCCTGGCTGGCACTGGCAGCGAAATAGTCAAGATGACTGAGTACCGATACCGCCCGAAAACCCACTGCACGAAACAAGTTAAGATAATCCTGCTCCTCCATGGCCCCGACAATGCATTCTGACCAGAGTTTGGGATCCTGCCGGCATTGTTCGGATATTTCCTTGTTCACAACAATATCCGCAATTTGTACCCGACCACCTGGTCGCAGCACCCGGTGTATCTCGCTGAAAGCGGTGCGTTTATCAGGCACCAGGTTGAGTACGCCATTGCTGGTGACCACATCGACACTCGCGTCATGCAAAGGAACGTCTTCCGCGTGACCGGGAATGATATCAATATTGGCGACGCCCGCCAGACTTGCATTGGCATGCAATTTATCACGCATGGCTTGTGTCATATCCAATGCATAGACTTTGCCCAAGGTACCGGTGAGCATGGCAGCGATTAAAACATCGGTGCCGCTGCCAGATCCCACGTCCAGCACATGATCGCCTTCCCGGATGAAATCCGCGGCAAACGGATAACCGACACCGGCAAAGGATTCCACGGCGGTTGCAGGAATAGCATCCAGTTGCGAAGCGGGGTAGCCCACATATTCGCACGCAGGTCGCCCTGTGGGAAAATGAAATTGCTTTTCAGGTTTAGTTGCCACCTCGGTGTACATCTTGCGTACGGCTTCGGTAATATGTTCTTTTTGTAAACTTGTGATCGCGACCATATATTGCTCTCCCGGGTTCACAGTAAAGTCAGCCTGAAGTGACTTTAACCCCAATGATCAAATAAATACAGAAACAATATGCTGAAACACCGAATTAGAGAACGCCCATGCCAGCGGCTCGTCTCAAGCGCAGCTATTGTTCACCGATCAGCTTTTTAATGCGCTGACGTAAAGCATCTGATGGTAGCTGTTGACCAACTTCCCGCAAATGGCCATGCAGGCGTTTCTCGAACTCAACTCGCGAATAACAGCTTTTACAGCGCGCCAAATGCGTCTCCATTTCCGCATGTCGGTGTCGATCAAGATCATGATCGAGAAAGCGGAACAATCGTTTCAGCGCTTCTTCACAATTGATAGTATTATCATCACTCATAGAATTACTCACTTCTGGTATCGAGCAATTTTCCGGGTTCCCGGTCCTGTACATGGTGCCAAAGTTCCTGCTGTAGCGATGAACGGGCCCGTGACAAGCGGGAACGCACCGTGCCCACGGGAATATCCAGCATCTCGGCGACTTCCTGGTAGGAAAATCCTTCCAGTTCCGACAATACTACAACCATTCGATATTGTTCCGGCAGACGATCCACCGCGCGTACCAGGTCGTCACGCAGCAAGCTGTTGAGAAATTCCTGCTCCGGGTTACCCCACCACAAGAGAAAAGGCTGGTGTAACTTATCGAATAGCCAGAACTCGCCCTCCTGCCCGTCGTCGTCACAAACCTCCAATGGCGTTTCCGCGCGTGTGTTGCGCCGCCGGCATTCAGTAAAAAAGGTGTTGGTCAAAATACGAAAGATCCACGGTCGAAAACTGCTCCGATCCAGCAGACTGTCTATGCATTTAATAGCCTTGGCGACCGTGTCGCCTACCAGATCCTCGGCATCAGCGGTATTCTTGGAGAGACGCAATGCGGCGCCGTAGAGATCGTTCAGCACTTCGGTCAGCGCTTGTTCCAGCCATTTCTGCTCTGTGGTGGTTGTGCTCATCTCGCCAATTCTAGTCAATTCAAGCACAGACGCGAACCCCCCATGAAAGGTTCCCGATTATGAAATTATTTAAGTCTTTGTATTATAAGACTATTAAAGTCCATCCGCGTTGATAATAATTTATTAGGGCTACGATGGGACAAGTTACGGTGCACCCTGATGACATGCATACCTCTGCTGGACCCCGAACAGTTACTTTTTCACTATCCACCCATAATGCACTACTGCTATCCAGAACCACAGCTGTTGTCCCCAATTCCGTGACCTTTATGGAACGTCGATGAAATAAAATTATTTTGAAAATTCCTGGAACTCTTTTGCAAGGTTCCGCGTCTTTCGCAACACTGATGAATTACAAAACGTGCAAGACACACGGCTCTTTGCCAGGCAACATCGGCAATTCAATAGATGAATGCACAGATCAGCGGAAAAACTGACGATTTACCGACATTTATCAATCAACAATACAATATCAGGAGGCAACATGACATACGCGATTGCAGAAAAAATGAAACTCAATACTCTGGATCTTGAACAACGCATCAAGGACATGTATACCGATGTCGCCCAGAATCCTGAAGGTGAATACCATTTCGAGATGGGCCGCACGATGGCGGAGCGCTTGGGCTACAGCGCGTCGCTACTCGATCAGATACCAGCCGCGGCCATCGCTTCGTTTGCCGGTGTTGGTTTTCATTTCGATCTGGCGGCAATCAATTCCGGTGAAAAGATCGTTGACCTGGGAAGCGGCTCCGGCATGGATAGTTTCTATGCGGCCCGGCTGGCAGGCGAAAACGGCAAAGTCACAGGCGTTGATATGACCGATGCGCAATTAGGAAAAGCACGCACCTTGGCTGATAATGACGGTTTTACGTACATAGACTTTCGTGCCGGCTATATCGAAAACACCGGCATCGAGGCGCGCAGCGTCGACGCTGTTATCAGCAATGGCGTCATCAATTTGGTGCCTGATAAAGCGACGGTTTTTCAAGAAGCGGCACGCATCCTCAAGCCTGGTGGCCGTCTGGCTATTTCCGATATTGTCACCATGAAAACACTACCAGCCAATATCACATGCGATGCCGCCTTATGGGCTGCATGTATTGGCGGTGCGCTGAATATCCGGGACTATCTGGCTGCTCTTTCAGACGCAGGCTTGCAACTGTTCTATGTGAGGGAAAATCCGGAATATCGCTTCATTTCCGAAGGCGCGCAATGGGCCACGGAAAACTATGGAGTAAAAAGCATATCCTTGATTGCACATAAAGTTTGATTTTCTTATATCCATGATTCTGAGGAGAAATAACATGAGCGATTCTACCAACTACATCTTCACCCTGACAACATTTTCCCAGGATGCCGATCGCGTCGCCACGCCTTTGGTGTTGGCCAACAACGCGTTGGCCATGGGACATAATGCCTACCTATGGCTGACCATGGAAGGCGTCAAGCTGGCAATCACCAATGCCGCTGAAGTTCTGCAACCGGTCAGTTTCCCTAAGGTGAGCGAACTATTACAGACTTTTCTTGAAAACGGCGGCAGCATTGGCGTCTGTCCACCCTGCGGCAAAACTCACGGCGTCAATGATGACAACATGGTAAGCGGTGCGCAGTGGCATGGTGCCAGCGCTTTTCTGGAAACCGCGAAGCATGGTCAAGTGTTTTCGTTTTAATGGATATGGCCGGATGGGTGTGTATCCGGCCATTTTTTAACATTTGTCAGCGCAGAACTCATATCGCGCACAGTGTGCGTCCTGGCGCAACAAAATACCCAGTATTTGGTAACGGCCTATGGAACTTCATCATTGATGGTTATTCGGAATGTTAAGATCAGACTGTATCTTTTTAATAAATCGGTATGCCGTAATCCTCATTAATTCTTGAGATACGGAAGAAAATGCCGTTAACTTTAAGATTAATTGAAAAATCCTGTAATCCTTGATTATCATGCTGGTATTGGGCTTGTAAGATACAAATTATTATACCGTAACCCCGCCCGCATCAGGCCGCGTGTTGCTACAGTAGATCTCCATATGAAATTTAGCATTAAAACAAAAGTTGTATTTCCGCTGCTGTTGATGACCCTCATAATGAGTTCTCTGGTCGGTTTTGCATGGTATGCGCTCAATGAAACAACCCATCTCAACGCTAGTCTTGCCAACCGATTCGATGAAATTGAGGAAGTAAGAAAAATTGAATTATTGTTCAGCAATCTGATTTACCCTCATCTTGAATACATTACCAATGGTTCCAGCGAAGCCAGTAAGCAGGCGCATCAAATAATCCATGAGGCGGAGCATATTGTCGATGATCTAAATGCGATGACCAGCGTCACTAAAGAAGAACGCAATTTGACTCTGTTACTGGCAAATGAGATCAAGAATATTGAATTATTGTCGGAGAAGATTTTGCACACGGATGCCAGTACCGCCTTGAAATTTCATCAGATGTATTTTGAAAAAGGCCCGGCAGGTGATACCCATTACATCCATGAGCGCGAAAACAATTCATTTTCTGCCAGTGCGACGCATGAACATAAGAATGAATCATCGCCCACCGGCGTGACACATGAACCCAATGACATTCTAAAATTGTTAAATAAGATTTCCCGCGAACACATCGCAAATGTACGTAATGTCCTGGCTGCATGGCACCTCAACGAAGCGCGGAATGTCGATGAACTCGCTGAAGAAACTCAGGTACAGTTGCAGTTGTTTTCCGGTTGGGTGTTGGCTTTCGCGGGGCTGCTGGTGTCCGTGGTGATTTTTGCCATGTGGCTTAACAATCGCGTATTGATTCGTCCGGTCATTTCCCTGAGTCGGTCGACTAATCAACTCGCTACCGGTGATCTCACCCAAAGGGCGGAAGTATATTCAGAAGACGAACTGGGTAGTCTGGCACGCACTATCAACCAGATGGCCGCATCGTTGGACAGTCTTTACGGTCAGATGGCTGCCATGGCGCGCACGGATCAATTGACGGGGCTGGTCAATCGCCACGGTCTTATGGATATTCTCACCCGTGAATGCGGTAGCGCCAAACGGTATGGCAGCGCACTATCGGTATTAATGATTGACATCGATCACTTTAAACAAATAAATGACAACTATGGCCATACCGTGGGCGATATCGTGATTCGCGTGATTGCCGATGTGTGTCGCGAAGTATTCAGAAATATCGATTTCAGTATTCGGTACGGTGGCGAGGAATTCATGATCATCATGCCCCAGACTCCAGTAAAAAAAGCCATGATCGCAGCAGAACGTTATCGATCCGCCATTGCATGCCGAAACATCAAAGTCGAAGGACATAACCTAAAGGTTACGGTTAGTATCGGCGTGGCTCGGTTTGATAACGCCGATGCTGCCGATAATATGGTGATTATTCATGCCGATCAGGCTTTGTATGAGGCCAAACAAGACGGCCGTAATCTGGTTAAATGCTATAACTGCGATCCAATGCCGGGACAGGAAACCGTTAAACCAGAGTGAATTGCGATGCGGGTTCCTTTCATGTTCTTTCATCGTTGGCGAATAAAAAAACTTTTGTTGGACAGGTAATCGACAATGTAGTGACAGTGGATAAATCAGATAAGTTAACACGGCGTTCCGGGGCAGGATTGAAAGCAGGCATGTTACTTGAGTTTCATCACCTCGTTTGAAGCTGCGGATATCCTCAACGGCAGGGCAATATAGTACCACATGCCTGTACCACGCATTCGTAATGCGTAACTAAACGTTGTTTCTGCGTCTGCCTTCCGGATCATTTGTCCTCACCGGTTACGGATAGGATCACGAGCACAATAATTCAGCAAGCCAGTGGAACGGTCGTCGTGAATTATGCCTGTGCCCGACGAGGTAGTTGACAAAATAAATTCGTGGGTATTCTGATGAAAAATGTTGCACCTTCGTTTCTGGTGCTATGACATTCTATGGTTCCACCTAGCGTTTGATTGACCAGGTTAAAGACAATATGCATGCCCAGGCCTGTGCCTCCACGGCTGCGGCGCGTGGTAAAAAAGGGTTCGAATACTTTTTTCACTGTTGACGGCTCCATGCCTATGCCATCGTCATGGTATTTGAAATTTATCCATTCTGAGTCGCTGGCGTCAATGGTGATGCTGATGACGCCGTTTTTCAGATCTTCGAAGCCATGAATAATTGAGTTCATTATCAAATTGGTGATGACTTGTGATATTGCTCCTGGGTGGGAGTAAAGTTCGATATTATCAGGACAGCTAATGTTTACGACATGCGCACCGGACTTCAATTTAGGTTGAAGACTTTGCGTTATTTTCACTAAATAGCTAAGGAGGTTGAATTTTCGTATTTCACCATTGGTTTGATCCACCGCCACTTGTTTAAAACTGCGCACCAGATTGGCTGCACGTAATAAATTATGTTGAACAATCTGACTCAGCTCTATGGAGGATTTAAGCATCGACTCGAAATCGTCCCGGGTCAATTGGTTTGATCCATATATTTTGTAGTATTTTTCGAGTTGTGTTTCCAGATGGGATATCGCTGTGACGCCCACACCCAACGGCGTGTTGATTTCGTGAGCTACACCAGCGACTAAACCGCCAAGCGACGCCATTTTTTCCGATTGCACGAGTTGTGTTTGGGTTTCCTTGAGTTGCTGCAAGGAAATCTGCAAGTGGTCATTGGCTGTTTTCAGCTCACTGGTACGTTTTTCAACCCGCTGTTCCAGCTCTTCATTGAGTCGCTTAATGATTTCTGCCGATTTCTTATGTTCGGTAATGTCTTGTATCGCGCCAATCAACCGTATTGGATTTCCTTTGGCGTCACGATATACCTTGCCACGTTCGTTAACAAACCGAATCTCGCCATTCGGTCTGAGTACACGGTGATCAATGTCATATGGAATGTCTTCATCCGCCACCGATTTGTTGATCGCCTTGACTACCAGTTCCTGGTCATCCGGGTGTATATACTCGAGAAACGCTTCATATGTCGCGCCAAATTCTTGTGGATGTAAGCCGAAGATGCGGTAAATTTCATCGGACCAGTGCTGGGTATTGGTGGTAAAATTCCAGTCCCAACTGCCAATATGGGCGATCAATTGCGCCCGTTCCAGTGTCTCCTGGCTGCGCGCCAATTCCGCTTCAACTTCCTTACGCTTGCTAATGTCCTGAAAAGTAACGACCGCGCCAACAATTAGACCTCCCTGTTTTACAGGGTATGCGGTATATTCCACTGGAAATGAACTACCATCACGGTGGAAGAATACCTCATCATCACGGTGCATTTGTTCACCACCGATACACGTTTGATAGACAAGCGATTCCTCATATGGGTAGGGGCTGCCGTCAGCGTGGCTATGATGAATTAGTTGATGCATGTTCTTACCGAGCATTTCCCCAGTATCGCTAAAACCCAATAGCCTCAGGCAGGCAGCGTTTAAAAATGTGGCGTGACCCTGGGTGTCAATCCCATACACGGCTTCTCCAGCCGAATCCAGCAATAATCTCACCTGTTTTTCGCTGTCGATCAAGGCGTTTTCAACCTGGCGACGCTCTCTAATCTCTCGCTCAAGTTGGGAAATCTTGTTGTTTAACGCGATAAATTGACCGGTTTGTTTTATCTTCTCCTTGCTGCGCAGCATGATTAGCGCTGGGCTATCAACGGAACGTGGTCTGAGCAGGTTGCCATGGCAGTAGAATTCGATAGAGCTGCCATCACCTCGGTATATATTCAGGGTTGCCGGTACCGGTTGACGGCTGGCGGACCAATTGCGCATGACGTTTCTCAATTTTTCATGCTGTGTGTCACAGATCATTTCCTGTAACTGTTTACCCTGCATTTGTTTCAGGCTCATTCCAAACAATTTACACGCCGTGGGATTGGCAGCGAGTATCTTTCCATGGGTAGTCAAGAGACAAACGGACTCGCTGACAGTCTGGGTAATGGTCAAAAAATCGGTTGGCGTCATTTATTCCGCCGTCTGGAAATATTCACGGCCACTACCAGCTTGGGAAGTTTCATTTTCCTTCAGATAAACTATGACTTTGCAACCACTATCGCCGGCGGCGAGAGTCTCCTGCAAGTCAATTTTGGCGTAGCCGGTGTTTTCCGCGACGATGGTACCGAAGACATTGGAAGTCATCATGCAAAGCGAGGGTCGGTCGATCACTTTCTCACCGAAAGGGCAAGCCCGGTTACCAAAGACGATTTTGTTTTCATCAGCCTCAATCACGTAGAAGTCACCCTGAATACGTTGTTTGAGATCCAGCAAAACCTGACTTACCTGTTGAATATCCAAATTAGAAACTTGCAATGCCTGTTTGTAACTATTATTGATCTGATGCCCCATGTTTTGACCGACGATACTGATAAATCCTTCCGCTTCCTCAAGCCCTACCACATCCTGCAACAGACCCGATAGTTCACGAATTAGGTTACGGCAAAACCCATCCCGTTCGAGCTGAACATTCAGTTTGGCGACTGATGTTTCTTTAAGTTGAACTTGTGACATACCGCATCTCCCTTTATTGTAAATCAAGAAAAGTCCATTGGTCATCGTCACAGATGAACCGCTGGGGAACATAAGATCGACTCGTTTAAACGACCATTGCATAACATGCGTAAAACATTGAGTTATGAATGACTTCCAATAGTTAGTTTTCGTTCTTTTACCGGATATCTGCAACAGAGTTAACAATTGTTAGCAATTCATGATGGCGAACAAATTTATGGAGAAAGTCATTGTTAATAGCGGTAATACAGGTTGTAACAATCGAAAGAAGTTCTGACGGTTTTATCGGGTTCGATATTGGATTCTAACCGGGTACAGTGGTGAACAGCATCGGAGAAATTCATACCGTACTGGTTATCGGCGGCGATTTTTACATTCTCGCATGCCGTACAGGTCCTTGTTGTTTTTGTTGGTCAGGGGCGTGAGGCGAAACTGGGGGATTAAGTAGATTCTAGATAATTGAGTAAATATCAAAAAAAACAAACGGTTATAGGGCGATTTTGCGCCATAGTCCCGGTCAATGAAGTGTTGGCGTGCGTTGTTTACGGTCGGCTTCCGTAATTCCGAATAAGATTTGCGAGGTATCCCAATATTGCACACGTATTGTGCGACCGTTTCCGCGCTTGATTCCAAAGGTGCCACAGCAAGACAGGGTTTGGTCAGTCCATGCAAATATCTGAGTTGCCATACGTTTTTACACTAAGTAATGCCATACGGGCCGATACAGGTGGGATAGTTGCAACGACAAGGACGTGAACTCGTTACAAACGTAAGGGACGTTGTCAGTGGTAGTGTGCAAACACCTTCACAGTTGCGGAGCGAGCTGCTGAATATTGAACGAACTCATTCACCAATGGAGAATCCACCATGCGGTTGACCATTCAAGGGAAAATCGCCCTGCTTGTTTCCGTAACTATCTTGGTATTATTGATTATAACAACCATGCTGAATTACCAGGGCCAGACTAACACGCTCGAATCTTTCAGCCATGAACGTGCGCAGTCATTTAACAAGGTGTTCTGGGACAAGATGGATTCCGACGCAGCTGCCCTGGAGAAACTGCTGTCGGTCCTGACAAAAAATACAGCTTTAGTCGAAGCTTTTTCAAAGCCGTAATCGCCCGCAATTACTCGCGGACGCCAGTCCTATCTTCTCGGATATCAAACAACAGTTCGATATTACCCACTTTTATTTCATTGACCCTGATGGCCGAGTCTTCCTGCGTGTGCACAATCCACCATCGCAAGGCGATGTTCTGACACGAGCCACCTACTTGCAGGCAAAATATTCCGGGAAGAAACGCGACCGATTAAAAAAGCGGCGGCGCGCATGGAAATCATTTCAAAGGGCGATCTTTCAGAGCGCCGGGTGATCACGTCGAATGACGAAATTGCCGATCTGTGCCAGAACGTAAACAAGTTACTGACCAATACCGTAAGTGCCATTCAGCGGGTGATCGACCCCAGCACCACGTGGAAACCGTTTCCGCCATGCGCAGTATCGCTAATAAGATTAACCTGATTGAGGACATTGCGTATAAAACCAACTTGCTGGCATTGAATACCGCCATTGAGGCGGCTCGTGCAGGCGAACACGGTAAAGGCTTTGCAGTGGTTGCCGAGGAAGTGCGCAAACTCGCAGAACGCAGCCAGGTTGCAGCAGCGCAAATTAGTGAGGAATCCGGGCACAGCGTTCGAATTTCCGAACAAGCGGGTAGCATGATTTCCGATCTGGTCCCTAAAATTCTGGAAACCGCCGCACTGGTGCAGGAAATTACCGCCGCTTCCGATGAGCTGTCTTCTGGCGTGCAACAGGTTAACCATGCCATAGCCGCATTGGACAAGAACGCGCAACAGACAGCCAGCTCCTCAGAACAACTGGCTGCCACCGCCGAAGAGCTTCGCAATCAGTCGATGCTGTTAAAACAGGCTGTTGGCTATTTCAAGTTATAGTCTCTGTTCACGCTGTGAGGATCAACCGGCGATTACGGTTGGGGGCTGCAGTTGCAGTAGACGTGGTGTGATTGCGTGGTTCTGGTGGAAGGAATGAAATAGTGCGCTATACCACTTCAACAACAGTCGCCGGCCGGTCTTCCGGAATCCATAACACCATGTTGGTGCCCTTGCCGATCTCGGTATGCACTTCGATATCTCCACCATGCTGCTTCATGATCTGTCTGACTGTGGGCAGCCCCAGCCCAACACCAAATCCCTTCGTCGAAAAAAGTGGTTCGAAAATATTGGGTAATACATCGACGGGTATGCCGTCGCCATTATCGGTAACAATGATTTCCAAGCGTCCATTTTTGGCACGGGACGTGACACGTAGTTCAGCGCCATGTTTCACACTATGGTCCCCTTCCGGTGTCTGCATGGCATGGCAGGCATTTTCCAGTATATTGATCAAGGCGCGACGCATGCGTCTCGGATCCAGATATGCTTTGGTTAGGCCAAGATTCAGTTCGCGCCGCACCTGAATAGTCTCAGGTATCAGTTCTTCATCCAGAATCTCATTGATGAAATCGTCCACTACGACCGATTCTCCCTCCATTTCCCGTACCCGAGTAAAATCCAGTAATTCGTCCACGATGTGATCACAGCGCCCGATGTTGCGATCAATGCGATCGATGGCCGTTACCAGGCGAGAATCTGCGTCCGTCAAACCCCTGCGGACCAGATATAGCGAACTTTTAATGGCAGCAAGTGGATTACGTAGCTCATGACTGACCGTGGCGGTCAATTGCCCAAGCGTGGCGAGGCGTTGTTTTTTTAGCAGGTCAGCCTGAGCCTTCTGAAGCTCGCTAGTTTGTTCTGCCACCAATTCCTCCAGATGATCTCGGTACTGCATCAATTTCTTTTCGGACTCCTTGCGTTCGCTGATATCACGAATAATTCCGACAAACCCGAATACTTCCCGCGTGGAAGACACGATTCTGGTTCCCAAGGTCTCGCCCCAGAATACTGAGCCATCTTTACGGCGATATTCGATCCCGTAGGGAAGTGGATTGCCGCTGGCGTCGAAATTAAAACGCTCCCGGGAAGTTTGCTCGTAGTCTTCCGAATGCGCATAAATTACTTCCGTATTCTTCCCCAAAAGTTCGTTGAGCTCGTATCCGAACATGTCTCTGACCGCCGGGTTTAACAATGATATCGTCCTGTCGATATCAGCGACCACTACGGCATCGGAGATGGATTCGAATATCGCCTGAAAACGGGCCTTGCTGGTTTCCAGTTCCTTGCGGGCTCGCTTTTGTTCGGTAATGTCGCGCACAATCGCCACAAAGCGTGGTTCCTCACCGGCGGGAGCAATATATTGCAGGGAAATTTCCACCGGAATATCCTGGCCGTTCTTATGGCGATGTAAGGTTGCAAAATGTAGGATCGGCACAGATCCATCTATCAAGGGTTGCATGAGTTTCCGAAAGGACGTTTCATCGTATTCAGGCTTTATATCCGTGGGTTTCATGGACAGCAATTCATCCTGGGTGTAACCCACCTGTTGAATGGCGCCGGTGTTGACATAAAAGAAATATAGTGTGTCAGGATGAAACATGAATACACAATCCAGCGTCAAATCCAGAGTGTTTTTAAATTGATGCAGTCCCTGTGTTGCTTGTTTGCGCTCAATTTGCATTACCGTAAAGGCGTCGACAAGGGCCTTGATTTCATTTTTACTGCCGGTTGTGGCATCCTGCGGCATCGTCTTATTGGTGTGGGCGCGCAGTTGTTGTGTTATGTCTTGCAACGGCCTGACCAACCTGCGCCCGAGCAGCAGGCTCACCAGAATCGCCAGCAAGGTTAGAATTGACAGCGGTAAAATCATGGTCCGGCCCAGGTGCCGCGCTGCTTCCTGGGTCAAGCCACCGTCCACGCCAAGGTAAAGTCTGGCATCCATCCCTTCGATGATGGGTTTGGAAATCAGAATAATGGGATGGCCATTCAAGACAACAATGTGGTCCTGATCCAGATCCGGTTGGCCGATTTTCGCGATCAGCGGCTCAGGGAACCCGTCTTTAAAAGTATGGACAAAAATATGACCGCTGAAATCCACGATGAATGCACAACACAAAGTGGAGCTTCGGCTGGTGATGGTATTCAAAGTTTGTTTAGCTTCAATTGCATTGTGATCAATGGTGGCCAATGCCAAGCTTTCACCTAATGAGGACGCCAGTAAATTGCCCCAGTTCAGTGACAGGTCATTCAGTTCATTGGTGGCAATTCTGTTGCTTATCCAGAGTGCGCTGATGCCCAGAATAAATGCGATCAAAGCGACAAGCAAACCAAGTCGCGTAACCAGTGTCATGAATCAAGCCTATATTTAACCGCCATTTTTTCCAGAGTCAGGTTGAGTCGGTGCATCCAGTTTCGAAGCTCTTCGTAATCGGAATCATTGGCCCGGATGAAGCCAAGTGGCATTTCCGTCCGTTCCCAGTTATATAGTGCTTGCCGTTGTTTGCCGGCCGGGTCAAAATTTATCAGCGCCTCGGTAATATTTTTGATGACTTCTGTTTCCAATTGCGCATTTGCAACTATGCCGCTGGAAGGAAAATAACTGGATGTGAAAAGAATGCGCACCAATTTTTGCTCCGCAAGAATTTCAGCCATGGTGTCCTGCAAACCACAGGCATCCGCGCGGTTGGATATGACTGCGTCGGCGCATTGCTGGTGAGATCCGGTATACATGTATGACCGCAGGTCGTTTATTGTCATGTCGTGCAAGGATAAAATGATGCGGGGTATCAGGTGGCCTTGAGTGGAGGTTTTGCTGCCAAAAGCGAAAATGCTGCCACGTAAGTCAGTGACCGAAGTGAACGGGCTGTTCGGCTTGACGATCAACATCGAACGATACTCCGCTTTTCCCTGCAGGTTTAAGCCACGAACCAGCGGCATCACGTTATACTTCTCGCTGGCTGCAATATAGCTGGTTGCGCCAATAGCGGCCAGATGAATCACGCCCTGTCCCAAATCATCGACAATTTTACCGTCTTGCGGTGTGAAACGCAGCTTGAATTTATAACCGGTGGACTGCGCCAAGTATTCCAGAAACGGTAAATATTGCCGAGCATCTTCCTGCGGGGAGGAACGCAGGTCGAACCCGAAAACCAATTCATCCTGGTCGGCCGCCATGGAGGGTAGATTTGCTAGGTCCGTATCCGACAGGCGTCGACCCTCGGTGCTCAAGTCACCATCATGTTCGCCGCATGATACCAGCATACCGAGAATCAAAAGAACGATAATATTAAATAGCAGATTTTTCATGCAATTTATTACAGATTTCCGTAGAGGTAGCTGATGTCCAATTTATACTAACCTTATGCTGTTTTTATATAGGATAGTTAATAATACCTCAAATACTGGTTATCACCAGTGGCGGAACCTCGGTTTACTGGCAGTACATCCTATCTCGCGGGATCACCTTATTATAAAAAGGACATTTCATGAAGTATTGGCGATAACTGCTCGGGGTAACGGTCAGCGTTCTGCGTTTAAAGGCTATACCTTACAAGACTTATTGCTCAACTCGCATCCAGCACCAATATGCGGGATTGGCAAAATAATCCGCCATTCCAGACGTATCATGATTTTCTACATCAATACTGTCCTATTGCCTATTGTTAATGATTTAGCATATGAGGTCACGTGGTGACGGTATTCTCGCCACTGGGATATTTTCGTGACTAATGTTTACAAGACCTTCCGTCCAGTCAGTCAGGCGATACCCGATACAATGACCAGGCATAATTGCTATTAGTCCAGGCTTAGTAGCCGGCAGCCAATTTCATTGGCGAGATGGAATTCATAGTGTAAATAATTAGTGGAAAGAATTCTGCATGACGTCAAATGTTATTCCTCCTAATCAACTTATTTCGCAACTGTTGAGCGATTTGAGATTGGGCAAGCTGGATTTGCCGGCAATGCCCCAAGTGATGCAGAAAATGAACGATATCATGTCCCAGTCCGGCGCTTCTGTGCGAGATGTAGCGCGTATCGCGGCGACTGATGCGTTCCTGGGTGGGCGTTTGGTACAGCTCGCCAACAGCCCACTGTTTTCGACGGGTAAAACAATAGATAGCGTACAAAAGGCTATTGCCTGTCTGGGTATGGAAAAAGTGAAGAATTTGGTTGCTGGCATCATGGCGAAACAGTTATTCCAAACGGCGAACAACAATATGCAACGGCGCCTGCAAAATCTCTGGGCGCATTCGACGCAAGTGGCGGCGATCAGCACACTATTGGCAGGTCGTTTTACCCGCATCAGTCCTGATGAGGCGATGTTGGCAGGTCTGTTGCACGACATCGGTGAATTACCGGTATTGCGCTATGTCGAGAAATTGCAGGTAAGCGGTGATGTAGATCACTGGTTGCCGAAAATCAATGCCAAAGTAGCGCCCGTTATCGGCAAGACTATTCTACAGGCCTGGAAATTTCCGTCGGCGATTGTCACTGCCGTTGCTGAGCACGAGAACGTACTTCACGAGACCGCAGAAATTGATTTAACAGATGTGGTGATTTTGGCGGATTTACACAGCCGTATCGGCACCAACCATCCTCTGGCAAAATCCTCATGGGAAAATATACCCGCGATTAGAAAATCGGGTTTGGAACCGGAACAAAGTATTGCCATGATCAAGAAGTCACGTGGAGAAATATTACAACTGCAACAAATATTGTCAGCCTGATTCTGCACCTTGGAACGTGCTGGCGAACTGTTTCAAATCAGGGGAAAGGTGAATAGACGGTAGACGTGACAGCGCGCGGTATGTGGCATAATCGGACAAATCCGAAATCAAAAAGTCGCTATTGGCACGGTTATTGAGACGCCAAATCAAGCCTAGCCAGTGGCTGTACATGGGAATTAGCCGCGGGAAATATTTCAGTTGATTCTCTGACTCTATTTAAAAAAGAGTTATATCCATGTTCTCTGGTCCCTCGTGCACCTCAAACTTGTGCTTTTCATTGGCTATTTCATCGATGTAGTCGACCAGTTCGCTTGCTTGCCCCTCAAGGAAGCCAAATTCCTGAAGAATGAGTTTTTGCAGCTCTTTGTCGTAGTCCCAGCCTGGTGTCGCCATAATTAGTGCGTTGTTGATATGCTTATAAATATTATCGAACGGCTGCAAAAGTTTTGCATAAGTCGGCAGGTGACTGAAATGACGGCGTCCTACACCGTTTCGGTACCACTGTACAAATTTATTGTCATCATAATTTCCTGTGACCAGGCGCCAGGCTGCTGAGCTTGAACCTCTGTCCAGAGCCTGGTAGCCATTTTGTATGAATATCATAAGATCTACTTTGGTCAGTGAAGCGTAACCAACGATCTGGGCATAGGACACGCGTTGATAAACCTGCTCGGAAATTCGGGAAAACTCCCCAAAGTTACTCTCAAACAAAGTAACGGTATGTTTCGTGTCCTCGGCTATTTCATTAGTATTTTTTGCGCTTGATACCATGGTCCTTGAAGATTCCATAAAATTGGCCAGTACCTTGTCAATCTTGTCCGTAGCATCCTTTGTGGTATTTGCCAGACGTTTTACCTCATCGGCGACAACTGAAAAACCGCGGCCATGTTCACCTGCACGTGCTGCTTCGATAGTTGCATTAAGCGCCAGCAGATTAATATTATCGGAAATGCTATTTATAAGTTGTAGTGCATCCGACATAAGCCCAGTTCGTTGATTTAGTTCTGCGGCCGAAGTTTCGATCATAGCGATGTTTTTCACCATGCGATTGAGTTCACTGACTACCTTGGATACTGCGGTCTGGCCGTCAGCAGCGACCTGAACCGCACGTTCTGACATTTCTTCGACATGACTCATTTGGCTTTTTACTGCGGATAAGTCGTCTTGAGTTCGAGTTAAATTATGCAACAAATTAGAAGTGTTGAGAAATCCGAGCTCGGCTCGGAGGTTTTCCCGGCTTTTCTGCTTGTGGTGTTCCGAAATTATGTTCAGAGAGTGGTTTATGCGCTCCATGCCGCCAACGAATAAACCACGCAAGCCGTCGCTTTGCGTATGCCGGTAGTACAATTGATCACGCACCTTATGGAAACTGGTTTCGCTTTCCTTAAAATAAATTTCCGTCTGATCGCACCCTTCATTTAAATAGCGCGCTATTTTTGCCAGGCGGGAGGAGGGGGGTATGCGCGTTATACGGTAGTCGAAATATCCCTGGCTGAATTCACGTGCTAATTTTTCTATGTTAACTATGAGTCTCTCATCCCGTACGATGGTAATAGTGCGCAGTACCATCAAGGCGCTTCCGACCACAGCCAGACCTAGAAACCATGGATCAATCCCATGCCTCGATGTTACTACTACTACCATTAGCAGCATAACTGTGTATGCGACGATACTTGATACTCTGTGATTATAAAGCCAGGAGAAATTCTTCATAATTGCCACCGAGCTGGGAAATCGCCTCATGAATTACCCTGATCGAACGGTCCATGCCGGTCGTTCCTCCACCGGCAGCGTGTTCGATATTAAACATCTCCTCATAAATAGGTTCGATAACCTGGAGTGCCTGTCCGTTGGGATTACGCTGTACAAAAAAATATTCTTTTAACTTATTCTCTAAGTCATAGCCTGGAGTAACGTTGGCGAAAACCCAGTAGTGGTTATGATCCCGAGATTGATATTTCAGATATGTGAATACCTCACGCTTGTTATCGAGCTCAGACCACATCAAGCGCACGATTGCTTTAGGCATCGAGGGATGTAATTGGTCAACAAGTGGTGTTCCAAGCACTGACATTTCACTCAATCCACTGCGCGCAATATAGGCAGCATTGGCGTAGGTGATGATACCGTCAGGATCGGTTTTGCATACGATTAGCTGTTCTGCGGCGTTTTTTAGTGCCGAATCATCTGGAATTACCGCCAATGTCATTGTCGCCGCTTTTAAATCTGGATGTGATTTTCCTATTTTATATCGGAACGGAATATCAGGCCTTTAGTAAAAAGTCCCGATATTTCCCGAGAAAACAAAAAGATAAGCGTATCGATATTGTTATATTGTCAAGAATTGTAAAAATATTAAAGGATACTTGGAAGAAATTGCGATGTACCTTGTTCAATGCCTCAACGTTATTGGCGAATAAGGTCGGAGAGCTCGATCGGAATGACACTAGTGGGCGCAATTATTGCGTGAACTGAATGTAAGTCATTTTAAATTATCTTACCGGTAAAACCTCGAAAAAATGATCATTTTATAACTTCGATTTGGCAACCAGTTGCCGGGGCGCCGGTTATATATGATAACTTCGAGAGAAATATATGCCCTGCATTACTATGAGCGACTACCGGGTTAATTACGGGGCTGAAGCAATCGGTAGATATTTACAAATTGGCGAAATTTAACAATTAATCACCGAGCCGCAATTCAGTTGCTATCCTGATATTCGATACACCTACTGATAACATGCAACCCGCAATTTCCTGCGACGTACGAAACCGGTACGCTTATGGCGAATGCCTATATCGAACAGGGAATTCCTGCGGGCAACATAATCATGGAAAAATTCGATGCCGCTTCAGATGACCTGGCAACGCGCGCTACGGAATTGAGAAAAGAATAAGTCGTTGGATCGGAACAAATGTTGCGTCTTATTTATTCTTCAGCGCAACGACTTGATCTTCGTATTGTAGTTATGGTAATTATTGCACTTATGTTTTATTAATTTCGAAGAAAAAATACTTCACGATATGCGCGTGATGTACCCTGGATTTATAAGTTTCGGATTGTGTGGGGCGATTTTCAGTGCAAATCTTAAAGTGATTAACATCGAAACTTCCGCGCGTATTCCTGAGATGACGTTGGCGGTCAGGGTAACTTTGTTACGTCTTCTGTTAGGAGCGGGGGCCGCGGTAGTGATTTTTGTCTTGGTTAATGCACAGTTAGCGGCTTTAGTAAGTGAATCGTTGGCCGGGGTAAATAATGTTTATACAATATACCTGCTGTCATTTGCCGCTGGTTTTTCAGAACGTCTGGTGTTGAAAGCGATTGATACGATAGCCAAATAGATTGTCGATCCGACACTTGGATGCTACCCCATATACTGGTGATACGGCATCCTTCGGTTGAGTGGACACAAGGTAACGGGTTCGACAGGCCGCTCCGAGGTGAAAGCATTAAATGCCTGCCCGTTAGTCAGGAACAGGCGTTGCGCTGTTAGCCGCGATTCTCGAACTTGTCACACCACGAGTCTGCGGAAAGGTACTCATCGTTCACCAGGCAAATGCCGTCGTCTTTGCGCACCGAGGCGTGGCCGGAGCCGAACGTAGTCATGCCTTTAAATACGGACTCCAAATAACCGGGTGAATTGCGGAACTGTTTGCAGTTGATACAAACATTTTGGATCGCTTTTTCTGGCTGTGTTTTCATTTCAATATTCCGTCCATTGGTCGCGGGTATATAATTCCCGCGTTGTATAGTAAAACAAGGGCCTTGTCGTTTCCAACAAGGCCCTTGGCATCAAGGCTGGACTTTAGCGTTATCGTCCGGTCGATGTTACTGGCCCAACGTCGTCCAGTAGGAGGCAAATACTATGGTAGACATAATAAAACCAAGCACGACATTCACCACAACGCCGGAAGTAAACGCTATGAATGGTTTCGCGCCGAAACTCGACAATTCTCTGAATCGTGTAGTCAGACCGATGCTGAAGAAACAGAAAATAAATGCCCAGGTACGCAAGTCTTTGATTGGACCAACCATATCAGGTTTCACGATTTTATTGAAATCTGCCTGACCGTAGCTGCTGGCAATCAGGGTCACAATGATCGAAGCGGCCAGGAATCCCAACACGAATTTAGGGAAACGCCACCAGATTTCAGCCGGATTCGGTTTGGAATTCGACGTGCGTTCCCAACGAGTGGTGGCAACAATCGCCAGGACAAAGGCCCACACGCCAATCCACACATCGCGACCGACAACTTTCATCAAGGTGAAGGCGTTAACTGAATCCGCAGCGGTACCGGTAATTCCCGGCACCTGTCCGGCGAGATTGCCGTAGGCTTGCGCAGCGGCAAGACCGGCG
The DNA here is from genome assembly GCA_024641505.1 of Gammaproteobacteria bacterium. Lineage (GTDB taxonomy): Bacteria > Pseudomonadota > Gammaproteobacteria > SG8-11 > SG8-11 > UBA6920. The sequence continues at coordinate 26,489 of JAHECY010000221.1, forward strand.
GCATCAGCGAATTCGGAACTGCCAATCCAGGCGCCGGCAACCCCGGTGGGCAAGCTCAGCATGCGCGATACCAGGGGCAAGGCGAATATCATCACGATAGCCCAAATAATCACCAATGCGATCGCGACTGGCGCATGTTCCTTTTTTGCGCCTACGGCACCGGCGATGGCGATGGCGCCGGAAACGCCACATACCGCCCCACCTGCGCCCAAGGTTGCGCAGAGACGTCTATCAAGGCCCATTTTCTTGCCTACAAAGAAAATCACCATGAAGGTGGTTATGGAAATAATCGAGGCTTGCACGATAGCGATTGGTCCTGCCCATACGATGAGGGTAAATGGCAGCGTAGCACCCAAAAGTACAATACCGGTTTTGATGTAGTATTCGACCCTGAAGCCTGTATCCATCCATTTTGGCAATGCACCGAAATTTGAAATCAACATCCCCAACGCCAATGCGACCAGTGGTGGCTCAAGATTATAAAAGGACGCTTGATCCCAGGCACCGATGATAAATATTATGATGGAACAGATATAGACAAAAACAAAAGAGGGTAGAAATTCCGACAGCTTATAACCTAGCATTTTTATACTAAAGCTAAAGATAACCGACCACATGACAAACTGGGCAAAATATTGTCCAATGTGACCTGAGAAATCGGTCCACATCTGGGCCATGGTAGACCATTTCCCGGGATGTACCGCAATCCACTTTATGCTTGATCCTTCAATGAAAAATACATAGGCGACGAGCACAATACCCAGTCCCAACCAAATCGCCCACCAGTCTTCCTTTAGATATAACTCCTTCCAGCCCATACTTTTATGAACTGCCCCTTCCTCACCACTTTCATTCCAGGACTTCTCTGTAGTACTCATACATTTATTACCCCTTCATGTGGCATTAGTCATTTATCTATCATCCACAACGAATCCCGCCTATGGGACAGGCACGAATTTTATAGAAATAACCTCCCAGGCTGGAACTCCCCGTGCCATTGAATTACATGTCATCAATGCGACCATCTCTCGGTCGAGGGAATATTACGCCCTAATTATACGGAAAGCCAAAGATTTAATAAGGCGCATAACTTATTGTTAATGCAAGAAAATAATCCGGTGCTGTCTGCCTTGCAGGTTAGTTACCGTTTTTAATGGGGATGCTATTTTTAAAAACAAACGTCATTCCGGTGCCCTCGGGCTGGTACGCCGGACGTGAAATGAGGTTACGGGTCTTACCTTCTTCTGGTCATAGAGGGCAGGTTATGATGTCAAAGTCCCTTGAGCATTCCAGGTATCTGCAATGCCATCGCGTTACGCTGCAGGATGCATTGCCGGTGTTGACTTACTCGATTCCGGCGCATTTTCTGCCGACTTATTTTGTTTGGTGCTCTTGCTGGACTACTGTTTTTCCAATTACAGTTTCTTGGTTTTTTCCCCAGCGCTGAGCTTTTCCTCCCGGCGTTTCGTTGTTCTTCCGACCGGGATTTATTCGCTGATTTACTGTTCCGATTGCATTTGTTGGCCATAATTCCTGTGCCGTAAAGTTACGTGACAAATTTTCGCTATCCGCTTAATTCTCGTTCTTTCTTCCTATTGGGCGAACTTCCGAGAAGCGTTGGCCGCATTTACGATGTTTATGTCGACAACAGAGCTGAATTTACTATTATGTTTAGTATAGAGCGACAATTTACCTGTCCAGGGAGGTTATGCACATGGGACGCGATAAAACTGTAGCGATTATCGGTGCCGGCATGGCGGTATTAGCTACCGGTCGAAAGCGCGGAATGCAACTCCTTCGAAAGCGGCTCGGTCGATACAGTTACAGTCGCTCAGAAGCTACCGTTCAGTGTCCACTAGAGGAAATAGTTGTCCCTCCGTTTCAGATGCTATTTGAAAGGAGCTTGTCACATGTCTGTGGTGGCATCGAGTTCTTTCTTGTTGACGAATATCGTATCAACTTCAGAAGGCCAAGTATACAGGGTCTATCAATAACGGATTCAGTGCGTCAAGTCGGGTGTCAATATTAAACCATTCTTACCTAAAAATATTTCAATTGTGCGGGTGGTTGTGATTTGCTACCGTCCCCCGTGAATTATTCTGCCTTGTGTCTCGTGGTGATGCATGGAGGATAAAAAAGTGGTTTTATGTACAGGCTCTCATGGTTTCTGTAAAACGGAAAAGGAATTGCATTAATGAAAAATCATCTGTTAGTGTTGTTGGGTGGAGTGTTTATTGCCTCAAACTGCTACGCCGCAGGTTACAAGGTGACGCAAGTTACCGATAATGCTTATGCTGACGAGTATGCCAGACTGAATGAAAAAGGAGATTTGGTGTGGGCTTCATGGCCTAACGTGACGGATCCTGGATGGACACTCTTTAAGTATGACGCCGTGTCCAGATCGACATCCATGATCAGTGATAATAGTGTCTTCTATAACAGTCATCAGCTCAACAACAATGGCGATGTGGTATGGATGGCATACGATGGTTACGATCAGGAAATTTACCTGTACCAGGCGGCAACAAAGACCACAGCCCGGCTTACCAACAACGATAATGATGACACCAATCCACAGATCAGCGACAACGGTGATGTCACTTGGCTGCAGCAACAGGGGACAAGCGCGGCAGAGGCGATATTAATGCGGTATGACGCCGCGACGAAGGCATCTACCGTCGTTGACTTTCCCGGCGCCACACGTCAAGGCTATCAAACGATGAATTCCCATGGGGATGTTGCGTGGAATGCGGTTTTGGCGGATAGCCAACAGATACTGCTGTACAGCGCCGCTACCGGAGCGATTGCGAATATTTCCATGAACGAAGGCGTAGTCAATTCAAACCAAAGAGTCACGGACAACGGCGATGTGGTGTGGGAAACCTACGATCTCGCGACATCCGCGCAAGGGATTATGTATTACAGGGCAGCCGATAGCAGTCTGATTTCGGTCGTGAATGATATTGGAGGGCATTTGTTCGGATCTCATGGCAATGCGGTTTGGGTATCCAGCGTCAATGGCGCTTATGTCGTTTCCAGTTATGATCCGGTAACTGGCAAGGTGAAATTAATCGCCACCGAAACATCAAGTTTTGCACCCAACATTACCGGTATAAGTATGCGGGGTGACGTGACCTGGTCAATAATTTCCGGCACAAGCTGGATGTCAAAAGTCTATAATGCAGACAGAAACAATGTGGTGACTCTGACCAACACGCAGGGATCAGGCACATACGATTTGAACGTCGCGGACAATGGCGATGTAGTGTGGTCATTGTGGGACGGTACCGACTACGAAGTTTACAGCTATCAAGCCGATTCCGAACAGATAACGCAATTGTCCGACAACCAGGTGGACGATGGCATAACCATCATCAACGGTTCTGGCACGATTCTATGGAACCGGTTCGATACAACTGACAATGAATTAGTGCTGGCGGAAAGAAATCAGGATGCCTTCGATATCAATGTGCTGAATCTTAAATTTGATCGGCGTAACGGTGCCGTAAATTTAATGACGCGAATGATCAATGGAAACATACCGACCCCCGGTGCTGATATCAGCATAAAGCTTAACGGAGAGACGCTCGTATATATAGCTTTCGGTGAATTTAGGTCGAAAGCGACCGGCGTCTATCGTTACAAGACCAATGATACTGAAGTTATGTTAAACTTTAACGACGGTATGTTAGCGGTAAAAAGGCGTTATATCCCTGTCAGTGCCATGATGGCGATAAATCCCGCCGCAGTCGCCATCAGCATGGGTCAGCAATCCGCGACTGTTAGTTATATGTTTCGGTGACGACGCAGGCGTGCGGTTGTCGGTAACGTCAGCTGCCGTGTAGCGGCATATAAATGGCGTTTTGCGAGTTGGCCATGGTCTGGGTGGTCATTGCCGGGCGCATAAAGGTAAGAAGTGTTTTCCACGGTTCCGGCGTATACTCGTCGGAACCGTGGTTCAATGCTGTTTTGTGCTCGTTGCGGCACAGCGGCTGTGGGCTAGCCAAGCAACTTTTTCACCGCCTCTATTTTTTCCCTGCGGTTGTCCAATTCCAGGTTTATTTCATCCGGTTTAATTCCCAGGCGCTGAAATGCGGTGATGCCGTGACCGTATCCCGATGATAGATCCTGCGGTTGCGCCCGGTGAGTCTGTAGATTGGCAATTATGACCAGATCGGCATAATCAGCTTTGCCGTTCGTGCCGGCATGTGTGGGAGTTTCGTGGTTGGCCACCGCGGTAACTAATTCCGGGGAAAAACGCCAAGTTTCAAGGATTACTGTGCCCAATTGCACATGTAAACGTTCAAGTAAATGGTCGATAACTTCATTGGAATTAGTAAGCTCCGGATATTCCTCGGCCATCTTTAACACCGGCAACGCGCCAATATCATGTACCAGTCCGGCCAACAGCGCCTCGTCTGGTGCAAGGTGCGCCGATGACGCAAGACTGAAGCAGATGGCGGCAACGGTAGCGCTGTGGGCCCACAGTTCGCGCATCTTTCTATTAATGATATCCGACCTGGATTGAAACATTTGCTGCATGATAACGCTAGTGACAATATTGCAGAGCACGCGACTACCGATGCGGGAAATGGCTTGCTCCAGCGTATCGACACGCCTAAATCCACCTGCCATGGCGCTGTTGGCGATCTGAAGAATACGGGCTGCTAAAGCAGCGTCGATACTGATTATTTTAGCCAATTGACTGGCACTTACATTTTCACTACCCACAGCGTCACGCACGCGTAATGCAACTTCAGGCAGGGTCGGAAGAATCAATGCGCCACTTTCCAGTTGTTGCAGCAACTCATCAAGTATACGTTTTTCCAGCTTCTCCGACATGAAGCGACACCCCCATAACAATGTATTGATTGAAGAATAAATAGAGTTTTGTATATTATCGGCAGAATTAATTTTGAATTTGTAAACTAATGTGTCAGTACTCGCTGGGTTATGAGGTGAATTGCCGCATTTGTTTTCCGATGTTACGAATCTTAACGCATGATTCTGAGGCATATAACCGATAAAATTACAGTAGCTATGGAATGTGGGGGAGGTCAGATGGCGTCTCCGATGTTAAATATGCCGTATATTTCCATGATTCTGGAGAAGCAACATGTCACCTCATGAAATTAGAGACCGTTCTCTTGATAGCTTACTTTTCACGGATGACGTCAAAGAACAAGTTTCTTCTATTACAGTTATCGATCCCAACAGCAGAGAAAGTTGGAAGATTCTGGTGATTGACGATGACAGAATGATACATCAATTGACTGATGCGGTTCTCGAGGAGTTCACTTTTCGTAACAAAGGACTGACCATTATTCACGGATATTCCGGCAAGGAAGCCTGTGAACTGATGGCGGCACATCCCGATACGGCGGTCGTTCTTTTGGACGTGGTGATGGAGACGGATAACGCCGGTTTCGAGGTGGTCAAGTACATCCGTGAAGTATTGCATAACCACCAGGTAAGAATAATTCTTCGAACTGGCCAGCCCGGAACCTCCTCGGAGAGAGAAATCGTATCCGAATATGAAATTAATGACTACCGAGACAAATCGGATCTAACATCGGCAAAACTTCATTCATCATTGATCATCTCGTTACGTGCGTTCCAGGAAATGAAGGCAATTCAGACGGTCGCTCAGTCAGGTAATACCATAGAAAATATTCTTCATGAAAGATCGACCCAGATGGAACACGATAAAGAAAATATCAAAAGTGATTTTAATCGCTTAACCGTCAATGGAAATTTAGAAGATGATGCAAGAACGGAATTGCTGGGGCTCATTAATAAATCCAGCTCAATTATCTACATCAAGGACCTGTATGCCAACTATATAATGGTAAACAATACGTTCGAGGAATTTTTCCATGTTGAAAGCAAAGATGTAATCGGTCAGCGAGACGACGATTTTCTTCCTAAACCGCTGGCAGAGCAGATAATGAAAAGCGATATGCGGGTGCTGCGACAATCGGCGCCGGAACAAAATGAGGAAACCATACAGTATAATGACGTTTGTCACGTGTTCTACTCACTGAAATTTCCTTTGTACGATTTAATGGGGCATTTTTGCGCAATTTGCGGTGTCATCACTGAAATGACCGATGACCCTGAAGGTGGAGTATGAGTACGTTGCAATTGCGACTGGTACTGTTTTTACCAAAAGTAGTCATCAACATATCAACGAACAAAATCAGTCGAGTGAACGCAGTTACCGGCTTTATATTAATAATATTGTTGAGTCTGCCGGCACCCTCTGGCGCACAGGATATTATCATCGGTGTTATCGTTGGACGCACGGGACATGGCGCTTCTTATGGAGAAGGCATTGTTGCCGGCGCAGAAATGGCGGTGAATGAAATTAACACTGAAGGCGGCATTAATGGCAGCAAGGTAGTTCTGGAAGTGGTGGACGACACTTCCGATCCGGCGCGCTCCGCCATTGCCATGCGGCGACTTATCAGTGTCAGCCCGGACTTGATTGTTGGTGGCTGGGGTTCACCGCAGGTGCTGGCGCATATGGACTTTCCGGAACAATCAGCAGTACCCTATATCGTGGTCGGTGCCACGAGTCATCACATTACCAGGCAAGGCTACAAGTGGGTGTTTCGGGTGATCCAGACCGATAGCGTGGTCACGAGACAGCTAGCGGAGATTGTGACAAATGACTATGGCAAGAAGCGAATTGCCATAATCAATGATAATAACGCCTATGGTAGCAACAGCAGGGATATATTTAATGCAGCGATTTCAAAATTCGGCAACAAGGTAATAATTCAGCAAAGCTATAACTCGTTTGACACTATATTTGCCGAGCAATTGCAACGTGTCAAGAACGCACAACCAGATGCTATCGTTATTTTTGGTACCATACCCGCCGTCCCCGCCATCATGAATCAGGCTCGGGAACTCGGCATTGAAGCGCAATTTTTCGGAGGCGCCGGCTTATCCAATGAAGAACTCATCAAGAACGCACCCGTGGCGTCGGAAGGAACAGTGCTGATGAGTTACTTTAATGAGGAATCGGATGTTGAGGCGCATGCCTGGGCTGAGCGCTACCGGCAAGCCTATGGGAAGCGCCTGTATTCAAGCCCGGTGCAGGCCGCATGGGAGTATCGCGCCATTAAATATATTGCCGCTCCTTGTCTAAGAAGTGCCGGCAGTGACAGAATTGCGTTGCGGAATTGTATCGCCGATTGGCACGGAAATATTTTCGGCGTAAGTGTAGAAGCCTATTTTGACTCGACCGGCCAACTGGTACAGCCAGTGCTTTCCGAAGAAGTTCGAGAGAGAGGTTTTCATCTGCTTAAAGGCGCTCAGTGATGCCTATATATCAGGTTTGAATTCATGCTACGTATGGTAAACAAAAGGCGATTCCCCAATCTGATTTACATTACGCCTTTGCTGGCACCGGTTTTCACTTTCGTGGTGATGATAGTATTGATAGCGTTTGCGGTCATTACCACGCAAGTTAACCGTCAGGACATGTTGTCTGCGGAAATGCACAACCTCGATAGTCTGAGCGAGACGCTGGCACAACAGACACAACGAATTGTTTTCAGTTCAGATCTTATGGTTGCTGCGCTACAGGAGCGTATTGAATCTGCGGGCATCAAAACGTCGGAGGAGTTGTATCGCTTCGTAGCAACTCAATCCATGCATGAAATTATGAAAGACATGGTTATCCATGCTACCGATATCGAAGCCTTGAATTTTGCCGATGCTTCAGGACGCCTGGTGTCATCACGCACTTGGCCACCAAACAAGGTAAATGTGGCGGATCGTAAGTATTTTATTGCCCTCAGCCAAGGCGCAAAGTCATATATATCCGAACCGATCAAGAGCCGGTTGACCGGCCAGGAAATCATTATACTGGGGCATCGTATGGATACCCAGGGCGGCACATTCCTGGGGATCGTCTTTACAGCTATCAGCACCCACCGTTTTAAAAAATTGTTTGCAGATGTTGCGAAAGGCGGGGGGCAATCCACCCGGTTGTTTCTTTTCCGGCGTGACGGTCAGTTGATCGCCGCGCAATCCACCACTGCGAACAACATATTGGAGGAACAGGCCGTCTGGAAATCTGTAGCGAATGAAGTTGAACGTACGGACAAAATAGATTTTTACCAGACATATGACAAGGATTCAATGCTGTTGGCTCTACAAAATGTGCTGGGTTATCCCTTGTCGATTGTGTTAATCAGATCTGAAGAGGAAGTTCTGGCGCAGTGGCGCAGTCTGTCGTTGCTGATTTATGTATTTACGGCCGGCCTGATGGTGATGGCGCTATTTGCGGCCCGGGTATTTCAGCGCCTCACCAAGACGCGGCTGCAACTTACCGTGTTCGCGCATCAACAGGCGCAGGCGAATGCCGAACTTGAAATTATCAATCGTCGTCTGACGGAGACCCAGCACTTTGCTCAAATGGGGCAGTGGGAAATCGATCTGCTTACCCACGAGGTGGTGTGGTCGGATGAAGTGTACGCGATTCTGGAGCTTGTCAAAGCCGAGACCACGGCGAGCTACGATTTGTTCCTGTCATACGTACATCCGGACGATCGCGCCGCGCTCGAAAATGCCTATCAGATGTCGATCACGAGAAAAGAAATATATCAATTAACACACCGTTTGCTGATGCTGGATGGCCGCATAAAATATATCATCGGTCGCGGGCGTACCGATTACGACAATACCGGTAATCCTGTTTACTCTACCGGATCTATTCAGGATATCAGCGCGCTTAGAATGGCAGAAGACAAGCTGCGTGACAGCCATGAGAAGTACCAGCGATTGGTGGATGATATTGGTGATCAATTCGTTATCTTCAGTCTTCGCCCAGAAGACGCACAGTTTACTTACGCGAGCAGCGGCGTAGGGCGTATATTTGGTATACCCAGAGATGCTGTACTAGGTCGGATCTGGAGAAACTTGGTTGATTGGTCACCCGGTTCGATCGATACGGCATCATGTATTGTCGCTGAATTACAATCGGCTGCGGGGAGTTCCCGGCACTTTGAAGCAAGTTTTCGCCACCATGATGGCAATGAACGTACCATCAGTGTTGCAATTCATCCAGTCAAAGACGCATCGGATGACTTGATCGCGATCGAAGGCATTATTGAGAATATTACGAAACGAAAACAGGCGGAGGAGGATCTTCGGGTCACCCGCAATGCCGCCGAATCGTCCCGACATATGCTGCAACTGGTGCTGGACAACATACCGGTGCGCGTATTCTGGAAGGATCGCGAGTTGAAGTATATGGGATGCAATAAATTGTTTGCGTACGACGCGGGGTTTCAAGAACCCAATGAATTACTGGGACATAATGATTTCGATATGGCCTGGAAAAACGAAGCCAAACAGTATCAGGCGGATGACTTCAGGGTAATGGAGACGGATGCGCCGCAATTGGGCTACGAGGAACCCCAGACTACATCGGAAGGGCAACGCATCTGGTTGCGCACCAGCAAAATTCCACTGAAGGATGACGGTAAAGTCTTTGGCATATTGGGAACCTACGAAGATATTACCCAGCGCAAACAGGTCGAAGACGATTTGCGAATAGCCAGAAATGCCGCCGAATCGGCGAACCATGCCAAGAGTGCGTTTCTCGCCAATATGAGTCACGAGATTCGCACGCCAATGAACGCAATCCTCGGTTTTACTCACATGCTGCTGCGCAATCAACCCTCACCGGAACAGAGTGATAAACTCAAAAATATCGCTAGTGCCGGTGGTCATCTTATGGCGATATTAAATGACGTGCTGGATCTTTCGAAAATCGAGGCTGGTCGAATGACGTTGTCGCCCATTACATTCCAACCGGCTGTATTGCTGGAAAATTTGCGTGTCATGTTTGCAGATCGGCTGGCGGTCAAGGGCATTGAAATGCGAGTTGAAACGACGGACTTGCCTGCGGCCCTGATCGGGGATGAGGTGCGCCTGTCGCAGGCGCTCATTAATTTTCTTGGCAACGCCACCAAGTTTACTGATCACGGGTATGTTACGCTGCGCGCTCGGGCACTAACGGAGTCCGAGGACGATGTGTTGATGATTTTTGAAGTTCAAGACACAGGCATTGGCATCGCGGAGGATAAACTTGGCGCGGTTTTTAATGCATTCGAGCAAGCTGACAATTCCATGACCCGAAAATACGGCGGCACCGGTCTGGGGCTCGCCATTACCCGTTCGCTGGCGAGCCTTATGGGGGGCGATGTCGGCGTCAAAAGCGTGCCAGGGGAGGGCAGTAGCTTTTGGTTGACGGCTCAATTGGGGAAGGTGGTGTGTGAAACAGTGGCGCTGCCGGAAGTCAAGAATGTCGGTGAAATGGTGCTCGGCGACTGTTCCGGATGGCGCGTGTTACTGGCAGAAGATGAGCCACTTAATCAGCAATTGGCTGTGGATATTCTAAGCGAATTCATGGGATTGCAGGTAGATGTGGCGGATAACGGCGCTATCGCATTGGAGATGGCCTCCAAATCAGGTTACGATGTGATCCTCATGGACATGCAAATGCCAACCATGAACGGCCTGGAAGCAACGCAAAAGATCCGGCAACTTCCTAGTTACAAAAGAACTCCGATCCTGGCGATGACCGGCAACGCCTTTGCCGAAGATCGGCGGCGTTGTTTCGATGCCGGCATGGACGACTTTATCGCCAAACCGTTTACACCGGATCAATTAATCGAGACGCTGCGGCGTTGGCTGAAACAACTGGCGGCGTAGGACGACCAGGGCGAGGGTCAAATGCCCATGCGACTCCCGCAATAGATTGGTTAACCCGTGACATAAACTGGTAACCGGGAAAAATACTGACGATTGCAGCTGATCTATATTCCGTCGCCGCCTTTCGATACCATGTTTTCCTTCCTGCTACTGTTTCACAGACACGATCAGATCCACGCGTCGGTTAGTGGCGCGTCCGGCTTCTGTTTCGTTGGATTCGATCGGGTGTGACTCGCCGTAGCCCACATACTGAATCTTATAGGTGGCTCTCAGAGAGAAAAGATAATTAGCCACCGCGGTGGCTCTCTCTGTTGATAACTTTTGATTCACATCGGAGGATCCGATGGAGTCGGTATGACCTTGCACTACCACCAGGTCTGCGACCAGTTTATTGATGATTTCATGAATCTTGGAGATCAATAACCTGGAGTATTCGGGAATGACCGCGGTACCGGTTGGAAAGTTAATGCGCTTGAGTCTAAATACCAGTTTATTTCCCTGCTGGTACACCAAGGCATCTTCCGGTGACAACATCTTCTGCGCATCATCCATCGCCTGTTGGAACCGGACTTGGGTCGATGCCAGGGCTAACTGCTCTTCCTGGGTCTTAAGTTCGCCTTCTTTTTCCTGTAACGTCTGTTCAGCGGACTTCAGGTTAGCTTCCAGTTTTCCGACATTGGTGCTTAATTCGCCCAGCGCCCGCTTTTGTTTGACTATTTGTACGGCGATATTTTCCGGAGTGCCTTTCGCTCCCTTGATAACATTCATGACATCGACCAGCAGTGTCGCGCTGGTCAGGGTATCATCAACACTCTTGCGATAAATGTCAGGGTTCCGTGGGCTCTGAGCGATTATGTTAATGGCAGTCTCGTAATCCAGTGAAGCCGCTTGTAATGTTCGTGGAGACAGGTCATCGGCATTTTCATCCCTGGCCTGTTCAATCGCCTGTTTGGCGCCACTGAGTTCCCGGAACTGAACCGCCTTTACTTCCAGTACCAGATATTTTTTTTGAAGTTCTGAGAAATCTTCAGGGGAAAGCGTTCGGCTGAATAGTTTCGTTTCACTTCTCAGGTCGTCGTCAATATCCGCCATGCTCGCGATGAGCACATTATTGCTGCGCACACCAGCCGCAAGCGCGGACTCTCTGGCGACGAGAATACGACGGGCAACAGCGATTCTGGGATTGGCAATGTTCCGCGCATCCTGAAAAAAAGCCTTGGCTATTGCGGCATTTTCCAGAATGCTCTCTCTTGGCGCCCCCTTCTTTAAATCCTGCCGGGCGTCCGCCAAGTAGCTATTTCCCTGGGTGTACTCTTCATTGGCCAACACATCGATCTGGTCATGCTGCGCCGCTCTCATTATTTGCGTCACTTCAGCAATGGCTTGCTCCGGATTATTACCTGACTCGAGTTGTGCCATTCTAGGGGTGGCGCAGCTTGCCGACAAAGCAATAATCAGGACAATCAACAGAGAATTAATGACTTTTTTCACAATAAAGCTCTCCAAGTTCCAGAATCCGGTGTTACGTGCGCATAGAAAATGCACAAAAATCAGTGTAAATACATACAGATAAAGGGTTCTTTGCGCCGTTGACAGAACATCCTTACATGGCTCCGGCCAGCGCATCCCGGGTCCAGCGGGTCCCTGCGACAAATTCATCTTTTTAAATATACTCTTTTCGGCAATTAATTTCGATACGCTTCTGAAGCATATATTAAATCAGCCGGGCCCATCAAATTGACCAGTGAACCCGAGATTGTGCCAGCGCCGTGCAGTTGAAGCCAATGCGGCGACCGGGTTCCATCAGCGGACCGGAGCACGGTGAACATTACAGGTCATACTCAATGCTGGAGACCACAACAATCTGGAAGATAACAAACCAATTTCAAATACCCGATGTGACTCGCGGCATCAAGAGAAGAGTACCAAGTAGTTTCGTCTACCGGATATCCACTGTTACCAGTTTTTCATAAATACTGAACATGCCTTGCGGTTCTTGATCTGTCTTATATGGGTATCATATCTCTCGTTAGCATACTGGCACTATCAAGAATTTTGCACGCGGTGCATTGTGACCGGCTGCAATATTGTTCAACAATGATGCACTGGTGCTTCGCGTCATGTTTCTCGTTTGGCACAGCGCTGGCCGTGGACTTAACTGGCAGTAGCCTGTATTCTGCTCGGGCCGTGGAATAAGGGATTGCGGTTTCTTATGCTGACTGACGCTTTTGTTGCCAGCACGCAATTGCAGGATATATGGATACAACGCGAGGAGCTACAATGAAAAGAATAGTTCGTTCAAAAATCGTACTGGGTGCGTTACTACCAGCGTCATTACTGATTGGTGGAGTTGTGAATGGCGCAGCGCTGGCGGGCATACCATTACCGCCGCAGGATGCTCTGGTGACAACGATCATCGACAAGTCGGTGATCCATGGCAGTCTGGCTCATGATCCAGAAGGTAACCTGGTCTACGACAAGGCGGGCAACGCCCGGTTCCAATACACGGGTAAGATCTTTTCTGTTGATACCAATGCCCGTACCGGTGAGCTCACCGCCATGGAAAAACCGATCGGCAGGATTGAGGGTGAAGCGGCATTTCCCAAGGAGTTCGTCGCGCTGTCCGCCGGTGTAAATGCACTGATGGATGCGATGATGAACGGCACCTGGGATGGAACCATGCCGCAAATGCCGTCTGTGGTGCCATGGACCTGCAATCACTGTTACATGACTGCGGGTGGTACCACCTATGTGTCCATCGTTGACGTGCTTGACCAGGACAGTGAATTTTACAATGCGGATCTGGCTGCTAAGTTGGACGCAGCCCTGATCGACGGTGCCGCCGGGGCGCTTGACAGTATGCGCATGCAAGGTCGTGCTTTCACCGGGTTGACGCCTGCGTCGTTTGATGCCGTTACCAGAACCATGTCCGTGCGCATGGCGGGATGCTCAGCGCTGGTCGCCATCGACGGTACGCTGGCGGGCCAGGTAGGAACACTGTGCATGAACGCCACGGCCACCTTCGATGTCAGCGGCGCCATTGCAACCTTTGATCTCAGCGCCACGCCACCGACGCAGACCGGCTATGTGCCCACATCAACGATCAGTGCGGACGGTTCTTCGAACTGCATTACTGTGATGCACACCCCCACCATGTGATCGTCGCACACCTACCGAGTACGCACCGGAAACCCCGTGATCCTTCACGGGGTTTTTTTATGGTCTGCGGTGCTGGTGTCGGCGTGTGATAGTGGATCGTAGTTGAATGAGGCCATGGTCACAGAATCGGTGTTTATTTCAGGGTATTGCCTGAATAATCAACTGGCGATAAAATGACCACCATTGTGTTACCACACCAACGGGAGTTTAGGTTTTGTACTGGGATCTCAGGTATTTTCCGGACCGGCGGTCGTGCTCATCTGATTCGCGATAGCAGTACTCATGAAGCGTCTCGACTTATTTAAGCCTCTGTTTTTTATAATAGTTATTGTTGAGGGACTGTTCCTTGGGGTGAGCCATCTGCAGCCGGTAATCGTTGCTGTTACCGGCAGCGCCGCCTATCCCCCAATAAATTATGCATTAAGCTATTTGCTGATTGTGGCGCTATTTTTCGCCTACATGCCCCATGTTTCCAGGGGCAACAAGAACAAGAATTTAGCCATTTACGGAGCTACCCTGATATTTTTCGCGGTTTGTGTCCTGGGCATATCTTTGGCCGGCGTTTGGGGATGGCAAGGGTTTTTCTGCGGCGTCCTGGGCGGGTTTATTCTGGTGTTGGTGAGCCTGGTGTGGTTTTCCGCATTGATTGATTATCTTGGCGTGTTCTTCAAGCAGTTCACTATAAATCCGACGAAATTGTCTTCCCTGCCGACCAAGCATGGGCATCGCTTACTGGCGCAATGCAACACGGCTTTCATACCCACCAAGAGTCTTTTCTTCTATGCATGGATCATCTTCGTGGTTCCAGGGTTGTTTCTGCAGCTGTTTCCCTTGGGATTGATCGTGTTTTCTTATGCGGATATGCGCGCTACTGGCGATTCCGCGATTTCGCTGACGGAGGTTATTCCGTTGGCGGGTTTATCGTTTCTGGGTATTACAATCGGGGCTACACTGGTCTGCATGTGGTGGTCCATCATCGTTCCGCGCTGGCGGTTGTTGATTCACTCCCTGGCGGGAGATGCTATCGAGGCCATCTACGAGTTGAACAGCAGGGGAAATTTATTCATACCCTACCCGAGGAACCATTGGAACGAACGTCTCGAACTGCATGAACCTGGTTATCATTATAAGCTGATTGAATTAAGTAAGAAACCGGCGCTGTGGACCTTCGATCCCGCAAAAAAACACGAGCGGGGATATATTGATCCGCAAAGTATTGTCAGGTATGACCAGGCGGACAAGATACTGCATGCACTCTTCATTATCCTGGCTGTTCTTGCGTTGATACCCTATTTTGGAATCGTCACCGAACCGGATGCGCCCCAAAGCGTGGCCTGGCACTATCTGGCGGCGCCGGCATTCGTGAGTATCTATATTGGAATGCTGATTTTTCCCCGGCTAAGGAAATACCGCTGCCCGGCGCACCATGCCGGAAAGGTAAGGCGATTGCCAACCCTGATTTACTCCGCGCTATTTGCCGCTGTTTTTACCGTTGTGGCGTCCGAATATCTGGTATTGGCAAATGCATTACTTCCCGGGGGGAAAGCTATCAGTGTCAGTGGCACGGTCGTTGGTAAATATAGCGTAACTGGCTTGGATCGCCATCGAATTGTACTGGATTCGGCAAACACTTATGGGTATCCCAGAATTTTGTCCGTCAGTCCCGACAAATTTCATGAACTGGCGATTGGTGATCAGGCGCAAATCACCACGCTCACCGGCCCGCTGAAATTTGAGTATCAATGGATAAATCTTTACTGAGCTGATGGGTTCACGTCGTCCACATATCATCCCTGAATAAACTTTGTCACCGTACGGTATTCGTTCAAATCACCGTGCCATCGCGCGTGCTCGTTGATTCCCTCTGCCGTGCGCCAGAAAAAGTGTGACCTGCAGCGCAACTTCGGTATTACCGCCGGAATAATTGAAAAATGGAACTATTGCGGTAAAGAAGTCGGTGCCTCGGACGTTAATTAGAGGAGTTGCCAGAACAGCGCAATTAAACATATAAATCGGGTGGTTGTAATCGAGAAGTCGTCGGTAGCGGTTTCCGCAGGACAATTACGTCGATAATTTTTAAGGAACAGTGCATGAAACAGCTGAATGAACGGTTCCTTTATATTTGTGCTTGCTGATGCCTGATTTTGGCCGTGCATAGCGCTAAACAATGATTCGATCCTCAGAGAGATAGAACCATGGAAAGCATATATCTAATTCCCAGCATGCCGGCGTTATCCATCGCCATTTTGGTGGTGTTCAGCATGATTTTCCTGTTTTTCGCCAGGGAGCCCGTCCATAAAATGTTCGACGCTTTATCGGAAGGTTCCGCCGGCGGATTTCGAAAAATGGCGGCCTGGACCAAAAAAGCCGCCGAACAAATGCGCGAGAAGGACCGCAAAGTACTGCTGGAATCCGGGATTGCCCATATCCAGCATAAAATTCTCGAAGAGTTCACCAAGATAGAATCGAGTAACTCTAAGACACTGGCCGACTATCCGAAATTACAGCTGAAGCTGGATGAGGAACTCGACACCATCAAGACCGATTACAAGGAATGTGGTCAGTCAAGCCCACAGGCGCCGGGCTGGGGAGAAGTAGTGGAAGTTATTTCCCGGGCCAAGGATACCGCGGGCGACCGGATCATTGAAAAAATGCTGACCGAGATTCACAAGTCCGCCTTGGCGAGCGAAAAGAAGGCATTGGCGGAATATCGTGAAGTCGCTGGTAAACGCCACAAAATACTCAGTTCCATGGCGCCGGTATGGAAGCGCATGGAAAAAATCGGCAGCGATATTTGCACGAAAATCGATCATGTCATCGAGACCAACAGCCGTATCGATAAATACATGGATGAATACGCCAAAATGAGCAAGGCGGAGGCGGATTCAATTGATATGCTGTCCTCGCGTGTTACCAAGCTGTTTATCGTTTCACTGGTGGTCATTGGTGCGGGTATCGCCGGTGCGTTTATCAACTTCAATCTCATCGCGCTTCCCATGTCGGAATTGGTTCCGCAGGGAACCAGGGTCGCCGGCATGGCGGTATCCGAAATATCAGCATTGGTAGTCGTGGTCCTGGAACTGGTATTGGGCATATTCCTGATGGAATCAATTGGGGTAACCAATACTTTTCCGCAGATCGGTGCGATGACTTCCGGCAAGCGCAAAATCATATTTTATGGAACTTTGGTAGGGCTGTTTTTCCTGTCATCGGTAGAAGCCTCGTTGGCAGTACTCAGAGAGCATCTAGCGGAATCCAACATGGCGCTCGAGCAGGCGCTCGCCGGGGCCGAGAAAGCAAAAAGCAGCAGTGGTGTCGGTGGTTCATCGAATATCACGGTAGTTGGTCAGGCAACGCTTGGCTTTGTGTTGCCCTGGATTCTGGCCATGATCGCCATTCCTCTTGAAATGTTCATCGAGGCCAGTCAGCACGCGTTTGCCCGCATGTATACGCTGTTGATTACCCTGATTGGACATTTAGCCAATGCTTTGGCCTATGTGTTTGAAGGGGTGTTTAAAGTGGCCGCCCATCTATTCGATATCTTCATTATTATACCGCTTAAAGTCGCCGAGATGATCGGTTCCAAAAGCGGATCCGGTATCCAAAGGACATCGTGATGATTATTAATAAGCGATATTTACAATTTATACCAATGCTGGCGGTTCTGGCCGTTGTCGGGTGTTCCGACAACAAGGCCTACGAGACCTCAATTTGCGTGCTCGCTGATGTATCAGGGACTTATGCCAAGGAAAAAGACAGCATGGTAAAAATTATCAAGGCTGGCGTCATTCCCAAGCTGAATCCCGGCGATGGTATGTTCCTCATCGCGATCGACAGCAACAGTTATACGCAGGACAATCTGATTTCCAAAATGACCCTGGATTATCGACCCACGGAATCCCAGAAGCAGAAACTGGCATTTTCCAAGTCGCTGGACAAATTCGCGGAAAGTGATCGTCAGTCCACGCACACGGATATCAGCGGCGCCATGATGCTGTGTTCGGATTACCTGAAGGACACCAAATCGGGCACCCAGATCATTTTTGTGTTCAGTGACATGAAAGAAGAGTTACCGCCCGGGTTAAAGCGCAAGTTTGACGCGGATGAATTTGTCGGGATCAATATTGCCGCGATGAACGTCATCAAGCTGGGTAAGGACAGCGCTAATCCACAGGTATACCGGGAAAGAATGGATCATTGGGAAGATTTATTCAAGAAGGCGGGCGCGAAAAGCTGGAATAACCTGCTCGATCCCAAAAAGTTTTCAGAGTTTTACGACTCGATCAAATCCTGATATTGCCCGACACGCAACTTGGTTGCACGGGCGGACCCCGGTCGGTCCACGACCCGTGCAACTGAATGTGCAATAACAAATCTCCAGTCAGTAACATTACGCGCGTCGTGACGCAATCGGTTGGTTCGAGCGATACGCTGAACCGGTCGCGAGAGGCATGCACACCGGCGACATACTAATACCGAGCTTTATTAAACGCGCTGCCAGCCGACCAATCAACTCTTCATATCGTGCTCTCGCATTACACATCTTCCCGGGTCGCCCGGTCGTGGCAAGTTGCCATGGTTGATGTTCGTCATTTCAATTTGAAAATCATTCACATTGCCGAAACAATCTGTCACCCATAAAGAATTGGTGTGTCTTGGATCCAGACACTTTTCGATACATCGGTGTTCGGCGGAACAGCGCGTGCTGATGCCGTTGAAATGATAATATTTGTGTATAAGTGACGTGATGTTGTCACACCAATGCCGGTCCACAACGTCGTAGCAAATTTTACTGTTGACAAAGGTTCACGGGGTTTAGTCTCGCCGGGGACGATTACATCAATAGTCAACGAGTTTAATGGTAAATCTGTGGTAGCACCGACGGAGGCATTATGGGACACATTACGTGGGATCAAAAGTACAGTGTTGAAGTAGAATTGCTTGATGGTCAACATCAGCTGTTGTTCAAGATCATCAATCGCTTCTATGATGCTATGGAACGTCAGGAATCTACCGAAAATTTGGACAAATTATTCGGAGATGTTCTTGACTACACCAGCATACACTTCCAGGTCGAGGAATCATTAATGCGGCTGGGAGGCTATCCCGACTTGGAGCAGCATATGGAGGCGCATAAGAAACTGGTGGAACAAGCCGTGGCACTGCATTCTGATATCAAGATTGGTAGCAAATCCGCAGGCCCCAAGGCCATGGAGTTTCTGAGAAACTGGTTGGAGAAACACATCATGGGTGTAGATAAAAAATACGCACCTTACATTAGCGATGAGAAGCTGGCAAAGAAAAGGTCCGCCTAGGCAAACAAGTATTTTCGCGCAGGTGCAGCTGGTGGGCGTGGTTACACCGGGACCAGGAGAGGTCCCGGTCGTCCATTACGCCAATCTGGTTACCGTGAAGACTTCAAAGTTACTTAAAATTTATTAAGAAATATCGCGCTTATATCAGGCTAACCCCTTAAGGCATTGGTAATGTTGCGTAACTTCGATGTTTAATAACTGCTGTCAAGCTGCGATGACGGCAATAAAAATTCCACTAATCGCGCCGTGTTATGAAGGTTCGCGCCGATCCGCTTTCTGCCGATTTCTTCATCAGTCACGGTAAGGCGGTTGCTTCCTATACCAGTATTACCGTTGTTTCCGTTATACTTGCCGAGAGCTCGACCCGCTCGCATTAATAGGACGTAAACAATGCTCAATCAGCGCTTGTTATTCATCGGTCTGATCATCGGTAATTTATTGACAGCCTGTACCAGCGATACCAATAATACGCAACAGCCGGCTATTACCGGCCATGCCAGAATTCCGCTCAGCGCCCAACTGCTGGCGTCGCTAAAAACCTACGATGGCCTGCAAGTCAAGATTACCGTGGACAAAGGCACCAGCTACGAGGAAAGCCGGTTTATCACCGGATTGAAAATTGATACAACGGATAACTCGCTGGTCGGCGATTTGTCGCTGGTGTTGACCAAGGGCCTGCATACCATTGAGCTGACATTTTTTCTTTCGGCCAATAACTATGAAAATGTGCAAATTGCCAGTCTTACCCCCCAGACCATCGAAGTTTTCGGCGGCGATAGTCAGGTATTGACCTTTACGCCGGAGATGTATACTTATGACGATCCCGATCATGATAAATTTAACAGTTTGCGGGAAATTCAACTGGGTAATGATCCCGCGGACCCCGCATCGCATCCGGCGCTGTTGCCGCCGGTAGCGGACACGGCCAGTGGCGCCTACAACACAAGCTTGATTGTGCAGCTTTCTTGCGGCGCCGTGAGCCCGTTGCTGTGTGCGCAAATCCACTATTCCCTTGATGGCAGTGCACCTACAGCGTCGTCCCCGGTTTACACGTCACCCCTCAATATTGACGCGACTACCGCCCTGCAAGCAATTGTTACCGATATCGAAAACAATGAGAGTGCTGTCGCGAGCTTCACTTACACGCTGGACACGCGCGCACCCGCAGTTATCGGCAATACGCCGTCTGCTGGTGCGGAGCTCGTGCTTTATACCAATCCCGTCATTGATGTGACTTTTGACGAGGCTGTGGATTGTTCCAGCCTTAACGCCAACACCTTCATTGTCACCGGAAGAACCGGCAAGATACCAGGACAAGTCACTTGCCAGGGCGATAAATCGGAATTTTATCCCGATAACGGCGTATTGCCAGCATCGTCGCTCGTTGATGTATTGATTACCACCGCAGCACGGGACTTGGCGCACAATAATTTGGCGGAGAATTATACCTGGCGCTTCACCACCCAACCGTGGACCCGGAGGATTGGCACGATCGATTATGAACATGTTATGGGATCTTTTGTCGATGATGCCGGGGATGTATATGTTACCGGCGATACCCGCGGCGCAATGGACGGCAACAGCAATCATGGCATGGAGGATATGTTTCTCACCAAAATCGGCGCTGACGGCGTCCGGCGCTGGACCTTGCAACGGGGTACCGGCAATTACGATGCCGGTACGGCGGTCGCCGTCGATGTCAGTGGTAATGTTTACGTAGCCGGTGACAGCCAGGGGAGTCTTGACGGTAATACCAGCAGCGGTGATCTGGATGTCTTCTTGATGAAATTTGATCGCGATGGCGTATGGCAGTGGACACGGCAGCTTGGAACCTCCGGTAGCGATTATGTCAGTGCCATGGCGCTCGATGGCAACGGCAATGTCTATATCACCGGCCCAACCTACGGCGCATTCAATGGCTACCAGAACGCGGGCAATCAAGACTACTTCCTGATAAAATTCGATACCGCCGGCGGGTGGCAATGGACATACCAGAACGGCACCCCCGGTTATGACCCGTCTGCCGCTCTGGCGGTGGATAACAACGGCAATCTCTATCTGACGGGCGCGACCAACGGCGCTCTTGATGGCAACACCGGTAGCGGCAATTACGACGTATTTCTTTCCAAATTTGACGCCAATGGTGCGCGCCTATGGACTCGGCTGCGCGGTACTGCCGGTTCCGATGGCACGGCTGGCATTGCGTTGGATGCCAAAGGAAATATTCTGGTTGCGGGCACCACCGGGGGTGGCCTTGACGGGAACATCAGTGCCGGCGCCGGCGATATTTTTATGATGCAATTCGACAATAACGGCGTATGGCAGTGGAGCAGGCAACGGGGTTCCACTCTCAACGATTCCGCTTCAGCGCTGCTGCGTGACAGCAAGGGAGGTCTCTACATCGCGGGTACGACCTACGGTAACGTGGACGGCAACACAAGTAGCGGGGGTACCGATATGATACTGATAAAGTATGACAACGCCGGCCTCTGGCAATGGAGTCAACAGCGAGGCTCCAACGGTGCTGAATATATTTATACTGCGGCTATCAGTTATGACGATTTTGTTTATGTTGGTGGTGATACCGACGCGCAAAGTACATTCCATGGCAACGCCTATATCGGCGGTCAGGATGTATTCGTCATGAAATTCGACACCGGCGGAAGTTTACAATAAGTGTCATTTAAAATACGCCGAGCGAACTTCCGTACCACTGGGGAATGTTATAGCACAAAGGGGCCAGACCCCATTTCGCGGGGCCTTGCCACCGTCTCGACGTTGCGCACCCCGTGCTTGATACGCGGTATTTAGATCCAATACACACTCACCTCACGGCTTTAATGCAAAGCGATTTGTGTAGCCGGAAGCCAAAACCGCGCCATTATATGATGTAACGTATTACACTATAGTCACAGGAAGTCGAAGTACTAATGTGGTATACGATGATAACGGGGGAAATACGTGAAAATATTGATTATTGGCGGCCATGGCCAGGTGGGCTGGGAATTGCACCGGTCTTTGTTGCCGCTTGGTCGGGTGGTGGCCAGTGGGCATCGTGCTACCGGCCCGGTCATTGGCCAAGCGCCCGTGGCCGTTGATTTGGCTGATCCGGACAGTATTCGTCATGCCCTGCGCGAGGTACGTCCCGAAATTATTGTCAATGCCGCGGCTTATACCGCGGTGGACCAGGCCGAGCATGAGCCGGAGCAGGCCATGGCAATCAACGGCATCGCACCGGGAATTATGGCGGAACAAGCGCGAGCGCTCAATGCCACCTTGATTCACTACTCCACCGATTATGTGTTTGACGGTACCGGCACCCAGCCATACCGGGAAACGGACGCGCCTGATCCGTGCAGCGTCTATGGAAAAACCAAACTCGCCGGTGAACAAGCGGTCGCGGCGGCCGGCGGCCGGCACCTGATCTTGCGCACTGCCTGGGTGTACGGTAATCGTGGCAAAAATTTTTTTCTGACCATGAAACGCCTGGCCGCGGAACGCGATCACCTGCGCGTGGTGAACGATCAGACGGGCGCCCCTACCTGGTCGCGCCTGATAGCCCAGACCACCGCCGGCATCATTTCCCAATCCTTGGCTGATCCTACCGGATTTTTTGCACAGCATTCCGGAATCTACCACCTGACCAGTAACGGTCACACCACCTGGCATGGCTTTGCCAGAGCGATACTTGATCATCTGGCAGCGCAAGGCATTGCCGTGCCGCGCCTGGAGGCTATTCCTACCACAGACTATCCGCTGCCGGCAGCACGGCCTGCTTACTCGGTGTTGAACAACGCAAAGCTGGAATCCGTTTTCAAGCTTACGATGCCGTCGTGGGAATCAGCGTTGCAACTGGTGTTGCAAAACGAAGCTTGACACCTCCGGTGGCATTGTTAGAGTCGCCGGACGCGAGCACGAGAATGACCAGGTTACACAGCTTAGCGCTAATATTTCCCCGGGAGATACGCGGGCCGGGGGGGGAGGAAATCGCCGGCGCCATCAAAAAATTGCCATAGGCGCTGGGCCATGCTGCCGTGCTTGTTGGCGGCAACGCGTGCAATGACGATTTCGCGGTTTATTCCTCTGACATATTCACCCTCTACCGACAGCAGCCTGCCATCGTTAAGTTCTTCCTGAACCAGGAACAAGGGCATATGTCCCCATGCCATGCGTTGCAGGATTACTTCCTTTTTAGTGTATTGGTCACCGACTGTTAAATGCGGGGAATCATTGAGCACGAAGCGGGTGAGTTTCTCGCTGTGTGTGGCGGTGTCACGGATAATGCATTGAGTGTAATCCGTGATTTCCGTGTAGCGGAGGTCGGGGCGGATCGGCATTTGGAAAAATCCAGGCGCCGCTACCGGCACGATTGGCACCGAGCAGAAGTCGCGATATTCATAACGCGCATCGGCCTTATCGATATGATGGATGATCAGATCGACTGTGCCATCCAGCAGGCTTTCGTTGGGGCCGAACAAGTTACCGAAAAACAAGTTGAGTCGGGTGTAGGAATAGGTTTCGGAAAAGCCGCGTAATACCGCCAACGCGCTGGGCAGAGGAGTGATATCACCCACCATGATATTCAGCTCGGGTTCCTCGCCGCCGCGCAAGGACGCTGCCTGGTGTTTCAGCTCCTGCATTTCGCCCAGAATACGTTTGACACTCTTGTGAAACGCCTTGCCTTGCTCGGTCAGCACACACCGGTACCCGGAACGATCAAAAATGGCGAATCCCAGCGCATCTTCCATTTTTTTAAGAGCCGTGATGACGCTCGGGTGCGTCTTGTTGAGTATTTTGGCGCCGGCCAGGATGCTGCCCTGGCTGACGACGGCCTCAAGAGTGAGCATTTGTTGAAAGGTAAAATTCATAATGTAATATAAATCTACAATGAATGTTAAAACATAGTACTTTTCATAGACGATAGGGTCAACCTATGCTTTCTTCCGTCGGTGGATTAGCACGGGGATATCCGGTGGATCGCGGCCAGCATCAACCATTACTGAAACAGTGGAATATGGTAGAGCCGCGGGTCGTTTGTTTACACGGTTGCATAGAAACAGGAGAGGTACATGAAAACTAATATTTATTTCAACATGTTGATGGCTGGTGCAGGGTGCCTGCTCACGGCTGCGGGAACCATGGTCTATGCCGCCGGGACCACCGCGCCGGCGGATATGGTGAAGTACCGCCAAAGTCTCATGCTGACGCAGCGGGGGCACATGGCCGCGGCGGCGGCCATCATCAAAGGGGAAGTCAATTTTCCAGAGCAGCTTCCGGTGCATGTGAATTCATTGGCGGCAACCACCCAGGATATCGCCAGTATGTTTCCCGCGGGCAGCGATGTGGATGACACCAAAGCCAAACCCGACGTCTGGAAGGATCCGGAAGAATTTGGAAAACGGGCCAAGGATACCCAAAAAAAATCCGCAGCTCTGGCGCAAGCGGTTAGCGCCGGCGAGAGTGCAAAATATGGACAGCTCTTCAAAGATCTTCTGGACAGTTGTAAATCATGCCACAAGGACTTTCGTAAGAAAGAGGAAAAATAGTACGTGTACGTCCCGGCAGGAAATGGTGTGCGCAATCACCGATGGTTGCTGGTGACGGCGTGGTTGCTGGCGCAGGTCTCGGTCGAAGTATTTGCCGGCGACAATGCGGAAACGTCGTTTGATCGGGGTGAATACGTGTTGCATGCCGCTGGTTGCGCCAGTTGCCATACCGACCGGAAACATCAGGGTGAAACTTTGGCCGGTGGCCGGGCGCTGGTGACCGAGTTTGGGACGTTTTTCACTCCCAATATCACACCCGACACGGCGCCCAACATCACGCCGCACCGGCATGCGGGAATCGGTCGATGGCGCCAGCAGGATCTCGTAGAGTACCTGGCGACGGGGATGACCCCGGAGGGTGACACGGCGGGAGATGTGATGGCCGAGGTCATTGATGACAGCTTAAGTTTATTGGCACATGACGATCTTGCAGCAATCGCTATGTATATTCTGTCGTTACCACCGGTATCGGAAGACGTACGTGAGCGGCGACCCAAGACGACCGTAGAGCCCAGTTGGGACTGAATGCAGTGATGCCGACAGTTACCGTCATCGACAGACATGAGGGAGGAAAAAGCATGCAAATTCGTATCTTGGCATATTGCTGGTTGCTGATGACGGTAGGTGTAAGTGTTACCGCACATGCCCAGGAAGTAACTTTGAGTTATCGAGGCCTGACCCTGAATGCGGAGTTGGAACCCGCGCCAGCCGAGTCTGTTCTTGATCACGTGATTGTCATAACCCACGGTGGACTCGGGCATCGCGCCATGGAAACCGTGGCGTACCTGCAGCGTTTGTTCGGTGCACAGGGCTATGCAACATTGGCGCTTAATCTCAGTCTGGGCGTCGATAATCGTCACGGCATGTTTGATTGCCATAGTACGCATCGCCACCAATTCGCCGATGCAGCCGGAGAAATTGGCGCATGGTTGAGGTGGCTGAGCGAGCAGGGTGTTCGTCATGTGATCTTGCTGGGCCACTCACGCGGCGCCGGGCAAACAGCTCTGTACGCGGCAACGCAAGACAGTGGTCTGGTGCAGTCGGTGGTGCTGCTGGCGCCCGATACCCGCGAAACCAACGACGCTGCGGCATACGAGGCACGACATCAACATGCGCTGGCGCCGGTTCTGCAGCATGCGCAGCGGCTGATGCGCGCCGGCAAGGGCGCAAGCCTGCTCACCCATACGGGAATTTTGTATTGCAGCGACACCACGGTTTCGGCGGCAAGTTTCGTTTCCTATTACGGCCCGGACCCAAGGCTCGATACCGCCTACCTGATTCCGAAAATCAAGAAGCCAGTGCTGTTGGTGCTTGCCGGTGGTGACGAAGTAGTGGCAGGCTCCCGGGACAAGTTTCCGCCCTTGGCGGATGGCGTTCGGGTGCAGGTCAGTATCGTCGACGGTGCCGATCATTTTTTTCGGGACATATTCGCCGATGACGCGGTGGAGTTTGTTATCGATTTCCTGAAACGTGTCAGCCTTACCGCTCAATGATTTCAACGACTGTAGTAAGCTGCTTCCGCTTTGTGGGTGCGTGCTGAATCCGGTTTCCTGTTACCGGTGTTCACGCACCGTCTAGGCTTGCGCACCGGAGGAAATCCCGGAGCGACGTCATTCTTGCAGATCACTGTTTTCGATCATGCCACCAAGACCCGCCTCAGTACCACAAGTCAGGGTATGGTGGCTGGACAGCGTTATGGAGCAATGGCCGGTTTCCAGGCACCAACACGATGGCAGTTGTTGCAGGTGGCGACCGTCTCGACATGGTTCTGTGGCTTGCCTGTGGCTATGGTTCCATCGTGACAGGATGCGCAGTCGCCGGCGATATTGATATGGCTCATTATCGCCGGTGTCCAAGCAGTAACATTGTGGCAGGTACCGCACTCGTTATTGGAGCGAACGTGGTTTTCCGGTTTGCCGGTGATCGACGCCAGCTTGCCGTTGTGGCAGTTTTCACAGCCGGTGGTTACATTGATATGGTCGAAAGTGGCCGGTCTCCAGGCAGTGGTGACATGGCATTCTCCGCAATCCACCGGGGTGCGCAAATGATTGCGTGTCATGCCGGTTGCGCTCAAGCCATTGTGACAAATCTTGCAGGCAACAGTCGTCATGTCGTGCGAGAAACTGGTGGGAGTCCAGGCAATGGTCACGTGGCATTGACTACAGTCTGTGCTTTCGATCTTAATATGGTTCGTGCTGAGGCCGGTGGCTCGCACCCGGTTGTGACAGTTGGCGCAAGGGCCGACAACCGCGGCATGGTCCACGCTGACATCGAAGAAGGATGAGGTGGTATGGCAATCGTCGCAGGTATTACTGGTGTCGATATGATTGGAATTCTTGCCGGGGGCGATATCATTGTTATGGCACCCACTGCAATTGCGCGGGGTCCCGGTAAAAAGACCCTTGAAGTGGCAGCTTTCGCAAGCTACGGACACATGCCTACCAGTCAACATGTAGCCCGTGGAGAAATGATCGAAATCCGGTTTGACCTCAATGGCGACGCTGGTGACGCTGACCGACATGCATGCTAACAACAACGCACTGGCGCAAATCGCCGACTTCATACCCTTTACCTGTTCCTTCAGTCCCTTACCCATTATTCCACCACCGACAGCTGCTTCGAGCAATAACAAAACAATAAAAATATAGGTTAATTACTCAGTTCGAATGACCCGTTCGTCAAACCTTCCAAGCAAGTATTCCACCATCAATGCCACTCGGTTGCCAGTCGAATTTCTTGAAATTAACTATAAAACAGCGAGACTTGACGCCAACTCCTACCATGGATTGTCAACATTTAGCCCCCAGCGCGCTGCCAACTCCGTCACAGATCAATGTACATCGATCCCCCCGGGGCGGGGTCCAGTCCCGCCTCTCGGGCTCTACGTGGCATTAAGGTTCCCAGTTATTTTCAAGGCAGTAAGTCTGTCTGAGGGGAAGGGAGTATCTGTTTTCCGGCTTAATCCCACATTAATAAAACTTTAATCAGGTGGTAGCACGGGCCATTGGGTGACCGGAACCACCCACCCCGGTGAATGCCAGCGTTTAATCCCACCAAAAGTACCAGGTGCGCCCGTTTTGCAGCAACGTCGCCAGACCTTCGAGGCTGCCAACGCCTTGATGGATGATATCGCCGCAATAGATGAATTGTTCACGGGCCAAAACCATGGCCGCTTCATAAGTTTTGGGTGGATTTTTTACTTTGGCCTCAATGACATCATGTGTTACGCAAACGATCTCGGCTTGATAACGCTCCTGCCAATATCGCCACAGGGCCACATGCGCCGCCGGCGCGGGGCAGTCATTCCAGCCACCGTAATTGAAATGCGCGGGAATATGGTGCGCATTCCGATCGGGAATGATGGCGATAAAAATCCATTCTTTAGGATTTTGCTGACGGGAGTCCAGGTGGGTAATCAACCCGCCTTTTTCATTCTCGTCCGGGGCCGGTTGGCCGGGTTCCAGTTCATAGTACGCAGGGTCCTCTTGCACACGCTGCTCAAAGAAATCGTCGGGAGAGATTGTTTTGGCGTCGCGAATAATTTCTTCAAAAGTCTGTTCCGCGCATTCGAATTGATCCGCGAAAAAGTCGAATTCCCGTTCATCACCCACGATTATCGGCCTGAATCCCTCGGCAGCGCCTTCTTCCTCGAGCCGGTCGAGTTCCATAAGTGCATCCTGACCGGGTACTAGAAGCAATTCGAAGGGAAAATCCGGTGTCAACGGCATACTGTTTTTTTTCCTGTTCGTCTGATATCGCTTGCGGCCGAACAGAATATTTAGGATATCCATCGGTTTTCCTCGCGTGTTATTAACTGGGAGTGATGGGGCTGCCTGGAAATGGGTCGTCATAACCATGAAGCGAAATGTTGTCTGACGTCGGTGTCCTGCCGATGTATCGGTCGTCACGGGCTATCTCATGAGTCATGGACATAAATCCGGCAAAGGAGGCATATCAGCACGACACTGGGCGGTTTTGCTCAGCTCACCGCCCGTCGGCACCGCTATTGTTGGTGTCCGCTGATATACGCATGCAGCGGTTTGGTCGCTTCAAACTGCTGGAGTTGCTCGGGGGAGGCAGCGGCTTGGTATTTTTTTTTCCACTGCGGGTACGGCATGCCGTAGACAACTTCCAGCGCCTGATCGTAGTCAAGCGCCTGTCCTTGCTGCTGCGCCGCCGCCAGATACCATTTTGCGAGACAGTTACGGCAAAATCCCGCCAGGTTCATCAAATCAATGTTCTGGACGTCGGTACGGCGTTGCAAGTGTTCAATGAGACCGCGAAACGCTGCGGCTTCGATCTGTATGCGGCTTTGTTCGTCCATATTGTCACTCCCAGCTGTCGGTAAGCGGTTGTAACAGTACCGTAAATTATTCTTTGTGACCAGCTCGGCATGCGGAGCAGACCTCAGGTCGACTATATCCCGGGTGTTGGTGGTCGGGGTTGTGGATAGGTAACATCAAATACAAGTTTATGTGAAGGGGATCAGTGCGGGTTGATCAATACTCCGCGATTGAGTGGCGTCAAAAATCGGGTATCATATTGCCAATGTCCGTGTGGGCGCGACCCGCGCGTAAAAAAATCGGCGCAATTTATCTTTGTGGCAAAGGAGGGTCATTACCGTGATAACGTTGTGTGTGGCGCGTTGGTTTGGGTTGGCGAGCGCGGTCACGGTTGGGTGTTTTGGCAGCGGCTTATCCGTGCTGGCAGCCGATATCGATATCGATGCCGCCCTCGTTACCGTGGAGAATTCCGCGATGGCGCGCCTCGCAGCGGTGGTGCAGAGTCCTCAAAACCGGTTACTGCCGTTCGCAACTGATGGTTGCAGTGGCGGATTGTCGACGGGATGGCGTGTGTTGGGTAACGCCATACCGATGTTTCGCGATAAATTTGGCGCACGACCGCCCTACGAATCCTGTTGCGTGGAACATGATCGCAGTTATTGGCTGGGCAGCACTGACAATGGTTATCAAAAGCGGCACGCCGCCGATCAGGCGTTGCGCGCCTGCGTTATCGAGCATGGGCGTGTGCATCGCGACGACTATGCCAGGGAATTCGGAATTTCCGGGGCGGCCATCGAACGCAACTTTTTTGTCATTGCCGAGGCCATGTATCGCGCGGTACGTGCCGGCGGTGGCCCGTGTACGGCGCTGCCGTGGCGCTGGGGGTACGGCTGGCCCACCTGCGTCGATGCTGATTAAATTCAATCGCAAGGGAATATAATATGCAAAAAATGACGCTGGTTATCGGTAACAAGAATTATTCCTCCTGGTCGCTGCGGGCGTGGCTCATGCTGCGGCAGGCGGGAATTTCGTTCGAGGAGATACGCATTCCTCTTTTTCAAAGTGACAGCCGCGCGCAATTGACGCAATGGTCGCCCTCGGGTCTGGTGCCGGCATTGCACCATGGCGCGTTGAAAATCTGGGATACTCTCGCCATCGGTGAGTACATCAATGAACTTTATCCGGAAAAACGCTTGTGGCCGGCGCAACCAGCAGCCCGTGCCGTGGCCCGTGCGGTCAGCGCGGAAATGCATTCAGGATTCACGCAACTGCGCCACAACATGCCCATGAACTGCCGGCTCACTTTTCCCGGCAAGGGCATCACGCCGGAAAGCCAGGCGGATATCGATCGCGTCAGCGCCATTTGGCGCCAGTGCCGCACGACCTACGGCGGTGACGGCGCGTTGCTGTTTGGCGCGTTCAGCATCGCCGATGCCATGTTTGCACCAGTGGTGCTGCGCTTCAAAACCTATGAGGTGCCATTGGACCCGGTGTGTACCGCCTATGCCGCCGCCATCACCGCGTTGCCCGCGATGGCTGAGTGGGTGCATGCCGGACAACAGGAAGCGGAACGTCTACCGGCGTTTGAACCCTACACCGTATCCTCCTGACCGACCACGTTGGCATAATCGTAACCTGACAAGAATCGAAATCGTTCAGGGACCGTTACCGGAGGTACCGCATACCGTGCAGATGACACAAGCTGGTGATCCCTGGTGGGCCGCTGTGACCTGACGCGCGCGGCCTGAGATAGTGAAACTCCAGTCACGCCCCTTCGATAAAAGTACACTTGGCATGGAATTCTGCGTTCTTTGTTTATATACTGTGGCAATAGTCCCGATTACAACAATAAATAGAGGAATATCCCATGCTCCAGTTGGCGGATCACCCGCAGTCCATCGGAAAAGTGCTGGACGATGGCTTCAAATTGTTTGTACAGACCTTATTACAGATATTGCCGTTGTCTTTTTTAGCGGTGGCCATGCCACTGGCGGTCGTTATCGCGTCAATAGGCGGCAACAATTATTTGTTACTCAGCAGTGGCCAGTTCGATCCCGCCACTTCCGATATAACCTCACTGGTAATTACATTTGCAGTCAGTGTCGTCGTGGGGCTGATTCTGGCGATGGCATCGTATGCGGCGATCTATTATAAAATGGTCGGCGCCGTCCGGGGTAACACCATCTCGCATGCGGTAGCGCTACTGGCAGGCGTCAAGGCCTTGATTCCCTTGGCCGTTGCCACCTTGCTTTATGCCCTGGCGACTGTCTTGGGTCTGATGTTGCTGGTGGTGCCGGGATTTATTTTAATGATTTCGATGATGCTATACATGCCGGCCTACGTCATGGACAGGGAAAGTATTGTCGGCAGTTTGTCCCGCAGCCACAAATTGGTCTGGGGAAACTGGTGGCGCTCTTTTCTGATAATGTCTATTCCCACGGTCATCATGATAGTGCTGCTGATGGGTCTCGGCGCCATATCGGGCGCATTGATCGCCGTTAGCGCGCCTTCCGAGCAAGGCGTGGCCGGCATGTCACAATACAGCTTGCTGATTGAAGTAGCGCAACATTTGCTCAATATCCTGTTTATCCCCATGTACGCCGCGTTCATGATCATTTTGTACAACGATCTGAAACTGCGCAAGGAAGGCGGGGATTTGAGTGGAAAAATCGCCAGCGCCGCGGCCAGACCTTCCTGACGCGCGGAATGAAGACGTTGCGCGTATGGTGGCTGGTTATCCCTGGCGTGGTCAGCGGCTGGCAACCGGTCGCCGCCGAACCCCATGCCTTTGCGGCGCCTTTGCTAGCGGAGCTTGAGCATTGCATCATGCGCACCGAACGCCGTTACCGTAACGATGACGATTATGACTTCATAATCCGACGTCATTGCCCCAAGCTGTCGCGTTTGCTGGTGCAGCGGGATTTCGCGGCTCTGCTGCAGCAACCCTTGCCCGAGGAAATTACGCTGGATCTGCTACGGGATTTGCAAAGCATCGGCACCAGCGTGCAGGCAACGCCCGACAATGCCATGGTGTTCGACCTGGGATCGGTGCGCAAGATCCTGGATGATACGGTAATGCCGGAATCTGCGCCGCAGAAATCGTGGTGGCGACGGTTTCTGGATTGGTTGGCGGAGTCTTTCGACCACGGCACGGCACAACCACCGGATTGGCTCAAGCACTGGCTGTCCCGGTTTGCCGTGCCGGACTGGCTGGTGGCGACCTTGTACAAGGGAACGGTCGGCCTGTTGGCGATTTTGCTGCTGGGCGTCGTCGTTACCGAATTGCGAGCCGCGCGCTGGCGCCGCTGGTTTGATTGGCGCGCGCGACGTTTGCGCCTGCATGCCAGGCAAAGCGATATGGCGCGAGAGGTGATACTCACCTGGGAAGCGATCGCGCAATTGCCGCCGGGGCAACAGCTATTGGCGTGTTATGGTAAAGTCCTGCATATTCTGGCAGCCAGAAATCTGCTACCCAGCGACGCCAGTCTCACTAATCATGAATTGCAATCGCTGTTAGAAATGGCATTGGGTGGCGCGCAACCGGTATTCCGGCAATTGCTGGCTCACGTTGACGGACTGGTGTACGGTGAACAGCACATGGATGCGGCGACTGTCGGGTGTGTTACCCGTGACTGCCGAAAATTCGCCGATTCGTTGGTGACGAATTGAAAACGCGGGCGGGTTGACATGGGCGAGCGCCTGACGACATTGCTCAGTGCTGTTACCGCGTTGGTTATTGTCGTTGCGTTGTTGGTGCCTACCGCGCCGCCGACGACGCCGGTTTCACTGCCCACCAGCATCGATGCGGGCCGTTATGGACTATTGGGATTGAAACGCTGGCTCGATTACAACCACATCGCGAATCATAGTCTGCAAACACGTTATGATGGCTTGTTCGCGGATGCGCAGATTACGGATCGCGGCAATCTCCTCATTTTGTTCACGCCAACCACGGTGGCGGCGCGTGCGCAGGAACTTGATTTTCTGTTGTACTGGTTGGCACAGGGCAACGATGCCCTGGTGTTGAATGCGGTGAGCGATGTTCCACCCTGGGCCATGACCAGTGGCATGAGTTCCAGTCCGGATGTCCTGGAACAACTGGGGTTCCGATTGCTTGCGGTGGCAACGGAAAATACGCAGGCGTCGGGCACCACGGACGCGACCCACGAGAACCGGGAATTTGAGCAGGAAAATGTCGACGCCACATCCGTGTCAATGGGCGACAGGTTACGCGCTTTGAGCGCAAAGTTCGCCATGCTTGAGCGGCAGGAAGCCGCGCTTACGCCCGCGCTCCACCCTTATCCTTTGGTTAAAGACATCAATCACCTCGGCGTCCACTTGCTGCCGGCACTGCAGACTCCTTTGGAACTGGGGGGGGTGGATGCGGCGCGCAGCGCCTTGGTAGTGCTGCACGATACTGAGCGCCGGGCGGCATTGTGGGAAACAAGGGTCGGTGCGGGTCGATTGTGGATCAGCCGTTTCGCGGATTTGTTCGGTAATGTCACCTTGGGCAAACAGGACAACGCCGCGTTTCTGGCCAACCTCATCGCTTATTCCCTGCAACCGGGGGGACAGGTAATATTTGACGATATGCACTTCGGCGTATCATCATTGTATGATCCGCAGGCCTTTTTCGGGGATTCACGGTTGCATCATACGTTGTGGTTTATTCTGGGATTCTGGCTGTTGTATGTCGTTGGTCACGGCAGTCGTTTCGCGCCGCAACTCACGCCACCGCCCGAAGTCCGCGGTGTCGACTTCAGTTACGCGGTGGGAGATTATTTCGCACGGGCTCTCGACAAACGCGGCGCGGCGCTGGCGCTGTTTCAGCACTTCTTCAACGATGTGCGCGCGCATGGGAACATGCCATTGTCCGGTGAACCGGTGTGGGAGGAGTTACGGCAGCACCCACGGGTCAGTATGCAATCCGTCACGGCGTTGCAGGACATGTATCAGGGTCTGAACCGCAGGAAATATTGCAATTTGATCAAACTGAGAAACCAATTACTGACGGTGAGGCGACAAATAGCGTGATGAAACCAGCGCAACAACTCAAGCAGCAACTGCAGCACTCCATAGGGCAGGCGGTTTTCGGCGCGGACGGGATGATTCATGGCCTGTGCCTGGCATTGATCAACGGTGGCCATGTATTGCTTGAGGGGGTGCCCGGTGTGGGCAAAACACTGCTGGCGAAAACCCTGGCCGCGCAGTTGGGTGGGGATTTCAAGCGTATCCAATGTACCGCCGACCTGATGCCTTCGGATATGACCGGGGTGCATGTTTACAACGAGCAGACCCACGGTTTTGAGTTGGTGCGCGGACCGCTGTTCGCCAACGTGGTGCTGGTGGATGAGATCAATCGCACCGGCCCCAAAACCCAGTCGGCGTTGCTGCAAGCCATGGAGGAGGGCATGATCAGCATTGATCGTGAAACCTATCCTCTGCACGATAATTTCCTGGTCATCGCATCACAGAATCCCTATGAGTTCGAAGGCACCTACCCGCTGCCGGAATCGCAATTGGACCGGTTTCTGTTGCGTATGATCATTACTTATCCGGATGCCCAAAATGAAACGCGGGTGTTGCAGACTTACGATAGGCCCGGCGGCGGGCATGCCGGTCGTACGGGGCCAGCAGCGGAAGTTACGGTTACCGCTGAATTGCTGGACCGCACCCGGGAACAGGTGGCAACGGTGCATGTTGCCGCGCCATTGTACCAATACGTGGTTGCAATCGCCGCCGCCAGCCGTAGTCACCCGAAGGTCAGTCTGGGTTTGTCGACGCGCGGCGCGCTGGGTTTGATGCGTTGCGCGCGCGTCCATGCGGCGTTGCATGGCGCGGAATTCGTTACCCCGGAGGATGTCAAAGCCGTGGCGACGGCGGTGATTGCGCATCGTTTGATATTGACGCCGGAAGCCACCCTGGAAAACATCGGGGTCGACGCCATCGTGGATGCGATTTTCAGCCAAGTGGACGTGCCGCGCGAGCAATTGTCGCCGGAATCCGCCGGTTGACCTGAGCATGCATATCTCCTTGCGCGGTTATTTAATGGCGCTGCTGGTCACGGTACTGGGGATTGCCGGCCAGTGGTCGGCCGGACCCTGGCAGCAGATATGGCGCTACCCGGCGGCGGTACTGGTGCTGGCCATGTTGGCCGAGGCGCTGCTGGTGAAACGCAACGTGCTGCATTTACGGCGACAATTACCGCTGCGTACCGCCCTGGGACGCTCAAACAGCGGCGTTTTCACCATCACCAATCATGGATCTGTACCATTGCGGTTGCAGGTGGCACAGCCGATACCCGCGGGTGTCGCGGGTGCGCCCGCGATCCATGAGCTCTCGGTTGCGGGCTTTGGCAGCGCGGCGCAAAGCTTCAACTTTTTACCGCAGGTGTTGGGCACTGTGGACTGGGACCTGGTCTATACCCGGGTGCGTGGATTGTTTGGACTCGCCTGGTGGAATCGTAATTTGTCGTACCCCAGCCAGTTGACCGTGGAACCCGATCTGTTGCGCGGCAATGAACATAGCCTCGGACTGCGTAAATCCGGTGGCTACGATAAAGTTCGCGCCGGAACCGGATCCGAATTGTTGTTTCTGCGCGATTACCGACCGGGTGACTCCATCCGCGCCGTCGATTGGAAGGCCACGGCACGCAGCGGCAAGCACATGGTGCGCGTCTACAGCGAACAGCAACATCTGAGCATCGCCCTGGCCATTGATGCCGGTCGTACCAGCAGCCTGCTGGTGGGTGACCTGAACCGTTACCACCACTATGTAAATATCGGTGCGCGGTTGGCGGAAAAAGCCGTCACTCATGGCGATGTCGTCAGCCTGGTATTGTTCGCCGACACCCCGCTTTTGACTTTGCCGCCGGCGCGCGGTCTTCCAGCCTTGGTCAAGATACGACAGGCGCTGGCGCTCACCCGCGTTTCACAACGAGAGTCCAATCCATTGGCGGCAGTCGGTGAACTACAGCGCCGCCTGCGGCACCGCAGCCTGGTGGTATTGTTTACGGATGTGGATTTGAGCGATGTCAACAGTCAGTTGCTCAGTGCGGTGCGGTTGCTGAGTCGCAAGCACTTGCCGCTGATTGCCACCTTGCTGGACCCGCACCTGCGGGAGTTAGCCACAGCGCCGGCGCTGCAAATCATCGATCCGTACCACGCCCTTGCCGCCATGGAAATGGAACATGCCACGCGTGCCACGCTGTTGCATCTGCAGCGCATGGGAGCGTGTGTGGTACGTGACAAGGCGGAGCGGTTGGACGATTCCGTTTTGGCGTTTTATGAGCTATTGCGCCAGCGGCGGCGGATATAGGCTTTGTGGAATTTTAGGCGTTGTGGAATGGGCACCACGAGCATTGGTTGCGGCGGTCGGTCCCGGGCGCGGCGCGCTTAGGTCGTGCGCCGAAACGCCGTGGTTTTTCCCGAACGCCAGGCGCCGGTCATCACCACATAGAGCACAGCCCCATAACCGAGACCAATCAACAGCCGACTGGTCAGCGTAAAATCTTCATTTGGCGATACGTTACCCTCGATGATACCCGCGCCAACCAGGAATACTACACATACCAGCAGCATTTTTCCGCCCTGTTGCACGGCCTGTTGAAACGCCGAAGCACGACTGTTAGCGCCGGGTCGTATCAGTGCTTCACCCAGGCTGATGCCGGCCGCGCCGGCCAGGCATATGACACTCAGTTCCACTACGCCGTGCGCCACCACGAATTTGAACAATGCCCCGGCCATGTCGTACTCGCGGGTAAAGGCGAAAATACCTCCCAGCATCAAGCCGTTCATGCCAATGATATATAGGGTACCCAGCCCGTAAAACGCACCCAGAACGAAGGCGGTGATGGCGACTATAATATTATTGGTCATGATGGACACCGACAGCCATGCGGCGGGGAAAATGCTCAGCAAATTGTCTGTCCACAGATCGCCACTTTGCACGGTATTGATCATTGCCTCAGAGGCAAACAGGCTGGCCAGCGGAGGGTAGTTGAATACCAGCAGCCAACCGCATAGCGCACTCAACAGAAAGATGGAAAAGGTAGCGATAATGGCACTGCGCAAGCGTCTGACGATAAGCGGTATATCGATGACAATTAAATTTACCAGCTGCTGCCCGAGATGCAACGGCGGCCGGTAGATAACTTCATGTGCCGACATAAACAAGGATTGCAGCAGATTCGCCAACCGGCTGTTCGGCAATAAGCTGCGTGCCAGAGACAAATCCCGGGCCAGATCCCGGTATTGCACGACCAATGCCATGGCATCCTCGATGCGCGTGTGGCGCTGGGTGATTTGCCGGCGCAAGCGCATCTCGAAGTTCTGCCATTGGGAGATCCGTTGTTCCAACCAATGTGACAGCGGATCATGCTGCGCCATGGCCGCCTCCCTGTAAAATGCGCTGCAATTGCTGGTGCAGGCTGCGGTCGAGCATGCTCTGGCTGTTTTCCGGCATGACGGTCTCACCAATATCCTGCAACAAACGCACTGCCAGTTCGATGCGTTTAGTTCGATCAAGTTCACCCCAGCGGCTCAGCAGCTCATGAATAAGTTCCCATTGTTGTGGACTAATCCCGGAATCAGCGCTGGTCGCCGCCAAACTCTGCAATAATTTCTTTTCCACCTTGTCCTCGTAGACCAGCAGCGTGCCGGCGGCGATATCGCCGATACGCACAGCGTTTCTCGTGGACAGTGCGACCAGCAAACCAAGCATATAAGCAACCGGCAGGGAATCGATGAGACGAAAAATGTTCCGAATCAAAATGGCGCCGACACCGGGAGTATGGCCCTGAGTGGTAACGATGCGTACACCAGCCATGCGTTTTCCCGGCGTCCGACCGTGCATCACCAGTTCCAGTAACGG
Source organism: Gammaproteobacteria bacterium (assembly GCA_024641505.1). GTDB lineage: Bacteria > Pseudomonadota > Gammaproteobacteria > SG8-11 > SG8-11 > UBA6920. The sequence goes on from JAHECY010000221.1 coordinate 64,397, forward strand.
ATGATATAACAGGTAAACGACAATGGGTGGCAATACGAGCGCCGCGATAAATTCCTTGGAACGTGACGCCAAATCGCTGAAGAAATTTTCCAATGCCGATATCTCGCCGAACATTAATGGAATGGCGATGAACCACAGAAGTACGAAGAGTATGCGTATATGCCAGTCGATAAGGTAGGCGTATGATCTCCCACCCACACCGGCGATAGGCAAATGCAGCTGTAATCCATCGGTGGTTTGTATGTCGAGTGGTGGTTGCATACGGTGGGTCCGCGTTGAAAAAATTTGTTGCATCGCAGGGGCGCAAGTCTGACACGCGCAGTGCGTGTTCGACCGGACCATTCAACGCCGATTGCCTCGTTCCCTGACGCAAATACGCTTTATTATCCCAAGTTTATTGAAGTGGGCATCGGAACACAAGTAGTCCCATGCAAAGTTTTTCCAGCCCTTGGCATACATCCGGGTCGGAGCCAGGGTCGGCAGAGGACCGTGACATGATGTTAGCGAAAATCCACGTGAATGCATATTTAAGCACAAGAACCCGGTACACTCGCGCGCCTGACTGTCATTAAAATGATGCACCATAAAACGAAGCGTTTCAGTGTTCGAATCTTTGCCGAGTTTAAAGTGCAAGCTGACAAATCAATATAACAGCGCTGTACGGATGCCGTCAGGGCCCGACTATTTTTCGCGATCTGTTATTAAGCCTGTGATCCTGTTTTGCACGGCGAACATTGGTGCGGTTTTGCTCCGGGAGATCAAATATCGCCGACCTGGTGTTTGACGTCTCGATAGCTAAAGCAACGGTTGCAGATGAGGCCTTGGCTTAAAAGCTCCTTAAATAAGTCTTCAATTAAAGGTGTGAAGCAGAATCCGGTTCGCTACTCTGATACTTTGCCCTTTAAAGAGCGATGTGCTCATGGGTGGTGGCGGTTGCGTCGAATATACGGGTATAAATATAATGCATATAATGCTGATAATTCATTATTGCGCAAAATCTTGATTGTATTTCCATTCCTCCCCGTTATACTAACGCCTTGAATAATGGGGTTACGGACAACATGAATAATTCTTTAAGCATGAATAATTCTTTAACTGTAATCGTACCGGCATACAACGAAGCGGATAGTATTGCCGACACGATTAGAAGCATCCAGGGACAGACTGCGGCACCCGCAAAAATTATCGTCGTCGATGATTGTTCAACGGATGATACCAGTGACATAGCAAGCCGGTGTGGTGTTACGGTTATGCGTCCGCCGATAAATACCGGCTCGAAAGCCGGTGCGCAAAACTTCGCGTTGGCGCGTGTAACCACCGAGTTCGTGATGGCGATTGATGCCGATACCGTGCTCGCGCCAAACGCAATCGAGCTGTTGCTCACGGCATTGGATAAAGACAGCGTGGTGGCCGCCTGTGGTTTTGTGTTACCACGACATGTGAATACCCTATGGGAGCGTGGTCGCTATATCGAATATTTGCTGGCATTCAGCTGGTATAAACCCATTCAGGATTACTATCAAAAACCATTAATTTCATCAGGGTGTTTTTCCGTATACCGTACCGAAGCGTTGCGCAACGCCGGTTGCTGGTCGACACGTACCATGGCGGAAGATATGGACCTGACATGGACGTTTTATCAACATGGTCACGATGTAAGATTCGTGCCCGAGGCGGTCTGCTACCCGATCGAGCCACACACTTTTGAATTCATGAAAAAACAGCTGAAGCGCTGGTCGCATGGCTTTATCCAAAATGTCGCACTGCATTGGCGCGCTAACCTGCGGATACCTTATTTGCGAGAAATCGTCACGGTGGCGTTGTGGGATGCGGTGATCGCGGCATTGGTCTATCTGTTAGTGGTGCCGGTGCTGGCAATATTTTTCAAACAGCCGTTGTTTCTGCTGGCTTATCTGATAGACCTGCCGGCGATAGCGATTCCAGTGTTTTTTACATCTCATGGGCGAAACAATATATTGCGTGTTCTTGCCAGCCTGCCGGCATTTTTCGTGCTGAGGACCGTGAATGCGTATTTTTTGTTACGAGCCGTGTGGAACGAATGGGTTGTGGGACGACCATTACTTGTATATGAGAAGGGACATTAAAATTATGACTGCAGGAATGCCGGGAACCGGAATCGGGGGCGTATTTTATTTATTGAGCGCCATAATTATGCCATTAAACGAAACTGTATTGACGATACGCGGTAAAAGCAGCATAGCACGGTGGTTGGTGGTTATCCGTCAGTTGGTGATAGCCGGCGCAATAGTCTGCGGCATGTGGCTGTTGGGCATGGTCGCGGGCCTGGTATTTACCGAGTTCACCGCCGCACAACCGATCGTGCCGGGCATCGCCCGTGAAGTGCACTCGCACATTGTGGAGACCGCGTTTCGCGTAAATATATTTCACATTGCGCCGGTCATTATGTCGATCGCGACGCTGGCCGCAATCTTGACCCTGACCAATCTGTTACGGCTGTTCGTTCGGCCATATGCTGAAAAAGCGTAATTCAGACGTTTACCGTGGTGATCTTGGTGTGGCTTTATCTTCTGTTGGCTCGTTAAACAGTCTGTCGAACTGCAAACAAAACGCCGGCATCGGGGTGGGAGTGAGCGTAATGATCACCGCCCTGATGGTCTCGGCAATTTCCATGTATGCACCTGATGTAGTGGCAGGCGGTGTCGCCTTTGCCACTCGTGTGCGTATGGCACACGATGAAAAGGAAATGGCGGACTATTTTTACCAGCAACGACAGACGGAAAAAGCCATCGACTTGTACCTGCACGCACTTGAGCTCGCGCCGGAAGCGTTCAGTTATTATGAGAAAAACGAAATTGCCAAACGCTTGATCGCAACGGGAAAACAGCACGACGCATTGAACTTGCTGCGCAAGCTGGTGGCTAAACCACACAAGGATTTCGCGGCCGAAGTGTTGCTGGCCAAACTGCTGACTTCTTTGGGAGAATATGACGAGGCGGTTGATGAGGTCAATGGAATATTGAAACACGACCGAAAAAATAACAGCGCGTTGCTGCTCAAGGGCAATGTCATGCGCCGAAGGAAAGCGTTTGGCGATGCGCTGGACTCATATCGGGCGATACTTGAGCGTGGCGAAGATTTCGATGCGCGCCTCGGACTGATCTATTGCCTGCTCGCAATCGGACGCAAACAGGAGGCAGTAAAACAATTTAAATTGTTACATGCGCAGGATGAGTGGCAGCAAGCTGACCAGGACGAGTTGGCGCGCAATATCGCAGTACGGGTGCGCCCCGTCGTGGAGTACACAAAAACGGTATTTTCCGATACGGATGGTAATCGCGGTGTCGAGCAAGGTGTTTCCGCCAGCGGCAACCTCGCCGATTGGGATCTATCGCTGTCGGCTCTACGTCGTACGGCGGAAGGCGAGGGAATCTCCGTGAGCGCCGACACCTATGCCGTGAGATTGGGAACGAATCTGGCGGCGTCGACACGCGTATCGCTTGGCATCGGGAACACCACGCTCGAGTTGCCAGAGGGCACCAAGTCGATTCCTATCGTCGATTTTCAACTGGATAACCAGATTTTTAATGGCAGCATGCGCCTTGCGTACACCAGCGACGTTTTGACTTCAAATGCGGTATTGATCAGCAATGACGTGGGTATATCACGTGCGGAAATCGCTTATTCAACACCATTGTCGAAGTCCATCACGATTAAAACAAGCTATAAGGATACTGATTACTCGGATCACAACACGTCCCAGGATTTCGAAGGTTTGGGATTCGTGGTGTTGAACAACGGTGCCCCACAATTCAGTTTGGGGTACGGATTTCGCAGCCTGAATTTCCGGCGCTCATCCTCGCTTGGTTACTTTGACCCCCAGGATTATCTGGCACACAAGGCGATCATGTTGGCGGCCTATGAAAATGGCTCGTTTTATCTTTATGCCGATTATACAGCCGGTCGCCAGACATATACCAGCAAGCTGAACGCTCAAGACGACGGATTCAGTCATGTGGGTGGTACCATGGGCATGACCTTGTTCGGCGGTTTGCGCGCGGAACTCAATGCCGAAAAGAACAATTCCAGTGCGTCGACTACCGATTATGAATACGGGGATACATCGTTCAATCTGCGGTTGTCATACTCGCTCTAGCACCATACCGACGTCGGTCGGCAGAACGATGCATGGGTCGATAAATTCATATAGGGGCCATATTTCGCGTATGAACGAAAACCTTAGCGGCAGAGAAAAATCGATTGATGGTTTGCAGTACTTGCGGGGCATCGCGGCGCTCATGGTCGTTTTTTTTCATTCGCGATCATATTTTGGCGATATTCCGGATTGGACTCGCATTGGTTCGCGAGGGGTAGATATATTTTTTGTGATCAGCGGATTTATCATGGTGCACGCCACCCGAAATTTCGGGGGGGACGTATCCGCACTACGCGCCAGCGCAGTTTTCCTGGTTAAACGCTTTATCCGAGTGGTGCCTCTCTATTGGGTCGCATTGTTATGGGCTGCAATGCCTTATCTTTCAGCCTGGATTCTCGCGTCTCATTCGATGCAGGAGTTGTACCTTAACTTCACTCCGGAGTTAGAGTCAATTGTCAAGGATTTCATGTTTATCCCTCACCTCAGCATCGACGAAGACGAACGAGGTGAGATTTTTCCTGTATTGATTCAGGGTTGGACCTTGAATTACGAAATTATATTTTACCTGGTGTTCGGTGGCGCCATGGTGACACGGCAATATCGGATTGTGGTGGCATCAGCGACTATTGGTGGAGCCGTGTTGCTGGGTCAGTTACATCATTTTCGGGATGTGATCGGGCTGTTCTACACGTCTACCATACTTTTGGAGTTTTTGTTCGGAATGCTCGTCTACGAGATTTACACCAAGACCCGGCAGCTGACATTCAGCCCTTTGGCCATCGTGTCCCTGGCTGTTGTCGGTGTGCTACTGTTGGCGATTGGCTCCGGCAGCAATGACAAAGTAGTACTTGGCAGTGCTTCCGCCATTATTGTCTGGGTGTTTATCCAGATGTTTCAGGGCGTGCATATCGCGCCGTTAAAGCTGCTTGGCGATGCGTCGTATTCAATTTATCTATTTCATTTGACCGCGTTCAGTTTGGCTCGAGGGATAATAAAATATCTGGAAATAAAGCCCATTGGCTATGGCAATATTACGGTAATGATAATGTTAAATATCGCGATATCGATCGTGGCGGGTATCGGTGTTTACTATTTAGTCGAAAAACCGCTATTACATTTTTTCAGGAAAGGCTTGCGCGGGGCTGCTGCGAAGTTCAAGTGGCCTGTCAGTGACGCCGGGGGTATGGTCAGGCAAGGCGCTGTGTCATGAAGCCAGCCTGCACACAATATGCCCAAAGCCATGCAGGTAAGGCTGCGTACGTTCCGGGGACAGGATTTAGTCCCGATAGGTGATTTCGGTCCCCAATATTGGAGCCTGGCACTGTACTTTTTTAGTGCTGTTCATCAGCGCGTACATGCCCTCGGCAAGGATCATGTTTTCAAGGTCGTGGCTGAGTGTTTTCGGCTCGTCTTTGCCAGCGGGTGCACCGTGGGTGAAGTAATTCCCAACCGAAGTCCCGGTCGGCATCACCGGTAGCCCGGTATCGGGATTGACGCCAAGTGCGCTTCGAATTCCTATAATTGTCTGTTTGCACCAGGTCCTGGCTTCTTGCGCGTCGCTGGCCTCCCGGAAGGAATGACCGAGTATGATGATATGTGATTTATCTTCACTCAAGGTTACGGTCACGCGGATTTTGCCCAAGTCGGTCACATGCAAGCCGTCCAACCCTTTGTTCATTTTCTCCAATCCCCAATCCAGCAAAGTTATAGGTTTGTTTATCAGGTAACGCATGGTTGCGCCCGGATCCGCAATACACAGGAGTGGAGTGGCCAGGAGCATCAGTGTCATTAAGAGATGCGGAGTTCGCATATTCATAGGGTTCCCCTGCCAGAGCGATGTTAGGGTAAGTAAACCGCGTGTTATATTCCGTAAACATTACTCCTTGGCATTGAAGTTGTCGATGGCTTAGACGCTAATCGCGCCAGTGCAAAGAATGAACAATGCCAGAAATAGTCAAGGCGTATGAGATGTGTAGTTAAGTTGTCAGGCTCAGGCGACACACATGCGCAAGGGTGCACGTCGCCATTTCTGCATGGGTGACTCTTTCCGTGCACGCATCGATTCCCGATACCATTTCGTCTGGGCCGACGCGCCGTGTTGCGGCGCAGGCCAGTGCGCAGGTTTGCAATCAACATCGAACGTTGTGCGCCGGTGCCAACACCGGCCAGGGCAAGACTATGATGCCGTACCAGACCTTAGGGGGAGGGAGCCTTGACAGTCACCGTGCCAGTGTCATCAGTGGATTCACATGCACTCTTGGACCTGATCAATATGCATTGCGTACGAAAATACAGATGGTGTGCGGCGGCAATCCACCCATAACACCGGAAGCGGATGCCCATCGCTGTTGTCTCGTATGCAGCACTGCTTACTTGATTGGTTATTTCCAACACCTGTCGACTTACAGTCCTCTTACAACGTATGCACTCAGACGTTTTAATTTAACAACGGATCCCATACCGTTAAATTACTTATGGTGTCTCCCGCTTGAAAAAGCTGATGTGACGGTTTGTCGTAGCGATTAATCATGGCAGCGCCAATCGGGGGAACGCGCTCATCGGTGTGACACTCTTGAGTAAACCGTTAATAATGAGTGGTAAAAGAACCGGTAGGGATAAAAGAAAGTTATACCCATAGAAATAATTATTGGTCAATTGTTAAAGCAATGTTAAAAACAGACGCTATCCCCTATAAGATCAATGTTTATTACAGTAGTTAAAAACGGTGATAACGCATAAAAAGGTTAAAAAAATACCTTATATATAAACGGCAATAGAATGCCATGATCAACGACAGGTATGTTAAGAAAGCCGTATAGGTGATAGATCGCTGCTTGGTGCGTGACGCGGCACTTCCAATGTGAGGTATGGTCATGAAAAACTTAAATTACGTTTTGATGGGTCTTATAGTCGCCGTGATGAGTTTGTCGAGTGCGCACGCCGAACCTGACACTATTACCAACAAGGCTGAAGGCTTGGTGTGGGCAGGATGTGGTATCACCAAATTGGCATTCATGCAGGAACTTGCAACGGCTTATACCAAGAAAACCGGAGTGGCGATAGAATTGAAAGGCGGGGGAGCAACTAAGGGTATCAGGGATGTTCAGAAAAGGCTGATTCATATCGGTGGTGCGTGTAGAGCCAGTTCGGAATTCGTCAATGAAGAACGCTATGTCAATCAAGTACCGGTGGCCTGGGACGCAGTCGTCTTTATCGTCAATAAATCCAATCCCGTCGAAACGATTACTATGGATCAGGTACGAGATGTCTATGACGGCAAAATTACCAACTGGAAACAACTGGGCGGCAATGATGAGGTTATGAACCTGTATGTGCGGGAAAGCCCCATTTCAGGAGTGGGTCAGACATTGCGGGAACTTGTATTTTCTGACTACGAGAAAGAATTTACTAAACTGGCGCATGTGGTCAAATCGACCGGACCGGCGGAAAAAGCCGTGGAGGGCGATGCCAACGGTTTCACGGCCACCGGCGTGAGCAGCGCGCATCGAAGAGACGTTAAGATTTTGAATGTCAACGGCATTACTCCGACGTTTGAAAATATCAGGGACGGCAACTATATGTTGTACCGGCCATTGTATCTGGTCACCAGAATGGTGGAGGACAATCCACAAGTTATTGATTTCATCAAATATGCCACTAGTAAGGAAGGGATGGAGGTGATCCGCAATACCGGCACCGTACCTTACCTGGATGGCATGAAGCTGTTGTCACGTCATTATCGTCAGTACACCCGTGCGATATCTTCGGGGTTATAGGGCGGTACGGGTAGCACTGGGTTTACAATGCAACTTGGCCGTCAGTGTCCGCTACTGACGGCTTTCCTGGCATCTTACGCTGGTCTTTGGATTACACCATGGTTATTTGACATGCCAAGCTGCTATGGCGATGCACAATGAAAGTCTGTGTCGGGTGATAGATGAACAATCGCAAGAGCGATCACTGGACTTACCCGTATAGGTGATGTCAGGTCTGTTACAGGCTCGACACATATTCTGCGACGGCCTGGATTTCACTTTTGGTCAATGCTTTGGTGATGTTATGCATCGATCCGGAAGCGTCGGTGCGCCGACACTGTTCGCGAAAGTCCAGCAATTGTTTTACCAGATAAGATTTGTGTTGGCCGGCAATGACCGGGAACATGGCGTTTTCGTTGCGTTTCATTTCCGCGTGGGAGCCGTGACAGCCGCGACAGGCGAAAACACCACGGGTGGCAATACCGTTTTCGTAAATATGTTTACCCAGGGGCAGCGCAACGCTGCTGAAAGTGACCCCCTGCATGGGTTTCTGGCTGGAAAAGTACGCGGCAATATCCTTTAAATCCCCCAGTTCGTCGAAGGCGTGGGACATCGGCGTCATGCGTTCGTTGAAACGGTTCGCGATCTGAAATTCCAAAATCTGCTTTATTATGTATTCCGCATGCTGGCCGGCGAGCTTCGGGACCAATGGTTCCTGGCTGATGCCGTCCGACCCGTGGCAGAGCTGGCACATCATGGATTTTTCCTTGCCATCGGCGGCTGATTCAGCGGCTGGAGCATTGTTGTTCAGGAGACAACAGGCAAGCATGACGACTAGATATATTTTTGCACCATCCATGGGACCACGTCTCGCGTAACACATTGTTACGGGAAAATATAGCATAGTACGTGAAAATGTGAATAGAAAGAATACGACAATATCGGAAGTTACTCGACACTATTTATCAGGCTGTGAGGTGGCACCTGTCGGGGAACCGATTGGCTCCGGCGGATGATGCCGATGCAGGCATAATCCGCCGGATTGCCGGGCAACCCACTTGAGTTATTTCTTCTTAATGATGTCACCTTTTTCGAATTTGATCTTGGCGTCGGTGCCGGCAGTGGCGGTGGCAAGATGGTCGCCCATTACTTTTTTGATGGTGACCTGCGCAACGGTTTCTTCATCACGCCCCAATACCTGGCCGGTGCCCGGATCCGTGATTTCCTCGCCACGCACCACATCAAATTTATCTCCGGTTTTAACGCCATCAAGCTTGCCTAAATTGACATACACATCTTCGTTCTTGATCTTGACGATCGCGCCTACCAGACCGGCAGCGGCGCTGGCCAGACTGGAGCTGATATCGCCGATTTTTTCCCCCATCTGGGCGACGAGCTTATGCACCGCGGGTTGAAATACTTTTCGTGCCTTGGTTTTGTCCCAGCTGCTGCCGCCGCCGGTTCCCATGATATTGATGTTAAACGATGAGTCGGAAACGGTCTTCGAATCGCTGTAGATGATTTCACCGGTTTGCACATTTACCAGGCGCGCGGTGAGATTGCCTTCGGACGTGGTTTTCTTGCCGCCGCCCCAGGGCAGGGTGACACCACCAATGCTCAAACCCGAGGAATTCACTTCATCCGCTTTCTGGCCGAAGTCGATACTGCCGAACACTACCAACTGCACGCCCAGCAGTTTGCCGGCTTTAACGGCGGTCAATTGGTCGACGGCGCCGGTCAGTTGAAAGGATTGCTCGCTTAGAATGGATTGGAGCTTTTGCCGTTCCATGACGGTAAACTTCTTGCTGTTGACCAATTCGTCCGTAAACCAGTCTTCCGCCGCATTGCCAACCTGGCCGGAACCATAGCCTGAGGATTTCTCGCTGAATTGAATCACGGCAATACGTGGTTTTGCATCGCCCGCCCAGGTCTGCGCAACGCCCAATGTCATCAAGAAAAGAATACACCACAAAGATATTTTCAAAGTCGCCTCCGATTTCCGTTATTTCAATGCAAGGTCCGTAATCCATGTCCGAAATTCACCCGCCAGGAATTGTCGGTAAAACTTGTCCTGTGCGGTAACGATGTTATTGTCCGCCTGTTTGGTTTGGCGGGAATAAGTGTCGAGAATACGACCATTGCTCGTTTTCACCAAGCGCATATTCAAAGAGCCATAATAGGAATGCAGCGGACTGCCCGCGACGGAACCTTCATCCCGAACGATTAATTGCCCGATAATGAGATGGGAAATGCCGGCCTGAGCGGCCTGTTGCAACAATGCACGTTGTTGATTGCCGGCAATCAGGTCCAGCAGTGATTCGGTCTTACTGAAAGCGTTGTAATCCACGATATCGACGTCCTTGGCGCCAAGGGCCGTGATCACGATATTTTCCGCTTGTGCGACACTGGCGTCGGAGCTGATGTGCCACGCGCCGCCGGCATTCTTTTCGGTGATGATAACACTTATTCGTGGCACCTCCGGCGCGGGAGGCGCTTGGGACTTCGGCTTCACCATGGCCAACAATGGCGGTTTCCCTGCCGGTGTGGAGGCGTCCCGCCGTGTGGCAACGGTCGGGGTTGCTGCGCCGGCGGTGTTCGCCGGTGGCTGCCGGGTGTCATTGGGATCCGCGGCTACCGGTACGGCGGCGTCTTTGTTGTCGTCAATTGCCGTTGCGTGGACGTCATTGTCTGCAGGGAATGACAATGCCCCTGCGCTGGAATGCGCCGATGCCGTGACCGCTTCGGCGACGGGCTCTGCGGCAGGTGCAGCAGTGGGGGATTCAGCAATGGTGGCGGGTGGTGCACGGTCGCTGTCCGAGGGAACGGTCGCGCGCACGGGTAAACTCGTTGCCTGGACAACGGCAGCAGTTGCCGGTTGCGCCGACACGGCTAATGGGGTGGCGTCCGTCGCGCGGCTGGATTGCGTAGGCGTTTGCGGTACCTCCGCAACAGAGTCCGCGCCTCCCGAATAGCGTTGTGCCAATCCATAGGACAAGGCCAGCAGGAAAAATATACCCGCGCCTGCGGCATATTTCCCCAAGGCACCATATGACTTGCGCGCGGGTGGCGCTGTGTTAATTTCCGTGAATACGGTGCTGGCGGTGGACGCCGACAGCGCAGGTATCAGTGAGCGCAAAGCTTGCGCCAATTCCATGCCTGTTTGAAAACGGTTTGAAGGTTTTTTTTCCAATAACCGGTCGACTGCCGCCGCCAGTGGCGCCGGCACATTAGCGCTGGCGTTGGCGAGTGGTTGATGCGGTTCCATGGTGATTTTCTGGAACAGGGACCCGAGAGTATCGCCGCTGAAAGCCTTTTGCCCGGACAGCAGTTGATACAATACAACACCCAGAGAAAACAGATCCGAGCGACCGTCCATGGGCAGACCCAGTATTTGTTCTGGCGACATATATTGCGGTGTTCCCAGGACTTGCCCGGTCCTGGTGTACTGATTGTCATCGTCGCTTACGGTTCTGGCAATGCCAAAATCCGTTAACTTGACCCGGTCGGAATCGCCGATACGTATGATATTACTGGGCTTGATATCCCGGTGTACCACGCCATGCTGGTGGGCATAATCGAGCGCTTCTGCCAATTGAATACCAAAGCCAACAACTTTCGTAATCGGCAATGGCGCGCCCTGCTTCATGATTTGATCCAGCGGTTCACCCTTGATCAACTCCATGACCATGTAAGGACGATTTTTCCAGATACCGACATCATGAATGGTGACGATATTCGGGTGACTGAGATTGCCCGCGGCCCGCGCTTCTCTCATGAAGCGTTTCTGAAATTCCTTGGCGGCCTCGCTGTCATCGGGCCGCAACACTTTGATGGCGAGGGTACGGTCAATTTCAGGATCATGGGCTTTATACACCAGAGCGGCCGCGCCCTGACCCAGCTGCTGCAACAGACGGTAACGTCCCATGCGCGGCTGGGTTTCCATGTTATTTTCAAATACCGTTTCTTCTGTCATCAATCTTGATGTGACCTCAACCGGGCTGGGTGCGTGACAAATCCGTTTACAGTCGGGGACCGCAAATTGAATAATTTCAGCGTGTTACGTTGATAATCCGATATGCTACACGAATCAACTGACAGGAAACTTACAGAGGGGGTGTCTACCTGCTCAAGATAGCGCCATGGTCCAAAGCGCCAAGCTTGGGTCGTTGCTTTCCGTTTATCGCGGGTCGCGGGTACACTATCCCGCGCATATTGCTCGGATGAAGGATGTTTGATCGTGATCAGGATGCTACCTCTGACTGGGGCGTGTCACGGACGGTTACCGGCTGTAACGCCGCTGTTTTGCCGCGTACTTCACTGATGGTAAGCACCAGCGCGATGCCGGAAATGAAAAATATCGTGGTGACGGCAAGGGCGATGCGATGATTGCCATGGGTGGCGAAAGTAACCAGGCCATAGCTGAGGGGACCGACGATGGCTGCCATGCGCGTGGCGAAACTCCACAGGCCGAAAAATTCTCCGGCCCGGCCCGGTGGCGCGAATTGACCCACCAGTGCGCGTCCCGCGGACTGACTCGAACCCAGTGCCATACCGACGAGATTGGCCACCACCCAGAACATGGACCGGGTCTCGGTAAAATAAGCGAAAACTAACGCCAAGATCCAGATAAGCAAAGTCAACACCAGGGTCCGCACCGAACCTAATTTATCCTGCACATAGCCGAACACAAACGCGCCGATGGCAGCGGTAATGTTGACTACCAGTATCAGCATTATCGAATCCTGGGTGGTGAAACCCATAACCTCATGCGCATAGACCGCCGCCAGAACGATTACCGTGTGGATGCCACAGTAAAATACCGCCAGCGCGATAAGAAAACGAAACAGGTCCCGGTAGTGACGCGCGTGGCTAAGTGTTTGCCGCAAGCGGCCGAAGGCCTCGCTGAAATAACCGGTGCCGGGAATCAGATCCAGAGGTTGCGCGCGTTCGCGCAGCCAGATAAATGTCGGTATGGCGCCGGCGGCAAACGCGACGGCGGTGATCCATAAGGTCACCGGGACATACTGTGTCGCTTCCTGGCCCTGACCCTGTGCCCAGGTGACATATGTCAGACACAGGCCCAGTACCAACAACCCTCCCAGATAACCCACGGTCCATCCATAGCCGGAGATGCGCCCCATATCGCGGGATGGCGCGAGTTCCGGCAGGAAAGCCGCCACCAATGCTTCGCCGGAAGCGAACATGATATTGGACAAGATTAACAATACCATGGCCAGCACGATTTCACCGGGACCCGCGATTGACAGCAAGGCGGTCGCCACTACGCAGCCCAAGGTCGTGATCAATAAAAATTGTTTTTTACTGGCGCGATGGTCGGCAATGGCACCAATGACCGGTTGTCCCACCAGCACGCAAATATTGGCGATTGACGTGGCAATGGTCCAAAGCAAGGTGCCGGCGCCATTGGACATCGAACCGGCAATGACCCCGACGAAATACGCGTTGTAAACCGCGGTCAGCACCACGGTGGTATAGCCGGAGTTGGCGAAATCGTACATGGCCCATGCGAATATCTCTTTTTTAGGCGCCAGGGTGTCGGTAACTTCGGTCATATGCGATCCACAGGTTGTCGAATATTTTCCAGGTTTGCGGCATTCTGCTGGATGTGATGGAGAAATTAAACCCCAAACCCATCTGTGATGTCCGTCGCGGGGGGCTAAAGCGCCCGAAAGTTTTCCATTATCCTCCGCCCTCATGCAAATTACCCGGGTATTTGTCGCGGGTGTGGCGTGGCAAACGGATCATGAGACGCATGTAACTTCCGGGAAGGATGGTCATCGAAAGGCAAATTACGTTGGCAATTATGCGTCGACTTGCTAGATTTAGATTTAATTGCGCTGAAGTGACGATGGTTGGTGAATATTCTCGATCTGGTATTTTAATAATCAAAATAATCAAGGAGATAGCATCATGAGCAAGGTTTTGCGTGCACTAATGCTTATTTTTCTGGTAGCCGGCGGCGTTGAGGTTCGTGCCGCGGACTATACGATCAAGTTCTCGCATGTGGTGGCGGAAAATACCCCTAAAGGGCGCGCGGCTCTGTTATTTTCGGAATTGCTGGCAAAGCGCACCAACGGCCGGGTCAAGGTCGAGGTATTCCCCAATTCACAATTATATGATGACGATAAAGTGCTGGAGGCGATGCGACTGAGCGACAGTAAGACCACCGGCATCATAGCGGCGCCGAGCCTGTCAAAATTCGTGAAGTTCTCCAACACCTTGCAGGCTTTCGATCTACCCTATCTGTTTGCCAGCGTGGACGATGTACACACCCTGGTGGACTCTCCCGTGATGGCCAAGATGACCGCCGGTCTGGAAGCCAAAGGACTGCACGCGCTGACCGTCTGGGATAACGGAATGAAAGTGTTTTCCATCAAGGGTGATAAACCGTTACGCAACATACCCGCCGATTTCACCGGCAAGAAATTCCGTATCCAGTCTTCCAACATCTCCGCCGCGATGATCGAGACACTGGGTGGCATTCCGCAGAAATTGTCGTTCAAGGAAGTCTATACCGCTCTCGGTCAGGGTGTGGTGGACGGACAGGAAAACACCTGGTCGAATATCAATTCCAAGAAATTTCATGAGGTGCAGAGCTATATCAGCGTGTCCAATCATTCCTACCTGGGATACTTGATGGTGGTGAGCAGCGAGTTCTGGAAAAAGCTTCCCGCCGATATTCGCAGCGCCATCACCGATGCGCTGCGTGAGGCTACCGAGGCCAATCGCAAGTATGCCGCCGAGGCGGACAATGAGGATCGCCAGAAAGTGGCAGCCGCGGGTTTCGCCAAGGTTGTGGAGTTGACGGACGCGGAACGCAAAGTCTGGCGCGATGCGACGGTACCGGTGTGGTCGATGTTTCGCGACGAGATCGGGGGTGAACTGATCGATGAAATCAATGGATTGTTAAAGCATTGAGGTGATGGTTTTGTGGCGGTGACGGCATCGGGAATTATGGCGTGGATCAACCTCGCTATCGATAATTTCGAGAAATATACTATAACCGTCGCATTTGGCGTCGCCACATTGATGTTGTTCGTCAATGTGGTGCTGCGCTATATCTTTGATACCGGATTCTTCTGGGTCCTGGAACTGGTGCAATACCTGTTCGCCTGGGTGGTGTTGATCGGGGCGGCCCATGGCGTCAAGGCGGGGATACACCTGGGGATTAATATCGTGTTGGAACGGCTGCCGCCGCGGGCGCATTTTGCCACGCTGATGTTTGCCGTCGTCTGCTGCCTGGTTTTCGTAGCGATCGTTGATTATCAATCGGTGCTTTATACGGCCAAGATCTACCATTGGGGTGATCTCACGCAAGACCTGCGGATACCGCAATGGCTGCCCTATGTCGCCATTCCCGTAGGATTGAGCCTGATGCTTTATCACTTTCTGGTGTTGGCGGTTGAAGTGTTGCGTGGCCGGCGTACCACGATACACAACAATGAAGTACCGCAGATCATCGGGGAACAGGCACCATGAGTATAGCCCTGCTGTTCATCGGCTTGATTGTTTTATTGCTCTGCGGCGTGCCGATCGCCATCAGTCTGGGTTTGAGCAGTCTTGCATATGTGATGCTTGCCACCGACGATTCGCCGATCATTATCGCCCAAAAGCTGTTCGATACCATGGAACATACCACGCTGCTGGCGATTCCGTTTTTTATCCTGTCATCAAATTTCCTGACCACCGGAGGGGTGTCGGCGCGGCTCATCGATTTCGCCAAGTCCCTGGTCGGTTGGATGCATGGTGGCTTGGCGCTGGCCGGCGTGGTTTCATGCATGTTCTTTGCCGCGATCTCAGGGTCTTCGCCGGCAACGGTAGTGGCTATCGGATCGATTCTAATTCCGGGAATGATCAAGGCAGGTTACGACCAACGCTATGCCGTCGGCGTTATCGCCACCGCGGGCAGCATGGGTATCCTGATTCCGCCCTCCATTCCCATGATCGTTTATGCTGATGCGGTGGAGGAATCGGTGGGAAAGATGTTTATCGCCGGCATCCTGCCCGGAATCCTCATGGGTGTCCTGTTGTTGCTGGCCACCTGGCTGGTGGCGCGCCATAAAAAAATGCCGCGCCATGAATGGCAGGGCGCGCGCTACATGTTCAAGAGCCTGGGTCGGGCGTTCTCCGGTTTGTTGTTGATCGGCATCGTCGTGGGCGGCATCTATGGCGGTATTTTTACCCCCACGGAAGCGGCCGCCGTCGCCGCGGTGTATTCGGCGTTTATCGCGCTGTTCGTGCACAAAGACATGGGTTTTAAGGATATACCGAAGGTCATGCTCGATTCAGCGAAAATGACCGCAATTATCATGTTCATCATCGCATGCGCCATGATCTTCGCCCATGTATTGACGGAACAGCAGGTGCCGCAGAATCTTGCGCGGGCCGTCATCGAACAGAAACTCAGCCCCTGGAGCTTCCTGTTGCTGGTCAATGTAATCCTGTGGTTCGCCGGTGATTTCATGGAGCCATCATCGATTTTACTGATACTCGCACCGCTGTTTCATCCCATCGCATTAAGTCTCGGCATCGATCCCATACACTTGGGTATCATCATGACCACTAATATGGAAGTGGGCATGATCACGCCGCCGGTGGGACTCAATCTTTATGTGGCGGCGGGTCTGACCGGTATGAGCCTCGGCGCGGTCACCCGTGCGGCGTTACCCTGGATGTTGGTGTTGATCCTGGCACTGGTGCTGATTACTTATATTCCCTGGTTCAGTCTTTATCTGGTTCATGTGCTGTACTAGCGGTTCATGCGTATAATATCGGCGACAACCGGTAGCGGCTGGGTAGCGCCGGCGCTGCTGACGGTGCGTAAAACGCACCCTACCGAAACCGTTCATTGCACGCGGCGCGTATCGATGTCACCGTATTTTACACATAGACCACTTGCATGGTAACCGATTGATATCTAATATGATCTCCATCTTGCTGCGCCAACACCGCGGGCCATTGGGCAGCAGAACCCGTAGCGACGATTGCAGGTGCGCGCGTGTTGTTTGATTTCAGCACCACCCAGGTTATCCTGACGCTGCTGATTTTTATCTGGTCAGGCTTCGTGCGCAGTGGTCTCGGTTTTGGTGGCGCGGCGCTGGGGTTGCCGCTGATGCTGCTGGTATTCGACCAACCGATATTCTGGCTGCCGGTGATCGGTAGCCACTTACTGTTCTTTTCCGCGTTGACCCTGCGTACCCGGTTTCGTGACGTGGGTTGGGCCTATCTGTTGCGTTCCACCGTATTGATTATTCCCGCCACGGTCGCCGGTGTGTTTGGACTGATCAGCCTGCCCAATCAGGTCATGGTGATTTTCATCTATGCGGTTACGCTGTTTTATGCCGTGATCTGGTTGTTCAGTATCAATATTCACAGTTCCAATCGCTGGGTGGATCGTATGTTACTGGTAATCGGCGGATATATTGCTGGTACCTCGCTCACCGGCGCGCCGTTGATCGTTGCGGTTTACATGCGTAATATTGCCCCACGGCAGTTGCGCAACAGTCTGCTGGTACTGTGGTTCATCCTGGTGACGATCAAAATGAGCACGTTTGTGGCATTGCACGTGCCGTTACATCTCGATACCGCCCTGATGTTATTGCCGGTGGCGGCCATCGGTCATGTGCTGGGTTTAAAAGCCCATGACAAGATCCTGGAGCATGATCAGGCCTTCAAACGCCTGATCGGCGGCGGCTTGCTCGTTATTTGCGTGCTGGGTCTGCTGCGGGTGTAGGGTGCGTATTACGCACCGGTTTGCTCTTGTCGGGGTGGCAGCGGTGTAAAAAACGGTGCGTCATACGCACCCTACGCAAATTCCGCGTTTTATCGTGACCGCGGTGTAGGGTGCGTATTACGCACCGGTTTGCTCTTGTCGGGGTAGCAGCGGTGTAA